>NZ_JBSHBL010000059.1:8353-67479 GCF_053611985.1 Streptomyces sp. NPDC054770
GGGGGGGGGGGGGGGGGGGGGGGGGGGGGGGGGGGGTGGCCCCCCCCCCCCCCCGGCCCCCCCCCGCCCGGCGGGCGGCCCCCCCCCGCCCCCGCCCCCCCCCCCCACCGGGGGGTTGAAACCGGAGGGTTGAACGGGCCTCGCCCTAGCGGGGGTTGAAGACCACGCTGGCGAAGCGGACGCTGCCGGCCGCCGAGTGCCCGGGGGCGACCCGGTGGGTGGTGCCCTTGCACTTCGGCTTGCTGTAGACGACGAGCGCCTTCTTCGTGGCGTTCTGCGGTCCGCGCGCCTCCTGCGCCATGTCGAGGCACTTGCGGTCCGGCGGGTTCTGGATGGCGTACGCCTTGCCCTTCGGCCCCACCCAGACGAACGTCCCCTGGGCGGCGGCCGCCGGACCCATGGTGATGACGGTGAGGGCAAGCCCGCCGAGAGCGACGGCGAGCGGACGGAGCAGGCGCATCGTGAAGTCCTTCGTGAAGTTCGACAACGGTGACAGCGGTGACAACGGGGCCGCGGAAACTCCGAGGCCCGACGCCATCACACACCGTCACCACCCCCGGATGCCCCGGCGACACGGAAACGTCCCACGTCCGGGCGACATCCGTCGGCGTGTCGTGACGCCAGGTCCGGCCCACCTCCGTCTCATGCCGCTCGGCCACGCCCGGATCCACGCGTCCTTCGCCGGTGACGGCCTGCGGGAACGCGGCACGCGTCAGTGCGCCGAGGGCACCTTCCCCCCTCGGTCATACGGTGAGGGCGTGGAGGAGCTCCGCGCGCGAGGGGCCGGTCGGCAGGGAGTCCTTCGTCTCGGCGGCCAGGCGGGCGACGGCCTCGGAGAGCGCGGGAGCGCGCAGTTCGTCCCGTGCTTCCGGCAGCAGATGCGCGGCGGCCCGCTCTGCCCGCAGGGCGTCCGGGTCACGCTGGGCCAGCAGCCGCAGTGCCCGGAGCCGGTGCCAGTCGGGATCCGGATAAGGGATCCCGGCCGCGTGGGCGTCCATCTCCGCCAGCCGATGCCGTGTGTAGGTGCGGGACTGCCGGTACGACCAGCCCAGACCGTCGACGGTTGCCTTCGCGTACGCCGCCGCGAAGGCCGGCGGGTCGCCGGTGTCCGCCCGGCGCAGCAGGTCGCGCAGGATCAGACCGTGGTTCAGGCTCATCGCCAGGCCTCGCCCCAGGGTCGGGACGGTGAGCGCCCAGGCGTCCCCGACGGCCACCAGCCCGGTCACGAGGGGCTGTTCGGTGTCGTACAGCGTCCTTCTGCGATGGGTGAGGCGGCCCATGGTCTGGATCCCCTCGGTGATGGGCCGCCCCGCCAGCCAGGTGCTGCCGCCGGGGAAGAGGCTCACGGCCGCCGACCACGCGGCCTCCCGGCGCAGCAGGTCGCGCATCTCGCGGTCGTGGGTGCGGCTGATGAGGCAGATCGAGTACGTGCCGTGGTCGGCGGGGACGCGCAGCAGGCCCAGGGAGCCGTGCTCGACGAGCGGGGGGAAGACGTCGGTGGGCAGAGCGCCGTCGGGGGAGCGGTAGTAACGGCTGTGGTAGGTGAAGCCGCGCTCGCCGGTCTCCTCCAGCGGCCCTTCCACCCCGATCTCCCGCAGCCAGGCGGGGAGCCGGGAACGGCGTCCGGTGCAGTCGACGACCAGTTCGGCCGCCGTCTCTCCCGCACTCGTCGCCACCCCGGTCACGTGCGGCACCCGGCCCCCGGAGGAAGCGCGCAGTCCGAGGCAGGCCACGCCCCAGCGGATCCTGACGCCCGCTGCCTCGGCCGCGTCGCGGGCGGCGGACTCGAAGAGCGGACGCCGGGCCACCAGCGTCTCGAAACGGGCGTCGTCCGCGCGCAGTTCGCCGCCCAGACCCGGTTCGGTTGCCAGCACGTTCGTGCGCACCGCACCGGCCGCCGTCATCCGCTGCACCAGGTCCGGCAGTTCGGCCTCGGCCAGCTGGCGCCAGCGGGCGAGCGGAAGGTGGAGGAGGCGCATCTGGGGGATTCCTGGGCGCTCCCAACGCGACCACGACCACTCCGGGTCGGCGGGCGGCGGCTCCGGATCCCGTTCGAGAACGGTCACGTCATGGCCGTCCCGGGCCAGGAGCATGGCTGTCTGGAGGCCGCCGAGCGCGGCGCCGATCACGACGACATTCGTCACGATACTTCTCTTCCCACGGGGGACCGACGACTGCGCAGACGCACCAGCCGGACGCCCCCGTCGTGCCAGGCCGACGTTCGCCAAGCAGGTCCGGCGAGGTCCGCTGCGGTTCGGCAGCGCCCCGAAGGGGCGCGGGGCTGTATCGGATATGCGGCTACCGCCGCGTGGGCGCGACCAGCCATGACGGCGCCGCAGTCGGCAGACGGAAAGGTGCGGCACTTCCAGCGGAGCGCTCAGTCCGCTCGTGCCCAGGCGGCCACCAGATCCGGGAGATAGATCGTCGCCTGCCTTTCCAGGCACGCCTTCGCCAATCGGGTGTGGAGGGTGTCGATGTCGACTTCCCGGGGGTCGGCGATGCCATTGCGCTCGATTACCGGCATGAGGCTGTGCACGCTCTCGGCTACGAGCGTCACCGCCGCCGAATCCGAGCCACCGGTCGGCACGGCGCAGGCGACGCCGGGCTCGGGGAGTCCCGCGGCCCGCAGCACCCGGGCCAGCTGTTCGCCCATGTCCGGGTTGCGGCCGCCGGCCGTCAACGCCGCGCTGATCCACTTCTGGCACTGCGTCACCAGAGGAACCTCGGGGAAGGCCCGCAACCGTGACACGTTGAAATCCTGGAACGTCACCAGACCACCCCGGCGCAGAGACCGCGTCAGCCCTTTCACGACCCCCACCGGATCATCGACATGGATCAGGATCAGTCGTCCCACCACGGCATCGACGGGCTCGGGCAGTTCCACATCGGGGAGCACGGCCTGCTCGAAGGCGACGTTGCGCGTCGACAGCGCCGCGGCGTTCCTGCGGGCGATCGCAAGTACCGCCGGATCCATGTCCACGCCCGTGACATGGCCGTCCGGGCCGACTATTCGCGCAAGGGCGAGCGACACCGCCCCGGTACCGCAGCCGACGTCGAGGACACGCATCCCCTCCCGCACGCCTGCCGTCCTGAGGAGGTACTCGGTGTGCGCGGCGTAGAGCGAATCCTGAACGCCCAATCTGTCCGATTCCTCAGAGCTCTGCCCCATCACATAGGCCTTCAAGACCGCTTCAGGCATGCGTGTCCCCTCATCATCCAGAAGTACTGACTCGGAAGTCCGACGATGTGACGGCACACTCGGGATCAGGCGCCCCGGCGCCCGGTGAACCTCCGGTCGCCTCACACTACGAACGCGTTGCCGGCGCTGCCTTCGGCTGGTTGGCCTAACTTCGAGGGGGCGGTTGCTGGGGCAGGCCGGTGAGCGCGTCCCGGAGTCCGGCCCGGGACGTGACGTTCAGCTTCGGAAAGACACCGCGAAGATGCGCGGCCACGGTACGGGGTGACAGGAAGAGCCGGCCGGCTATCTGCTTGTTGGTCAGCCCGGTGGCGGCCAGCTGCGCCACCTGCAGTTGCTGTGACGTCAGCGTCGAAACCGGATCGGTCCCGGACACCGCCGTCCTGACCGGGTTGCCGCTCGCCCGTAGTTCGTTCGCCGCCCGTGCCCGCCAGGGCTCGGCTCCCAGCCGCTGGAACGTGCTGAGCGCGGCCTCCAGATGCACGAGGGCCGAGCGGGCTTTGGCCCTGCGCAGCCTCTCGCCGTAGGCGAGACGGATTCGTGCCCGGTCGAACGGCCACCGTTCCGCATCGGGGTTGCCGACGGCCCTCTCGAAAAGGTCGTGATCGATGAAGTCCGTGGTGGCCATGGCCTCGGCGCCGTCGGTCAGCATGGCCATCCGCGGCGAGATGGCCGGGATGCCGGTACTCCTGACCGCCGCGATGTGCCGGGCCGCCTCCGCGTGATGGCCGGTGCGGGCCGCGGCTTCGGCGAAGTCCATGAAGAGCCACAGGGCATGGGGCATGTACGGTGGCAGCTCGCCAGGGGTGATCACTGACCGCAGATGACGGTATCCCTCTTCGAAGTCCGCGTTGCCGAGCGCGGACAGGGCGCGGATGTGCGAGGCGTAGACACGCAGCAGCCGCAGGCCCCGCGGGCTCGCCCACGACACGAGGCGGTCCGCGGTCTCTCCCGCGGTCCGGTCGTCGCCCTGCGCGGCGGCGAGCAGGCCCTCCAGGAACCGGCCCGACCAGGCCGGCAGACCGTATGCGCGGGAGTCGCACCAGCGCAGACCTTCGGCGGTGAGGTTCCGGAGGTCGTCCCACTGCCCGCTGGCGTAGGCGTCGTACCCCAGGATGAAGAGGGCCTCGATCGCCGAAGTGATGGCTCCCCGGGTCCGGCCGTCGTCGACGACACGCCTGAGGGCGCTGCGGCAGCCGGGCAGGCGGTCGGTGTACGTGGCAGAGATGGAGGTGCGGAGGATACGCCTGTGGTCCGTCTCCCCGTGGAGCGCGAAGACGAGGCCGTCGAGATCGTCCAGGACGGACAGCGCCTTGTGGGCCGGGTCGCCGACCGCGCAGTGGACGACCGACAGCAGGTGATCGGAGGTCCGGCGCTGAACGCGTGTGGCGATCCGGTCGAAGGACTGCCAGAACTCCGGTCGACCGCCGGCGAAGCCCACCAGGATCAGCACGTGCAGTGCCTCGTTGAGCATGTGGTCTTCGGCAGGGCTCGGGCGGGCGTAGCTGTCCATCGCGCTCACGAGAAGCCTGTGCGCGGTGTCCACGTCGCCTTCGCCGTTGATGAGCTGACTCGCCGCGGTCGCCGCGACCGCGAGGGAGTCGGCGCTCACGGGGTCGGCGAGCCTGGCGTTGTCCAGCAGGGCGCGTACGTTGCGCAGGTCGCCGGCGATGTTCGCGCCCAGACAGGCGGCCTCGGCCAGCATGCGTCCCTTGGCGGTCCCGCCGCTGCTCAGATCGGCGGCGCGGAGCAGCGTGGTGATGGCGCCGACGGCATCGCCGCGGCACAGCGTGCTGTAGGCCACCTCGTGGAGCAGTGAGGCCACCGCATCGTCCGGGCCGACGGTCGCGTTGGCCAGGTGGCGGGCCCGGCGTTCGGATCCTTCCGGGCACTCGCCTGCCAGCGCGAGATGCGCGCGTCGGCGCTCCGCGACCGTCGACAGTTCCATGACCGCGGAACGGGTGAGCGGGTGCCGGAAGACCAGGCGGCCCGTCCGGGAATCGACGTGCACCAGTCCGGCCTTCTCGGCAGGACCCAGGTCGGCCAGGGCGTCGAGGCCGCTCATCGCGCGCTGGAGGACGTGCAGATCACCCGAGCCGTCCAGCACGGCGAGCAGGAGCAGATACCGAGTCGGGTCCGGCAGCGCGTCGACCCGCACGGCGAAGACCTTCTTGAGCCGTTCGGACAGTGGCAGCACGGTCGGCAGTGGTCCGCGTTCCGTCTGCTGGGCCTCGTTGAGGGTGACGGGAAGCTCCAGCAGAGCCAGCGGGTTGCCGGCGGCCGCTTCGACCAGCCGCCGGCGGACCCCGGCCGTCATGGCGGGGAATCGCTGTGTCACCAGCTCGTTCGCGGATTGGTCGTCCAGGGGCTGAACCTCGTGCGTGTGTATCCCGGCACCGCTCGGCAGGAAGCCCTCGTGGATCCGGGACGCCGCGAGCAGGACGAGGCGACTGCCGCGGACGTAGCGTGCGAGCGTCCCCAGCACCACGGTGCTGGGCCGGTCGAGCCAGGTCATGTCGTCGATGACCAACGCGACGGGCCTGTCCGCGGCAGCGGTACGGGACAACAGAGCGAGCACGGCGTTCGCGACGGAGAGCAGTTCGGTCGGCGGTTCCTCGGACAGCCCCTGGACCGCTCGGAGCGTCTCCGCCTGCCGTGGCAGCAGGCCGGGGATGTCGTCCGCCAACGGCTGCAGTATCTGGTTCAGGGCGGAGAAGCTGACGCCCTCGTCGAACTGCGAGCCCACCACCCTCAGCACACGGAAGCCCGCCTCGGCCGCTCGCCGCGCGGCAGCGTCCAGCAGCGCGCTCTTGCCCACGCCTGCCTCGCCGGTCAGCATCAGGGCGACGCCCTCGGCAGCGGCCGGATCGAAAAGTCCGTCGACAAGCGCCAACTCCGCCGTCCGGCCGACGAGACGATCGGCCCGCTGCGCGTCGGCTATGTCGGCGAGGCGTTCGCCGCCCCCGCTGCCTGGTGATTTAGGGGATGACATGAGGCCTTCATCGTGATCGGGCCGGACGGCGTCCAAGACGGGAGCCGCGACGAAAAGTCCGATGCCGGCGGGGTTTCCCGCATCACGTCTCGGATGCCGGACGTCGATCCGCGCCGGGCGCGTCAGGGCAGTTGACCGGAACCGTAACGGCGGCGCACTCCTGAGGTCAAACCGACCGAGCAGTGCGGTGACACCGGCGACGCGGCGGCAACTTCGCAGGTCGCTGCCCGGCTACGGCGGCAGGCTCGTCGACGACGCCACCTGGACGCCGGGCCGCCATGACGCCGCCGGGGGCTCACACGAAGGCCACCACCAGGGCGACCGCGACGGTGAGGGCCGAGAGGCCGACCATCGCGGTCCGCCACGCGAAGCCCGGCGCCGGGGGCGGCGGATCGGGATCGAACCCGTCCAGGTGGGGACTGTCCAGCCAGTAGGCGTCGGACAGTTGGGCGAAGGGGGGAGTGTCGCTGGGGCCCATACCTGTTCCAACGTCCGCGAAGGGCGCGGGAGTCGGCGGGACCGGTGTCGTCACACCATCGGGGCAACGGCTTCCCCGGACGGGTGCTCCAGCAGGCTGGGCAGCGGCCGCGGCGATGGTTATAAAGGTGTTGTTGCGCGTTTCACCTTGGGGGGCGGGGGATGGCGCGGTTGGAACCCTTGGAACCGCAGCGGATCGGGGGCGTCTTCCAGGAGTCCGTGCCCGCCGGGATCCGCCTCGTCCTGCGCCTGTCCCGCCGCCTGCCCGTGGTCCGGCGCCGTACCGCCCGGGCGCCGGTCCGCGAGCGGGCCTGGTCCCTCACCGCCAAGACCAAGATCCTGCTGATCAGCCTGGGTTCCTGCGGCACCCTGCTGGGCCTGGCCGAGGCCGCCGGAGCGCTCGGGCCGTCGTCCGGGGACGGCCGGCGGTGGGCCCTGGACTACCTCTTCTCCGGCCACTCCGAACTCGGCGGCGCCAGCCTGGCGTTGCTGCAGGACCCGGCGGGACTCGTCATCCTGGCGGTCGTCTTCGTCACCCCCGTCTTCTGTTGCCAGCAGGTGCAGGCCATCGCCGCCTTCGTGCAGATGAACGAACGCAACGGAGGAACCGAGAGACTGCTCGAAGACGAGGTCCGACGCCTCAACGAGCTGGCACGGAAGACCAACCAGTGGTTCCGGGTGCTGGGCCGCTGGTGGGTGTCGCTGTCCCTCCTGCTGGCCATGGCGGGCGGCACGTTCCTGCTGTACCGCTACGTCGACTCCTACGGCCTGATGGAGACCTGGAACCCCACGGACGTCTCCGGCCGGGCCTGGCGGACCACGGTGTACGACGGCTGGTGGGGCAACTGGCACCGGCACCCCGAGCTCGCGGCCGCCCTGTGCGTGGCCGGTACCCACGCCTTCTACGTCCTGTCGAAACAGCTCGTCATGGGCGTCGTCTTCACCGTCTACCTGTACCGGTCCGACCTGCTCGGCTTCGGGGTGACCCCGAACATGCGGTACGACAGCGACGGCTTCCAGGGGCTGCGCCCGCTGCGCCAGTTCATGCTGTGGACCTACGGCTCCGCCCTCGCCCACATGATCGGCCTGCTGGTCCTCTTCATGATCTGGCTGCCGGCCAGACCGTGGATGGTCTTCATCGTGCTGATCGTGATGCTCGTCGACATGCTGGTGATCGTGTACCCGTCCTCGATCGGCTACCACTCCGCCCTGACCGCGAAGAAGGCCCACGTGCGGTACCTGTACGACAACGAACCCCCGGGCGACGCGCGCAACGCGGCCATCGCGCAGGTCTGGTCGAAGCCGGTCCTGCCGGTCACCACCCGCAAGGCCATGACCGGCATCTTCCTCTACCTCCTCGCCCCCGCGGTCCCCGTGCTCATCCCGCTGCTGTTCCGCTAGGTGGGATCGTTGCCGTCGGCGATTCACTGCTGGAATGGCCTGATATATGGGTAAATTCCTGACCGTTGCTTGAGAGAGGTGTCACCGGCAGACGGGGCAGGGAATGAGCACGGACCACCGCGTCACGGTGACCACCGGGATCGCACGACTGCACGCGGCACCCGGACTCGCCGGGCCCGGCCGCTTCGGGCTGGTGACCAACCACACCGGCGTCCTGCCCGGCCTGCGCCCGGCCGCACCCGCGCTGCTCGCGGCCGGCGCGCCGCTGGTCGCCCTGTTCGGGCCCGAACACGGACTGCACGGGACCGGCCAGGCAGGCGAGAGCGAGACCGCCCGGACCGACCCCGACACCGGCCTGCCGGTCCACGACACCTACCGGTGCGACGGCGAGCGGCTCGACAAACTGCTGATCGACAGTGGCGTCGACGCCCTGGTCCACGACCTCCAGGACATCGGAGCCCGGTACTACACCTACGTGTGGACCATGTTCGACCTGATGGTCTCGGCGGCCCGCACCGGCATCCGGTTCGTGGTCGCCGACCGGCCCAATCCGCTCGGCGGACTCGTCAGCGAGGGCCCGGTGCTCGACCCGGGGTGGGCCAGCTTCGTCGGCCGCGCCCCGATCCCCGTCCGGCACGGTCTCACCTGCGGCGAACTCGCCCGGTATCTCAACACCTCGGCCGGGCCCCGGGCGGCCGGCCCCCCGGCCGACCTGACGGTGATCGAGGCCCTCGGCTGGCGGCGCGCCATGGACGCCGCCGCCACCGGCCTGCCCTGGATCGCGCCCTCGCCGAACATCCCGACGCCCGCCACCGCCACCGTGTATCCCGGCACCTGTCTCTTCGAGGGCACCAACCTCTCGGAGGGCCGGGGCACCACCCAGCCCTTCGAGATCGTCGGCGCCCCCTACCTCGACGCCCGGTTCGCACCCGCCCTCGCCGAACTGGCCCTCCCCGGCGTGCACTTCCGCGACCTGCGGTTCGTACCGGCCTTCCACAAACACGCCGGGCGGCCGCTGCGCGGGGTCCAGCTCCACGTCACCGACCGCGCGTCGTTCGCACCGGTACGCACCGCCGTCGCGATGCTCGCCACGCTACGGCGGCTGTACCCGGACGACTTCGCCTGGCACACCACGGACGGCGGCGCCGAGGGCACCGGCCACCGTCACTTCGTCGATCTGCTGTGGGGGTCCGACCGGCTGCGGCGCGCCGTCGACGCGGGCGACGACCCGCTGCCGCTGTGCGACCCGCCGGCCCCGCCCGGCCGATGGGCCGGCGACGACGTGCTGCTCTACCCCTGAGACCCGCCGCGCCCAACTCGAGGTCCGCCGCCGTCTCCCCGACACCCGCCGCCCCGTTCGGAAGGACAACCCGTCGATGACCGATCTCACGACTCGCACCACGACGGCCCGGGCCGCGATCCGCGGCTTCCGCGCGGGCGACGGACCACAGGTGAGGGAGGCGTGGCGGCGGAGCGCGCCCGCCGACGCCATCTCCGCGGACCGGTTCCGCTCCCTGGTGCTGCTCGACCCGAACTTCGACCCGCAGGGGCTGCGGGTCGCCGTCGACGGCGAGCGGGTCGTCGGCGCCGCCTACGCGGTGCGCCGGCTGACCCCGATGGCCGGCACCGACCTGGAGCCGGAGCAGGGCTGGATCCCGTTCTTCTTCGTCGACCCGGACGCCCGCGGGCGCGGCCTCGGCCGCCGGCTGCTGACCGAGGCCCTCGACTGGCTGCACGGCCACGGCCGTACCCGCATCGACTTCTCCTCGTACACGCCGAACTACGTGTTCCCCGGCCTGGACGCCGAGGCCTACCCGGAGGCGGCCGGGCTCCTCGACTCCCTGGGCTTTCGTACCCTGTACGAGGCCGCGGCGATGGACCGTGTCCTGGTCGGCTACCGCCTCCCGGACGAAGTCGCGCGCCGGGTGGCCGAACTGACCGCGCGCGGTTACCGGTTCGGCACCCCGGCCGACGACGACCTGGTGGACCTGCTCGCCCTCGCCGGGGGCCGCTTCGGGCCGGACTGGGCGGGCACGATCCGGGCGTGTCTGACCGCGGGCACCCCGCTCGACCGGATCGTCGTGGCCCGCGATCCCGGGGGCCGCATGGTCGGCTGGGCGATGCACGGCGCGTTCGACTCGGTGGACGAGCGGTTCGGCCCGATCGGCGTGCTGGAGGAGATGCGCGGCACCGGCCTCGGCGAAGTCCTGCTCCACCTGGTCCTGGAGCGGATGCGGGCGCTGCGCGCGCACACCGCGTGGTTCCTGTGGACCGGCGCACAGTCCCCGGCGGGCCACCTCTACCGCAAGAGCGGCTTCACCACGACCCGGGTGTTCCGGGTGATGCGCAGGGAGGCAGCCGGGTGACACCGTCACCGAGCCGATCGCGGAGTCGATCGCTGAGCCGACGTCACTTCGCGCTCGCACTGCCCTCGGCGCTCATCGCCTCCGGCTGCGCCGCCCCGCACGAGGGCACCGGGCGGCCCGGCGATCCGGTCGTCCTCACCTTGCTCTCCCACTACGTGAGCGGGGAGCTCAAGAAGGCTCTGCAGAAGCCGGTGGACGAGTGGAACGCCCTGCACGACCGGGTCAAGGTGCGGACCAAGGCCGTCGAGTTCACCGACCTGCTGACCACCTTCATGGTCCGGCAGGCCGCGGGCCAGGGCACGGACATCCTGCACCCGTACTGCCTGTGGAACGGCCAGCTCGTCCGGGCAGGCGTGCTGCGGGTCGCGCCGCCCGAGCACGCCGAGGAGATCCACCGCGGCTACGGCGGCGCCGCGGTCGGCTCCGCGTCGGTCGAGGGCAAGGTCTACGGCTACCCCACCGAGATGCAGACGTACGCCCTCTACTACAACAGGCGGCTGCTGCGCGAGGCAGGCGTCGAAGGCCCGCCGCGCACCTGGCCGGAACTGGAGCGGACCGCCTGCCGCACCGCCCGGCAGGACCGGTACGGCAACACCCTGGTCCAGGGGTTCGGCCTGTCGACCTTCGACGACTCCACGACCGTCGGCCAGACCCTCGCCCTGCTCAACGCCGCCGGCGGCCGGTTCGTCTCGGCGGACGGCAAGAGCACCGCCATCGACTCGCCGGCCGGCCGTGCCGTCCTCGACCTGGAGCGCCGCCTCGTCGACCAGGGCGCGAGCGCCCCCGGCGTCAACGTCTACCAGGCGTTCGCCTCCGGACAGGTCGCCATGGTGATCAGCGCCGGCTGGTGGACCGCGAACCTCAAGGCGCTGATGGGCACCGCCTACCGGGACGTCGGCGTCGCTCCCGTGCCCCTTCCCGAGGCTGCCGGGAGGCGCGCCACGCTCTCCACCGGCTTCATGCTCGGCGTCAACACCGCGAGCCGACACCCGCGCGAGTCCTGGGAGTTCCTGCACTGGCTCAACGCCGAGAAGGTGCGCGGCGCGACCCGGATGAGCGCCCTGCAGGCGTCGGTCGGCTCCCTGACCGGCCGCGCCGACGACATGCGGACACTCCTCGGCACGGGCGGCGACCCGAACCTGCACCCCTTCCTGGACGCGCTGGCATACGCCGTACCCGAACCGAACGTGCCGGGCGCGCAGCAGGCCAAGTCGCTGCTGCGCAAGAACATCGAGGCGCTGTGGACCGGTCAGCAGACGGTCGACGAGACCCTGCGCGCCACTCGCCGCCAGGTCGATCAGGAGGTGTCGCGGTCATGGTGAACGCCACCCTGGCACCGGAGCCGACCGAACAGGCGGCGCACGACGGGTCCGCCTCCGTCGGCGTCCGGGTCCGCGCCCGGAACCGGCGCCGCCAGGCCGTCGTCGCCTACCTCTTCCTGGCTCCCACGCTGCTCTTCTACGCCGTCTTCCTCGCCCTGCCGCTCGGCTTCGCGGTGCTGCTGTCGACGTCCCGCTGGGCCGGGTTCGACCTCGGCGACATCCACCCGGTCGGCCTGGACAACTTCACCGGCCTGTTCGCCGACGGCGCGACGTTCCTGACGCCGATCCTCACCAACACGCTGCTGTTCGCCCTGGGCACCGTGGTCCTCGCGCTCGCCGGGTCCGTGCTCGTCGCCACCTGCATCGACAAGCTGCGGTTCCAGGGCCTGTGGCGCACCCTGTACTTCCTGCCGATCGTCACCACCGTCGTCGCCGTCGGCAACGTCTGGAAGTACATGTACCAGCCGGGCGGCCTGGTCAACGGTGTCCTCAACGCCGTCGGGCTCGGCTCGGTGGCGTTCCTCCAGGACCCCGACACCGCACTGCCCGCGGTGGTGGTCGTCCAGGCCTGGGCCTCCGTCGGCTCGGCGATCCTCGTCCTGACCGCCGGGCTGAAGTCCGTCCCCGAGTCGTACTACGAGGCCGCCGCGCTCGACGGCGCCGGGCCCGGGACCGTCTTCTGGCGGATCACGCTGCCACTGCTGCGGCCGTCGCTGCTGTTCGTGTGCGTCACCCAGTTCCTCACCGGCCTCCAGTCCTTCGCGCTGATCATCGTGATGACCAGGGGCGGCCCCGGGGACGCCACCGACGTGGCCGCCCTCGAGATGTACCGGCAGGCCTTCTCCTACGGCGACTGGGGCACCGCGAGCGCCGCCGCGTTCGTGCTGTTCGTGGTCGTCCTCGCGGTCACGCTGGCGCAGTTGTGGCTCTTCCGGCGCAAGGGGGAGGACGCGTGATCCGCCGCCGTTTCCCGTGGCTGTCGTATCTGCTCGTCGGCACCGGCGCGGTGCTCACCGTGGTGCCGTTCGCCGACATGCTGATGACGTCCTTCAAGGGACCGGACGAGGCCGGCACACTGCCGTACCGGTTCCTGCCCAGGGCGTTCGACCTGTCCAACTACCGGGCGGCGATCCACCAGCTCGACCTGCCGGTGCTCTTCCGCAACAGCGTCGTCGCCACCGCCATGATCACCGGCTCGGTGCTGCTCACGTCGTCCCTCGCGGGCTACGCGCTCGCCAAACTCCGCTTCCCCGGCCGGGACTTCGTCTTCCGTCTGGTGCTGTCGACGATGATGTTCCCGCCGTTCCTCTTCTTCATCCCGCACTTCCTGATCCTGGTGCACTGGCCGCTCGCGGGCGGCAACGACCTGCTCGGGCGCGGCGGCGCCGGGCTGACCGTCAGCATCCTGGCGCTCGCCATGCCGTTCCTCGTCAGCAGTTTCGGGATCTTCCTCACGCGCCAGTTCATGGTCTCGATCCCGGACGAGGTCCTGGAGGCCGCGCGCATCGACGGCGCCGGCGAGTTCGCCGTGTGGTGGCGGATCGTCGTCCCGCAGACCAAGCCGGTGCTGGTCACCCTCGGCCTGCTGACCTTCGTCGACGCCTGGAACGAGTACATCTGGGCCCTGCTGGTGTCGACCGCCGACCCGGACGTGATGACCCTGCCCGTCGGCATCCAGTTCCTCCAGGACTACGTCGACCCGACGCGCACCCTGCCCATCGTGATGGCCGGTCTGGTCCTGAGCGTCCTGCCCGTGCTGGTGCTCTTCCTGCTGCTGCAGAAGTACTACATCAGGGGCGTCATGCTCAGCGGCCTCAAGTGAGGGCCCCGCATCGGTCGCCGACGCGGGGCCCTGCCGGGGAGCTGTCGTTCGCCCGGACGCCGGGCGGGTCAGTCGCGGACGGCGGCCGTCACAGGCCGCGCCAGACGTTGTCGAAGGCCGCGTCCTCGATCTCCCGGCGCTGCCGTACCGCGGCGAGCTCCGTCACGGCGTCGCCCACCGCGGCCACCACCGTCACGGTCGTCTCGGGTGCCGCACCCGTGAGGTCCTTGGCCGCCTCGTCCTGGATACCCACGGCGGCCGCGAGGGCGGCGAGCACGGGCTCGCCCGACGCCCAGCGTTCGTGCGCCCGGACCCGCTCGGGTGAGTCGGCCGGCTCGGTCCGCCCGGTCGGCAGCGGCAGCCAGCGCCGCCGCTGCCGGGCGACCGTCCCGTCCGCCTCCAGGGCGTCGAGATAGGCGGCACCCAGACCGCGCCCCCGCCGCCACAGCCAGTCCTCGACCGACTCATGCGGCGTCTCCCGCCGCAGTGCCGCCGCCGCCTCGTCGAGGAGACGGTCACCCGTCCCGCCCGCCGGAGCGGGCACGACGAGGTCGCCGTCGAGCGTGGCCGCCCCGGCGTCGAGCAGATCGACCAGTTCGGCTCCCGCCAGCGCCAGCGAGAGGTCGCCCTGCTCGACGGGCCGGGCGGCGGCGTCGTACACGGTGACGAGGAACAGGTCGCGGGGTGTGGTCATGTCGGACTCCCCAACAGAGACGACGGAGGCACCACAGATATCTGCGGTACCAGAGGTATCAGGCCTACCAGACGTACCAGAGACAACGCCGGCGCCGATGAATACGATGCCCGGGTCGGCGCCTCACAGTCTCCCGTTCCTCGGCCGGTCCGGTTGTCGTTCCCGTCGCCCCGGCCGGTCGCGGGAGACGCCGCCGCTCGTGCCGTACCACCACCATGTGCCGTCGGGCGGCGACCCGCACGCGCGATAGGCTGCTGCGCGATCAGAGGGGTGGCATCGGCCGGAGGTGGGTGGTCATGACAGCGCATGTCGAGCCGTCGTCCGCCGTCGGCGCGGGCGGCCGGGACAGCAGGCTGGGCCCGCTGATCATCACGCTCTTCGCGCTGTACGCACGCGGTGAGCGCAACTGGCTCTCCGTCGCCTCCGTGATACGTCTCATGGCCGACCTCGGCGTGGAGGGGCAGGCCGTGCGCTCGGCGGTGTCCCGGCTGAAGCGGCGCGGGGTGCTGCACGGCGAACGCCACGAGGGCGCCGCCGGGTACGCCGTCTCCGGCGGCACGCTGGAGGTGCTCGAGGACGGTGACGTGCGCATCTTCGAGCGGAACCGGGCCGAGGCCGGCGACGGCTGGCTCGTCGTCGTGTTCTCCGTGCCGGAGTCCGAACGGGACAAGCGCCATGCCCTGCGCACCGCCCTGACCCGGCTGGGCTTCGGCACCGCGGCCCCCGGCGTGTGGGTGGCGCCCGGCATCCTGGCCGACGAGACCCGCCGCACCCTGCAACGCCTCGGGCTGACGCCGTACGTCGACATCTTCACCGGCGACCACTTCGCCTTCGGTGACCTGTCGGCGAAGGTCCGCGAATGGTGGGACCTCGACGAACTCACCGCGCTCTACGCGGACTTCCTGGAGCGGTACCGGCCGGTGAGCGAACGCGCGGCGGCGGGGGCGATCCCCGCCCGGGAGGCGTTCGGGATCTACCTGCCGATGCTCACCGAGTGGCGCAGGCTCCCGTACCGCGACCCCGGGCTGCCGCTGTCCCTGCTGCCGGCGGGCTGGATGGGCGAGGCCGCCGGCGCGCTCTTCGAGGAGCTCGACAAGACCCTCCGGGAGCCCGCCCGCGCACACGCCCTGGCGGTCATCCACACCCGTTAGGGCATCCATCGCCACCCCGCACCCGGAGTCCGGCCCAGGGCCTACGGCCTGACCAGCCGTTCCTCCGGGATCACGGCGACACCGAGGATCTCGATCATGGCCTCGGGCTGCCACAGCGCGGTGCAGCCGATGCCCGCCATCGCCGGGTACACCGGCCCGGCCAGCTCCCGCCACACCCTGCCGATCTCCTTGCCGTGGGCCTGGTAGCCGGGGATGTCGGTGAGGTAGATCGTCACACTCACCAGGTCCTCCGGCTCGCCCCCGGCCGCCCGCAGTGTGGTCAGCACATTGCCGAACGCCTGGCGGAACTGCTCGACGATGCCACCAGGAACGATCTTCATGTCCGCGTCGAGTGCGGTCTGGCCGCCCAGGTGGAGCGTGTTCCCCGCGAGCGTGCCGTGCGAGTAGCCGCTCGGGGCGGGCAGGGCGGGCGGGTTCACGGCGACGGGAGTCATCGGGCCTCCGGTTCGGTGGTGTGTCCGGGCCCGGCCACCCGGCCGGGCGTATCGACAGTAAGTGACGACCGTGAGAGATATGAGACAGAGTGCGTGGTTCTGTTCCGGGTCCCGGCGAGCCCGCAGAACATCGTGGTGAACCTGTCCGAGGCGGCAGGCCGATGAGCGCCGCTCCGGCTGCCGTGGCGCGGTGGTGTCGGGCGGTGCCGGCGGATCAGTTCTCCGCCGTGGTTGTCGCCGGCAGCCGCGTGACGGTGCCGGCGAGCGGCAGGGTGACGGTGAACCGGGTGTCGCCGGGCGCGCTGGCCACCTCGACGCGGCCGCCGTGCGCCTGGGTGATCGCGACCGCGATGGCGAGCCCGAGACCCGCCCCGCCCGCGGCGCCGGGGGCGCGGGAGCGGGAGGCGTCACCGCGGGTGAAGCGGTCGAAGACCGTCGGCAGGAGGTCGCCCGGGATGCCCGGACCGTCGTCGTGCACCTGGATCGCGCACTGTCCGTCCGCGGCCTTCACCGTGACGGTGATCCGGGTCCCGGCGGGGGTGTGGACCCGGGCGTTGGCCAGCAGGTTGGCCACCACCTGGTGCAGCCGGGACGGGTCGCCGGTCACCATGGCCGGCCCGTCGAGGCACAGCACCAGCTGCCAGTGGTGGCCGGCCCCCGCCGCCCGGGCGTCCCAGACCGCGTCCCCGACCAGGGTCGCCAGGTTCACCTCGGCGGCCTCCAGCGGTCTGCCCTCCTCCAGCCGGGCGAGCAGCAACAGGTCCTCCACCAGCCCCGTCATCCGCGCCGACTGGTCCGAGACCCGGCGCCAGGCCAGCTCCGGTTCGATCTTCCGGGTGTCCACGCCCATCAGCATCAGCTCGGCGTACCCGGCGATCGAGGCGAGCGGGGTGCGCAGCTCGTGGCTGGCGTCGGCGAGGAAGCGCCGCATGTGCTCCTCGGCACGCTGGCGTTCGGACAGGGACCACTCCACGTGGTCGATCAGCCGGTTCAGCGCGACGCCGACCTGGCCGACCTCGGTGCCCGGATCGGTGTCCGGCGCCGGCACCCGGGTGAGCCTCCTCACCTCGCCCCGGTCCAGCGGCGCGTGCGAGACCTCGACGGCGGTGGCGGCGACCCGCCGCAGCGGCCGCAGCTGACGCCGGATCGCCACCGCCGACACGGAACCCGCCAGCACCAGCCCGACCCCGGCGATGCAGGCCTCGATCACGACCAGGGAGTCGATCATCTGCCGTACGCCGTCCACGGGCAGCCCGGCCAGCATGGCGGTGCCGCCCTCGGCGACCGCCGTCAGCCGGTAGGCGCCGAGGCCCGGGATCGTCCGGGTGTGCAGGGTCCCGTCGGTCGGGATGCCGTCGAGGGCGGCGCACTGGGCCGTGGTCAGGGAGCGTGGGCCGCTGTCGGTCACCACCTCGGCCGTGGCGATCCCGTCGCCGTCCATGACCGCGGCGAGGGTGCCGGTGTGCTGGCCGCGCTCCCTGAGGAAGCCGAGGCTCGCGCCGGGCGGGGCGTGCTCCCGGCCGCCCTGGCTGTGCTCCGCGGCGTCGGTGACCCGCTGGTCCAGGTCCCTGATCAGGTAGTACCGCTGGACGAGCACGGTGGCCAGGGCCATCGCCGTGCAGACGGCGGCCAGGGTGAGGGAGTGGACGAGGACCATCCGGGCCCGCAGCGAGCGTCCGCGGAGCCGGCTGAGGGCCCGCCCGGCGGCCGTCATGCCTCGTCGTCCGCCGGTCTGATGACATACCCGGCGCCCCGCACGGTGTGGATCATCGGCCGGCGCTCCTTGTCGATCTTCGCGCGCAGACCGTAGACGTACACCTCCACCAGGTTTCCGCCGCCGTCGAACGAGCTGTTCCACACGTGGTCGAGGATCTGCGTCTTGCTGAGCACCTGGCGGGGGTGGTCCATCAGGAACCGCAGCAGGTCGAACTCCTTCGCGGTGAGCGAGATCGGGGTGCCGCCCCGGCGCACCTCCCGGGTCTGCTCGCCCAGCACCAGGTCCCCGAGCACCCGCACCCCCGCGTCCGCGGTGACCCCGCCGGCTCCGGAGCGGCGCAGCAGCCCGCGCAGCCGGAGCATCACCTCCTCCAGGGAGAAGGGCTTGGTCACATAGTCGTCGGCGCCGGTGGCGAGCCCGTCGAGCCGGTGCTCCACCGCGTCCCGGGCGGTGAGCATCAGCACCGGCACCCGGGCGTTCTCGTACCGGAGGCGGCGCAGCACCTGGATCCCGTCCAGGTCGGGCAGCATCCCGTCCAGCACGACGGCGTGCGGGCCGCAGGTGCGGGCGGTACGCAGCGCGCCGTACCCGTTGTGCGCCACGAACGGCTGCCATCCCGCCGCGCTCACGGCCACCGAGAGCAGGTCGGTCAGCTCGGGCTCGTCGTCGACGATCAGCACCCGGATCGCACCCGGCGCCGGTGCAGGGGAGTCGGACATGGGCGGATGCTCTCGCGACGGCCTGTACGAGAGCTGTGGAGCCCGCCGACCCCGTCCCGCGGACCCCGTGGAGGGCCCGGAACGCGTGACACCCCCCATAGGAGCCACATCACATCCGATCCGGCATCGTAGGAACGGAACGCCCTGAACTGGACGCAAGATGCCTATTGTGGGGCATTTCGGGCATTAAGTACGAAGTCCGGTAGTACGTCACATCATTGCCACGCGCTCCGGCTGCCGCTAACCATTGCTGTCGTCGCCGGGAGACGGGCGACGGGCCGAGCGGATCCCCGCCGGTCCCGCCCCTCCCGCCGGTAGTACGGGCTCCGCCCACCGCCGCCGCGCATTGCGGCCGGCGCCGACGCCGTCCCCCACCGGAGAGTTGCTTTCGCATGACCATGACCACTCGCACCCGCATCGCCCGCCTGCGCACCCTCGGCCTCGCCGGCCTCGCCACCACCGGCGCCGCTGCCGCCGCCCTCACCCTGATGCCGGCGAACGCACAGGCCGCCGAACTGACGCAGGCGCACACCACCGCGGTCACGGCCTCCAGCGACGCCGGCGGCACCGCCGCCAAGAAGTCCGGCTACGGCAACAACCTCGACGGCTGGATCAAGCAGTCCCTCCAGATCATGAAGGCCAAGGGCATCCCGGGCAGCTACGACGGCCTCAAGCGCAACATCATGCGCGAGTCCGGCGGCAACCCGAGCGCCCAGAACAACTGGGACGTCAACGCCCAGAAGGGCACCCCCTCCAAGGGTCTGCTCCAGGTCATCGACCCCACCTTCAACGCGTACCACGTGGGCGGCACCGCCCACAGCGTCACCGACCCGGTCGCCAACATCACCGCGGCCGCCAACTACGCCGCCCACCGGTACGGCTCCATCGACAACGTCAACTCCGCGTACTGACGTCGACGGCACCTCGTCGGACCGGAGCCGGGTCCTACGGCTCGCGGTGTTCGTGCGCGGCCTGCTCCAGGGCCGCGGCCTCCGCCTCGGCGATGCGGGTCTCCGCCTCGACGTCGATCGAGCGGGTCAGCAGCCAGTAGAGCAGCGCCGACACCGGCAGGCCGATGAACAGCGAGATGTCCGCCCCGTCCAGCGCCTTGGCGGCGGGGCCGACGAAGAGCGTGCCGACCGAGAAGAACGGGATCATGACCGCGAACCCGATCAGGTACGAGGCGATCCCCTGCCAGCCCCAGCGGCCGTAGATGCCGTTCGGCTTGAAGATCTCGGCGATCGCGTAGTGACCCCGGCGCACCACGTAGTAGTCCATCAGGTTCACGGACGTCCACGGGATGAACAGGTACAGCACCAGCAGCAGGAAGTTGTTGAAGTTCGTCAGGAAGTTCGTCGTCGCCGCCAGTGCGCCGATCAGCGAGAGCGCCGCGGTCACCCCGAGGGTGACCAGGCGCACGCCCAGGGTCGGCCGCACCCGTTTGAACGAGTCGATGGCACTGATCAGGGTCAGCGACCCGCCGTACATGTTCAGCGCGGTGACGGAGATCAGGCCCAGCGCCGAGAACAGCAGCACGATCGCGCCGAAGCCGTCGAAGACCTTGTCGCCGGCGGCGTTGATCGACGGGATCGTGTCGAAGCTGTCGCCCGCCCAGGCGGCCAGCAGCGTCCCGAGCACCATCAGCCAGATGCCGCCGAGCGCCGAGCCGAAGTAGGTCCAGTAGAACGTCTTGCGGACGGTGACGTCCGGCGGCAGGTACCGCGAGTAGTCCGAGACGTAGATGGCCCAGCTGATCTGGTAGCCGGCCACCACGCCGAACTGCGCCAGGAACGGGGTGACCTTGAACGCGCCGAGGTCGAAGGAGCCCGCCGGGTAGTGCAGGGTGACCAGGACGCCGACGGTGAAGATCCCGAAGATGACCAGGAACGTGTAGGTCAGGAACCGCTCGGCCTTGTGGATGATGTCGTATCCCACCAGCGCCACGACCAGCGCGACGACGGTGACCACGATCACCCAGAGCTTCACACCGCCGTGGATCGTGGTGTCCAGGGCCTCACCGGCCAGGACGGTGTTGAACACGTTGAAGCCCGCGTACTGCACATACGCGAACAGCCACACCAGCAGCGCCCCGACATAGCCGAACTGCGGGCGGGACTGGATCATCTGCGGCAGTCCCAGCTGCGGCCCCTGCGCCGAGTGGAACGCCATGAAGAACGTGCCGATCAGGGTGCCCGCGACGATCGCCAGCAGCGACCAGATCAGGTTGCCGCCCTCCGTGATGCTGATCAGCCCCACGGCCAGGGTGGCGATCTGTGCGTTGGACATGAACCACAGCGGTCCCAGATGCCACAGCTTGCCGTGCCGCTCGTCCAGCGGCACGTAGTCGATGGACCGGACCTCCAGACCGCTCACCCGCGGTTCCGCCGATGTGCTCATGGCACCTCCCAGGGGCCGGGCCGTCACTCTGATCACATTCTTCCCCCGGAAGGAGGCGGATGAGGCATGCGGAATTCGAGTTCCGCAAGTCGGAAGCCTCACCTCCGCGTCCGGCCTTGTTGCCCGCCTCACATCGTGGCGGCGGTCATGTCGCAGGCCGGTCATTTTGTCTACGTTCGCAGTTCTGCGTCCCTCCGCCCCCATGTCCCTCCCGCCCGAACTGCGAAGGCTCCCGCCATGCTCAACCGAACCCTGTCCCTCGTGGCCGCAGCGGTGACCCTGCTCGTCGGAGCCGCACCGGCGGCCGTGGCGGCCGACGCCGGGTCCGGCGCCGCCGCCTTCCGCACCGCCGTGGCGGCGCAGGGCGACGCGCGGGTGACCGCCGCCGTCCTCGACCTGGACGGCACCGGCCGGGAGCCCGCCGTCTACGGTGACGACACGCCGTACGACACCGCGAGCATCGTCAAGGTCGACATCCTCGCCGCCATGCTGCTCCATGCGCGGGACCACCGGCGCGACCTCACCGCCCGGGAGAGCGCCGAGGCGGAGGTGATGATCCGCGACAGCGACAACACCGCGGCCACCGCCCTGTGGCGGGCCATCGGCGAGGCCCCCGGCCTGGAGTCGGCCAACAGGCGGCTCGGACTGACCGCGACCCAGGGCGGCCCGGGTGGCCTCTGGGGGCTCACCCGGACCACCGCGGCCGATCAGATACGACTGCTGCGCGCGATCTTCGGCACCGGCCCCACGCCCCTCGACGCGGCGTCCCGAAGCCGGATCGGCGCCCTGATGACCGAGATCGCCACCGACCAGTCCTGGGGTGTCTCGGCCGCCGCCGACTCGGGGTGGGCGCTGAAGAACGGCTGGCTCATGCGCACCGCGACCGGCCTGTGGGACATCAACAGCATCGGACGCATCACCACCGGCGGCCACCACTACCTCGTCGCCGTCCTCTCCGACGGCAACGCGTCCATGCCGGACGGCGTCAACCTGGTGGAACGAGCCGTCCGCACCGCCGTCTCCCAGTCGGCGGCCCACTGACCCCCTTGGCCCACTGCACCCCGCCCGCCGCCCGAAATGCCCCTAACGTGCAGTGAGGGCGACAGGTCCGACGGAGGCCGGCAACGGGAGGCGCGGTGGCGGGTGCGGGCGGGCCGGCGGCCGGACGGGGCCGCCGCGCGCACCGGTCACGGGGCACGGCACCGGGCAGCCGGACCGCACGGGCGGTGTGGATCCCGAAACGTGCCCGCGACCCGCGCGCCTCCGCCTCCGTCAGCGCGGTCGTCGTCCCCGCCCTGCGGATCGCCGCCGCCTACGCCTGGCGGCTCATGGTGGTCGGCATCGGCGTCTACGGCGTCTTCGTCGTCCTCGGCCGCTTCCAGCTGATCGCCGTCGCCGTCTTCCTGGCCCTGGTCATCACCTCGGTGCTGCGCCCGCTCGCCGACCTGCTGGCCCGGTGGCTCCCCAGACCGCTGTCCGTGGCGGTGAGCCTGGTCGGCAGCATCTGCCTGTTCTTCGGTCTGCTGGCGCTGGTCGGCAACGCGGTCGCGCAGGAGTCGGCGACCCTGGCCGACGAGTTCCGCGGCGGCATCCACCGCATCGAGGTCTGGCTGCAACGCCCGCCCTTCCGGCTCGGGCCGGGCGCCCTGTCGCGACTCCAGCAGCAGATCGTGAACTACATCCAGTCCCACCGCTCCAACCTGGCGAGCAGGGCGCTCAGCGGCTTCGGCACCCTCGTCGAACTGGTCACCGGCGGCGCGCTCGCACTCTTCACCTCGGTCTTCTTCATCCACTCCGGCGAACGGCTGTGGGCCTGGACCAGCCGCGAACTGCTGCCCGCCGGCGCCCGGAGCGCCTGGGACCGGGCGGGGCACGCGGCCTGGCGGACGTTCGCCGGATACACCCGAGGCATCATCATCGTGGCCGCCGCCAACGCCGTCCTCGTCGGCATCGCTCTGGTCGTGCTGCGGGTGCCGCTCGCGCTGCCGCTCACCCTGCTGGAGTTCTTCGCCGCGTTCGTCCCGCTGGTGGGCTCACCGGTCGCGCTCAGCGTGGCCACGGTGGTGGCGCTGGCCGGGCGCGGTCCGCTCACGGCAGCCGCCGTCCTCGTGCTCATCGTCGTCATCGGCCAGCTGGAGGGCCATGTGCTGCACCCGCTGGTGATGAGCTGGGCGGTGCGGCTGCACCCCCTCGTCGTCGCCGTCTCGGTCATCGCCGGCAGCATCGTCGCGGGGGTGATCGGCGCCGTCGTGGCCGTGCCCTTCATCTCCGTGGTCTGGGCGGTGGTGCGGGCCCTGCGCCCGGCACCACCGCCCTGACCCGGGTGCCGGAGGCTCAGCCGTCCTTGGCGGGACGACGGCTGCCCCGCGACGCACGACGGCGACGACCGGACGACGCGGACTTCCCGGACGGCGCGGGCGCTTCGGACGTCGGCTTCCCGGACACCCCGGGGCCGTCGGACGCGCCAGGACCGCCGGAAGCGGCGAGAGCAGCGGCCGCGGGAGTGCCGGGCGCGCCGGGGGTTCCGGGCGTACCGGTCGCGGCGGGAACACCGGGCGGCGCGGCGAAGCCGGCCGGCTGGGCGGAACCGGCCGGCGTGGCCGGGCCCGGCGCCGGGATGCCGTCGTCCCAGGCCTCGTGCGCACCGAACGGGTCGGCGGGCCCGTCCGCGAGCAGGGCCGCCAGCCCCGGCGTGGCGCGTGCCTTGAAGGTCGCCAGGGCCAGCGTGTCGGAGTCGGACTCGCCGCCGCTGCGCCAGGTGATGGTGCCCGGGAGCATGACGAGCGAGGTCGTGCCGGACTCCCCGCCGGCCGGCCGCAGCTGGACCCGGATGCCGTGCCGGTCGGCGAGCCTGCCCACCACGAACAGGCCCATGTACTGATAGACGTCGGCGTCGGCGGTCGGCGGATTCGCCAGCTTGTGGTTGATCAGCGCGAAGTCCTCCGGTGCCAGACCGATGCCCTTGTCGTGGATCTCGACCATGATCCGGGTGTCCGGCAGCCGGGTCGCCGTGACCCGGACCGCCGAGCGCGGCGAGGAGAACGAGGTGGCGTTCTCCAGGAGTTCGGCGAGCAGATGCACCAGGTCGGTGACGGCGCGGCCGTGGATCTCCGCCTCCGGGATCCCCTCCAGCTCGATCCGCTCGTACTGCTCCACCTCGGAGGCCGCCGCCCGGATGACGTCGACCAGCGGAAGCGGGTGGTCCCACTGCTGGGTGGGACGCTCGCCGCCGAGCACCAGCAGGTTCTCGCCGTTGCGGCGCACCCGGGTGGCCAGATGGTCCAGCCTGAACAGGTTCGCCAGCTGGTCGGGGTCGGCCTCGCGCTCCTCCAGGTCGGTGATCAGGGCGAGCTGGCGTTCGATCAGCGACTGGTTGCGGCGGGAGAGGTTGGTGAAGATCGTGTTGACGTTTCCGCGCAGCAGAGCCTGTTCGGCGGCCAGCCGGACCGCCTCCCGGTGCACATGGTCGAAGGCGCGGGCGACCTCGCCGATCTCGTCGGTGGTGGTGATCGGGATCGGCGCGACCCTGGTGTCCACCTGGCCGGGCACGGCCTGCGTCAACTGGGTGATCACCGCCGGCAGCCGCTGCTCGGCGATCTCGATCGCCGAGGCGCTGAGCCTGCGCATGCCCCGGCTCATCGAGCGGGCCACCCACGCCGCGAGCAGGAAGGCCAGGAGTACGGCGCCGAGCACGACGGAGCCGTTGGCGATCGCGTCCCGTCTGGCGTCGGCGGCGATGCTCCGGGCGTCGGCGAGAGCCGTGTCGGTCAGATTGACCTCGATACCGCGGTAGGCGTCGAAGGAGAGCGCGGACGCCGCGAAGAACGACTCGGGCGTGATGCCCTCGGCGGCCAGCTGTTCGGTCGGCGTCCCGGCCGCGATCTCCTTGAGCATCGCGGCCAGGGCCGGCGGCGCCACGAAGGTCTGCCCGGCCGCCTTGGCCTCCTCGGCGGCCTTGGCCGTCTGCTGCGCCCCCTTCTGCTGCGCGTCCGCCAGCGCCGCCCGCAGCCGGGTCATGTCACCGGAGGTACCGGCGCCCGCGTACTCCTGAAGGCCGACCTGCTCCAGGTAGACGTAGGAGCTGAACGAGCCGAGCTGGGTCTGGAGTTCGCCCTCGGCGAGCGCGGCACGGTCCTCGACCAGCAGGTGCGTGCCGATGGCACGCACCAGGGACTCGGCCGCCTGGGTCAGGGAGATGGCGTAGAGGGTGCGCCCGAAGCTCGCCTGGTTGCTGCTGCCGAAGCCCAGTTCGTTCGAGATCTCCATCAGCGGGTGCTGGACGGCGTGGTAGCTCTCCTCCGTCTGCACCCCCGAGGTCTTCGCCGAGAAGGCGTCGGCCCGCACCGCCGACAGCTGTTTCTCGCCCGCCCGTACCAACTCGATCCGCCGGGCCAGGCCCGCGGTCTTCGGCGCCCGGGCCACCGCCGCGTCGAACGCCTTCGCGTCGGCGTCGGTCACGTTGCGCGCCGCCACCACGGCGGGCGCGTTCCGCTTGCCTTCGAGGAGCGGGATGACCGACACGTCGCGCTCGTTGATCGCGTCGCTGGCGTAGGCGTTCGCCGCCTGTACCAACTCCGCCACGCGCACCGCGTCGTTGGCGTCCTGGAGCGTGTCGATCGAGTTCTTCACCCGCACGCCGCCGAGACCGAGGGCCACCAGCACGGGGATGAGCAGAATGGCCTGGAGGCGTCTTGCGACGCGCCAATTGCCGGTGAGAGGTCTGGACTTGGACAAGATCGTCCCTTTTCACAACAGGGATGGTGTGCAGGGCTGTGTGCAGCCCGACGTTATGTGGCCAAGTTCTAACACCCAGCGATCGCGATCGGCCGGTGTTTGAGGGAAGCGGTTTCTCCGAACTGGTACAAAGCTCAATCAAAACCATCGATGGTCAACGCACGGATGAGGGAGCGGGCGATCCGTGCCCCGGGGACCGTTCGGCGGGACGAACGGGCGGCCTTGTTCCCGGTCGGTGGACGGCCTTGTTCCCGGTCGGTGGACGGCCTTGTTCCCGGCCGGCGGCGCCCGGATCTGCCGCGCGGCGCGCTCGGTGCCGGGCCGCGGAAGGAGCCGCATGACCACCACCCCCAGCCTCCAGGACGGCTTGGACGAGGCCGGTTCCCCCGTCGCGCTGCTGTGGCGGCCCGGCGCCGAACTGTGGACGCCCGAGGTCGTCGCCCGCGAGTACACGGGCCGGCGGCAGGAGCAGGCGGCCTGGCACGAGGGCGTCGCGCCGCTCGACCTGTCGCACCACATGTACGACCTCTGGATCGAGGGCCCGGACGCCACCCGGGTACTGGCCGACCACGGAGCCGACAACTTCGAGAGGTTCGCGGTCGGTCATGCCAAGCAGTACATACCGGTGACCCGGGCCGGACACATCGTCACCGACGGAATCCTGCTGCGCGAGGCAGGGAACCGGTACCTGCTCAGCGGCATCCCGGCCGCACAGCACTGGGTGCGGTACCACGCCGAGAAGGGCGGCTACGACGTCTCCTTCGTCACCGATCCCTCCAGCGCCTTACGGCCCGGCTGGGGAGACCCGCGGCTCTTCCGCTACCAGATCCATGGCCACACCGGGTTCGCCGCCGACGTCGAGGCGTCCTCACCTCGGCCGCCTGATCCCCTCGCCGGTCACTCCGGCGGCGTGGGCGTGTCCGGTGAGCGGTACATCGCCTGGACGTCCAGTTCCAGCTGCACCGTCGGACCGACCACCGCGATGCCGCGGGCCAGCATCGACCGCCAGTTCAGGGTGTAGTCCTCCCGGTGCAGCTCGGCCGTGGCGAGTGCGGCGCACCGCAGCTCCTCGCCGTAGCCGCCGTTGACCGTGCCCAGGTAGGTGGTGTCGAGCGAGACCGAACGGCTGACGCCGTGCATCGTCAGGGTGCCGAGGAGCGTCCACTTGCTGCCGCCCCGGTAGGCGAAGCGCGTACTGACGAAGTCGATGAACGGGTACCGCTCGACGTCCAGGAAGTCGTCGGAACGGAGGTGGTTGTCGCGGGTCGTGTTCCCGGTGGTGATGCTCGACGCGTCGATGCGCACCCGGACCGTCGACTGGCTCATGTCCGGGGCGACGGAGATCGCGCCGTCGAAACGCTCGAAGCGACCGTGGACATGGGCCATGCCGACATGCTTGGCGATGAACCGGATCGCGGTGTGCGGCGGATCGAAGACCCAGCCGCCGGTCGGCGGCAACGGCAGCTGCCGGGCCGGCTGCAGCCGGACGTGCCCGGGTGCCGGACAGCTGTCGGCGACGATCTCCACGGTCTCCCGGTGCGGGTCCAGGCCCTCGGCGACGATCAGCATGCTGTAACGCCCGGGCGGCAGCGCGGCCATGAAGAAACCGAAGGGGTCGCTCGTGCCCCGGGCCGCCACCTGGTGGGTGTCCAGCGCGGTGACCGTGACATCGGCGCCGCCGAGCGGCTGGTCGACGGGGTCGAGGACGGTTCTGGCGATCCCGCCCGCACCGGGCGGGAGGGGCAGCGTGAGTCCCGACGAACGGGCCGGGGCGTCCTTGGACCACCGGCGCCTGAGCAGCCCGAGGGCCATGCTGTTCACCTTTCGTGTCGCGTGCGTGGGGGGAGTTGGGGGGGAGGGGCGGTACGGTCGCCGGCCGCCCCGGTCGTAACTGTCAGGCGCGGCCCAGGATCTGCCGTAGCGCCTCGCCCAGCAGCTGCTCCGCGTTCTCTGCGGCGGCCGGGTGCCGGAAGGCGATGTAGCCGTCCGGCCGCACCAGCAGCGCGCCCGAGTCGGCGACCTCGCTCAGCCGGGCCCAGTCGCCGTACGGGTCCTCGTACTCCTGGCCGGGGCCGATGACGACCGTGGCGATGCCGAGGTCCTGGGCGGCCGCCGCCCGTACCCAGCCGTCGCCGCCGATGCCGGTGAGCAGGGTGAACCGGCCCTTGCCGACGGTGTCCAGGGTGGACAGGGTGCGGGTGCCCGACGTGATCCAGGCGTGCGGGAGCTTGGCGCCCGGCCGGGAGCTGGGCTGGTGGTACAGCTCCGGGTCGCGGGCGAAGCCGGGATCGGGGGTGCCGTCGGGGACCACCGCGGCCGAACTTTCGGCGGAGTAGCGCTGGTTGAGGTCGACGCCGTGCGCGTTGAACTCGTACACCTTGTAGGCGATCGCGTCCCGCAGCCGGGCCCGCTGCTTCTCGGCCGCCTCGGTGGGCTCCTTGCGGGCGGCGATGTTGGCCCAGAGCTGCTCGGGGGTCTGCGGGGTGAGACCGTCGAGCGCCTCGAAGATCGGGGCCGTCTCGCCGATCGACTTGTTGGCGCGGGTGACGATCTGCCGCCCCACGGGCGCGCGTTCGGCGGTGTAGGTGTCCAGGAGGCTCGGGCCGGCGATGCCGTCGAGGACCAGCTTCAGCTTCCAGGCCAGGTTGTACGAGTCCTGGATGGAGGTGTTCGAGCCGAGCCCGTTGGACGGCGGGTGCCGGTGCACGGCGTCACCGGCGCAGAAGACACGGCCGTTGGAGTAGGTCTCGGCGTACATCTCGTTCACCGTCCACGCCGAGGACGACCTGACCGTCACCGGGATGTCGTCGTCGCCGACCAGCTGCCGGACGACCGACTCCGCGTACTCGGTGGTCAGGTCGGGGGCGCCCGCCGTGACGTCGTACCCCCACACGATCAGCCACTCCGTCCAGGGGCGCACGCAGCGCACCAGTCCGGCGCCGATGCCGCCGACGGTCGCGCCGGGGGCCAGCACCCAGTACAGGGTGGAGGGGCGGTGGGCGGTGTACTTGCTCAGGTCGGCGTCGAAGACGATGTTGATGCTGCCGGCCACGCCCATCTGACCGCCCATCGGCAGCCCGGCGTCCTCGGCCACCTTCGAACGCCCGCCGTCCGCGCCGATGAGGTACTTGGCGCGGATCGTGTACTCGTCGCCGCGTACCCGGTCCTCGACGGTGACGGTCACCCCGTCCGCGTCCTGCGTGAACGACCTGTAGACGGTGCTGTAGCGGAAGAGGGTGCCGCGGGCGATGGCGGCGTCCACCAGGACCGGCTCCATGAGGTGCTGTGGTATGTCACACATCACCGTAGGGCTCGCCAGCTCGTGCGCGGCCTGCACCAGCGGCTCGTTCCCCCACGACCGCACCCGCCCCAGCTCCTCGCCGGCCAGGCTGGTGCAGAACGTGGTGTTCCCCATCAGGTGCTGCGGGGTGGCCTGGGCCAGTGCCTCCCGCTCGACGCCGAGGTCGCGCAGGACCTCCATCGTGCGCTGGTTGGTGATGTGGGCGCGCGGGGTGTCCGCGAGGGACGCGTAGCGGGTGACGACCATGTTCGGTACGCCGTAGGTGCTCAGGGCCAGGGCGGCCGAGGCGCCGGCGGGGCCGCTGCCCACGATCAGGACGTCGGTGACGACATCGGTGTGCACGGGGAACGCTCCGGAGGGGGAAAGGACGGAAACCGACCGTCCAAGATCATGAAACGGTACGGGCGGCCGTGGGTGTCTCAATCCGATACACGCGGGGTGCGGCGGAACCCGGCGGGGCCCACCGGTCGTTGCTCCTTCAACTGTTCCCGGTACGGTGAGGGGCGCCATGACCACCGCAGAGCATCCCTCCACGGCCGGCCTGCAGTCCCCGCCCCGCCCCGCGCTCGGCGAACTGCGCCGGGCCCGCGCCCGCTTCCTCGCCGGGCACCCGCTGCCGGCGGACGTCCCGGACGAGGTCGCGGCCGCCTGGCGGCGCGCCCGTTTCCACGGCGTACGACACGACTGCGCGGCCCCCCTTGCCGACCGCGCCCCGCAGGCGCCCGACCCGGCGCTGCTGGCAGCGGCCCGGCCGGTCCTCGAACGACTCGGCCCGGCGCTCGACCACGAGCGCGCCACCCTCCTGCTCACCGATGCCCGGCTGCGCGTGCTGTGGTCCGCCGGGCACGCCCCGCGGGACACGCTCTGCCCCGACCTCTCCGAGCAGAACGTCGGCCCCAACAGCGCGGCCCTGGCCCTGCGCACCGGCCACCGCGCCGAGGTGCACGGACCCGAGCACTTCCTCGACATGTGGCAGGGGGTCTCGGCGGTGAGTGTGCCGCTGCGAGCCCCCGGCGACGACAGGCCGGTCGGCACGGTCACCGTGGCGTCGGCTCTGTGCGGCGGCGGCTGCGCACCGCACCCGCAGGCGGCGCTCGCCGAGGCAACGGCCGCGGGGGTGGAGGCGGAACTGCGGGCGCGCACCCGGCCGCCGGAGCGGGTCCTGCTGGACGCCTACCTCGCGGCGTGCGAGGGGCAGGACCGGCCGGTGGTGGCGTTCGCCGGACACAGCAGGCTGGTCAGCGAGGCGGCGGCCCGCCTGCTGGCGGCCCGGGACATCGAGGACCTGGAACGTGCCGTACACGCGGCGCTGCGCGAGGACCTGCCCGGCACCCGGCTCCCGTGCGGCGCCTCGGTCCATGTCGTCCGCCACCTGGGCGAGACCGTCGGCGCAGTCGCCGTACTGGAACCGGCGTACGTCCGCGCCCCCGCCGCCCCCGCCGGGCGCCCGCCCACCACACTGGCCGGGCACTCGGTGCCCTGGCGGCACGCCACCGAGCGCGCCGCCGAACTGGCCGCCGTCCGCGCCCCCGTACTGCTCGTCGGCGAACGCGGCACCGGAAAGACCTCCCTGGCCCGCGAGTTGCTCGGAGAGGGCGAGCCGCTCGTCGTCGACGCGGCCGAAGGGGACCTGCACGAGGCCCTGCCCACGGATCCCCACGGCAGCCTCGTGCTGCGGCACGCCGAACGTCTGGCGCAGCCGGACGTGGCGGCCATCGTCGCCCTGCTCGAAGCCCGGCCCACCGCACCCCTGTTGGTCACCTACACCCCGGGAGCACCACCCGGCCCCTGCCTGCAGCGCCTCCTCGACACCCTGGCCGCCCGCTCGGTCACCCTGCCCGCACTGCGCGAACGCCCCGAGGACATCAGGGAGTTGCTCGCCGCCGTCGCCCCGGCGCCGGAACCCGGACAGCCCCCGCTCACCTGGACACTCGACGCCCGGCGCGCCCTGGAGCGCTACCCGTGGCCCGGGAACGTCACCGAACTCGCCCACGTCGTACGGTCGTTGGCGCAACAGCGCCGCGCGGTGGGGCCGGTACGGCGCACCGAACTGCCCGACCCCGTACGCGAGGGACCCGCCGGGCGCCCGCTGAGCCCCATGGAACACGCGGAACGCACCGCGATCCTGGAGGCCCTGCGCCGCCACGGCGGGAACAAGGCCCGGACGGCGACCGCCCTGGGCATCGGCCGCGCGACCCTCTACCGCAAACTGCGCACCTACGGCAGTCACGCGTAGCCGCCCGGACGCGCACCGTGCCGCCGCGGGCGGCTCGGCTCGCCGCCCGTCCGCGGCGGGGGCCACCATGGAGGGACGCAACCGGTCCGGGGCCACCTGCTGGGAGACGCCCGTGACGCACACAACCGACGTCCTGATCGTGGGCGAACGCCGCCCGGTCGGCGAGGAGGTCGTCGGCCGCACCGTGTGCCACGCCCGGCACGGGACGGCCCCCTCGCCGCCGTCCCGTACGGCCCCCCGGACGCCCCGCAACCCGGCGACCGCGCCCCGGACTGCGCGGGTCTCACCACACCGCTCGCCGCCTACCCGCTGCGCCTGCTCGACATCCTGCGGGGCCGCCCGGACCACGTCGTGCTGCTCTACGCGGCGGACCCCACCGACGTGATCAAAGCCGTCCTCGCCCCGGGCTGGGACGTCCTGGCCATCCGCACGGAGGACGGCACCCACGTCCCCCTCGTCCCCGAATACCTGGACACGGCCGGTGAGTTCGCCCGCCTCTACCGCCCCGACGGCCCGACCGGCTTCGTCGTCCGCCCGGACGGCCACCTCGGCGCCCGCTTCCCTCTCACGGCCACCGAGACCGCGCTCGCCGACTACCGCGAGGCGCTCGGCTGAGGGCCGCCCCCGGCACTCCACACGATGGCCGGCGGCACGACCCGCGCGCACAGCGGCATGCCCCGGGCGTCCGTCAGCCCGAGCCGGCCGACCAGCAGCCCGTCCCGCGCCGCCGCCTCGGCCACCGTGCCGGGGACCGCGTCGAGCATCAGCTTGGCCCGGCGGAACATCGTGAAGGCGCCCCCGGCGTCCACCGCGCCCCAGGACAGGTAGACGAACCGGCCGCCTGGACCGCCCTGGACGTAGGGCCCCGTGACGTCGACGCCCGTGGCCGAGACCGCCGTCGTGCACGGCAGGGTCCAGGAGGCGGAGACGGCGTCGCCGGGCTGCGGGTCGAGCAGCTCGGCGGGGCGGTTGCGGCGCTGTACGGCGACGTGGATGTCGCCGTACCCGGAGAGACCGCTGTCCGCGGGTGCCGGGCAGGTGCGTCCGGGCAGGTCGGTGGCGTCGATGCGGAGCTCCATGGCAGCCATGCGGCCATCATCGCCCAGGTGCCGCTCGCCCCCGTCCGGGCGGCCGGCGGAGCGTCCGCGACGTCCGCCGGCCGGCCGGGCGCGGTCAGCGCTTGGTGTAGATGAAGCCGACCTTGTCGAGCTCGTCACCGGAGCGGCCGTGGAAGCCGGCGATCTGCCAGCCCGACGGGGCGGTGCGGGTCACGCAGTCCGAGGTCGTCGTACCACCGGCGAGGGTGCGGCCCAGGTTGGTGGTGAACTTCGCGTAGAAGATGCGGGTGGTGTCGTTGTACTTGCCCTCGCACAGGTACGCCGTCGTCACGTACTCGCTGCTGCCCAGCGTCAGCGACGACGCCGTGCCGCCGGTGCCGCCGTGGGTCAGCGTCGTGCCGTCGGCGAGGGTGACGCCGACCTGGTCGACCCGGGAGCCGGAGCGCAGCGAGACGGTGGTGGCGCGGGCGCCGGCGGCCACCTTGTCGATGTCCTGGTAGTAGTCGCCGTGCGGACCGCCGAACTGGTCGCTCAGCTGGAAGGCCGGGTTCTCGGACCAGGAGAAGCCGACCGTGATCGGGTCGTGGTCGGAGAGCATCAGCCCGTCGGAGGTCAGGAACTTGGCGTGCTCGTTGTTGTACGAGGTCGCGTTCAGGTTCACCAGCTTGCTGCTGCGGTACAGGACCTTGTCCACGACCTCGCAGGTGTTGGGCACGGTGGCCCCGGACTGGTCGCAGACCAGCGCGTCGCTGCCCTTGGCCGGCGCGCTGCCGCCGCGGATCAGCTGCACCCAGGCGTCGGTGAGCCCGTTGGCGGAGGCGAACTCGGCGATGGTGTCGGCGGTGCGGGTGTAGCGGGTGTTGGTGTCACCCATCACCACGACGGCGTTGCCGGCCGAGTGGGTGCCGATGAAGGCGGTCAGCTGGCTGAAGTTGTCCGCCCGGGAGGCCTCGTCGCCGTCGTTCGTGCCCGCGTTGGTGTGCAGGTTGTAGAAGTCGACGTAGACGCCCTCGGCGAGCCGCTCGCGCATGAAGGTGAAGCCCTTCGGCGTGAGGCAGTCGCCGGAGTCGAGCTGGCAGGAGTTCCAGCCGACGCGCTCGAAGTCGTCCCCGTCCCAGGCGTAATTGGAGACGGTGTTGAGACCGCTGCCGATGCCCGCGCCGCCGCTTGTCGCGGTGCGGTAGGGGTGGGTGTCGGTGGCGTACAGGTACGCGTGGTAGTTGAAGTCCTCCTGGACGTTGACGATGTCGTACGGCGCGATGCGCGTGCCGATCGCCGTGGTGCTGGTGTCGCGTGGGGTGGGTGCGCTCGACAGGCCTTCCGGAAGCCCGGCGACGTTGTACGTGAGCACGCTGAACGAGCCGGAGGCGGCCGCCGCGGCCGGGGTGGCCGTCGCCGTGAGCCCGCCGAGAGCGGCGACGGCGGCCGCCAGACAGGCAACGAGTCTGCGCATGGGGGTGTCTCCTACGGGGAGGTGTGCGCTGAGAGTTGTGGGCATGCCAATGAGGCATGGCAAAACGTAGCGGCAAACGCTTTCTTCGGACCCCCTCTTGTTACTAACCAGTTTGGAAATTCCACGTGACGCCGAGAAGATCGACTTCGGTGGATCGGGTGAGGTGGCTGTTACGCACTTTCGGGTGACGCGCTCCCTGATGTCCGAGTGTGTCGTGATGCCCGGGAGGTGTCATTGCCCTTTATCGGCGGGCTTTTCGTGCCGACACAGGCGTCAATTCCGTACATTCACCCTTTAAATGGACGTTACACGTGAGAGTCATGACAAAGCGATGGATCTGTAATGGGTCTCGCGTGTGTCCCGCATCTCACCCGGCAGGGTTGCAGGGTGTGAGTGCGCGGCCGACCGGCCGCCCACCTCGCCCAACGCACCCCTCGCGGCAGACGGCTTCGTGCCGCACGCGGCCGGGGTGTGCTCGAACCCTGCAAGGGGGACCCAGTGTCCGCTTCCGTTACCGCCCGCCGTCTAGGCTCCGCCACCGCTGTGGCGGCCGCCCTGGTGGGAGCGCTGGCCCTGCCGGCCTCGGCTGCCGCCCCGCACCGCGGCCAGGTCGTCATCAGCGCCGTCCAGCACGACGTCCAGGGCCGCGAGGTCTCCAACCGCGCCCTGAACCGGGAGTGGGTGGACGTCACCAACACCTCTCGCCGTGACGTCAACCTGAGCGGCTGGACGCTGTCCGATGCCGCCGGGCACAGCTACACCTTCCACCACTACCAGCTGGCCGGCCGCGCCACGGTCCGTGTCCACACCGGTGAGGGCCGGGACACCACGCAGGACCTGTACCAGGACCGGCGCAAGTCGGTGTGGGACCACGGCGTCGACTCGGCCACTCTGCGCAACGAGCACGGGGGCCTCGTCGACTCCGTCTCCTGGGGCCACCGCCACCGTGCCGCCGACGGTGACCACCGCCGTGCCGCCGAGGGCGACCACCACCGTGTCGCAGAGGGCGGCCACGCCCGCCGCTGACTCGTAGCGGTGCCTGGAGCGGCAGCCCGCACATGTCCCTGCCGGGGGTGTGCGGGCGGCCGCGTTGCCGTCACCCCGGAACGACCGGCCCCTTGACGGTGGACGTGAAGACGACCTCGCCGCCCTGCCGTCCGACGACCTCGACGGTCACCGTGTCGTCGCTCCCGGGGGTCACGCCGGTCACGTCGATCCAGCAGGGGCCGTCGAGTTCGACGTAGCGGTTGAACGTCGTGGACGTGCTCGCCGGTATCAGCGCGCGGGGTGCCAGCCGGGCGCAGGCGGCCTGCCGGGCGCCTTCGAGGAGGACCATGCCGGGCAGGTGGTCGCCGTCGTGGTCGAACAGGATGGGGTGGTCCAGGTCGGGGGTGAGCAGCCAGCGGTCCGGTGTGTCCGTGGGGGTCAGCACCACGTCGGCGGGGGAGGTGCGGCCCACGGCGGCGGGCGGCATCGGGTCGGCCGCGCCGAAGGGATGCGCCGAAGTCGCGGGCCCCTCGGGCCGACGGGCCCGCAGCCGGGCGTAGACGGACGGCGTGACGATGGAGTACAGCCCCTCTCCGTGGGCCACGGGCAGGCCGTCCCGGCGCAGGACGAACCCGATGCGCATCCGGCGTGCGGACGCCCGGCCGCGCGGTGCGGAGTCCGGGCAGGTCACGTCGAGTTCGAAGTCGGTGGGGCGGGAGACGATCCGCAGCCGGTCCAGATCGGTGTGGCAGCTGAGCGACCACAGCACGAAGTGATGGCCGAGGGGTACGCCGTGTTCCGCGTGCGTCACGAACATGCCGGCCTGTCGAAACGTCTCTGCGGCCTGGAGCGGGTCATGGCTCGAACCGTCGGCGCTGTTGAAGAACGTGTGGGCGCGGGGCCACTGTCCGGTGAGGGAGAACCGCAGTCCGTCGTCCTGGGCGGTACAGCCGCTGAGGAAGACCTCGGCCAGGGACGCCCGGTGGACGTACTCCTTGGGGACCGTGGTGGTCAGCCGAGGCAGTGCGGGCAGACCGACTCCGATCTCGCTGGCGGACAGGCTCATCGATGACCCCCCGTCGGAAAGCTCTTCGTTGGCTTGAAGCTCTGTTCGACGCCTATAAGATACGGACCTACCGGTTTTCTCGGGTCGGCCACTAGGTAAAGGATTCACCAAGCGTGGTTCGACTCGATCCATGCATGACTCCGCTCAGTAGTGGTTTGGCCAAGTATTTTTGCGCTCAACCACGCGGAAGGCACGGCGAAAAACGGACTAAGCAGCAGATGTCGACGGCTTGTTGTCGATGGGCCCCGGTCCGGACCGCCCTAGCGAAAACCTGTTCGGCAGTCTCTTTTGGCCAAATGCCCCGGGTTTCGGCCCGCCTGACGCGGTGCCCGACCCTCATCCCGCCGCGACCGTCCCGGCATGATTGTCGAACGGCCTGCGAGAGGGAGACCCCGATGGAACCACTGCGCACCCTGCGCCTCGCCGCCGTCAACATCGACGGCGTCCTGCTCAACGACAGCTTCAGCCCCGTCCTGTACCGCCTCGTCCTCAAGTACGGCGGTGCGTACACCCGGGAGCTGGAGCAGCGGCTCTTCTCGCAGTCCCGGCTCGCGGCCGCGAAGGTGCTGCTGGCGGAGACCGGCGCCGGGGTGAGCGAGCAGGAGGCCATCGCCGACTACTTCGCCGAGCGCGAGGACTACCTGCGCGACCACCCCGTCCACACCCTCGACGGCGCCGAGGAACTCCTGCACCGGCTGCGCGCCCTGGGCCTGGACGTCATCTGCTACGGCGGTCTCGACGAGGACCACTTCCGCCGCCATCTCGGCGCCTGGGAGCACCTGTTCACCGCACCGCACTACATCTGCACCAACGACTTCCGCCCCGGGATCCGGGAGATCGTCCGGGACCGCTTCGGCCTCGGCTACCACCAGGTCCTCTTCATCGACGACGTCGCCCGCTTCGCCGGCCACGCCAAGGAACTGGACGTGCCCTTCGTCGGCCTGCCCAGCACCTTCGAACACGGCTTCCAGCGCGAGCTGATGGGCGAGCTCGGCGTCCGGCACCTGGTCGGCGGCCTCGCCGAGATCGACGAGGAGCGCCTGCGCACCCTCGACCGCGAGGCCGGGCTCGGCACCGTCTGGCGGGACGCCGACTCCCTCGCCGGTACGGCGAACAGGTGCGGCGGGCCGTCGAGTACGCCCCGCACCGCGTCCGCGTGAACGCCGTCGCCCTGGGCCTGGCGCGCTCCGGGACGATCGGCGACTGGTTCGCCAAGTCGCCGGAGAACGAGGCGCGCGCCCACAGTTCGGCCCCGCAGGCCCGTGCGGCCGATCCGGAGGAGGCCGCGGAAGCCGCCGCCTGGCCGTGCAGTGACAGGGCGAGCTTCGTCACGGGTGCCACACTTACCGTGGACGGCGGGCGGACCGCCTGGTGAACTGCCCGGGCCGGTCCCGCACGGCCCTCCGGCTCCGGCGCGAAACCGGCGCGGATCAGGGCGGGACCGACCGGGAATCGATATTGTGCGGCCGAAATACCGACCCCCGATTGGGGTAAGGTACGTCACGTCCGGTTTTGTTTTGACGGAGAAGGGGTCCCCATGGCGCGTCAGGAGCGTGCGATTCGGACCCGTCGCGCTGTTGTCGAGGCCGCCGCGGCGGTCTTCGCCGAGCGCGGATACACGGCGGCGACGATCTCCGAGATCCTCGAGCGGGCCGGAGTCACCAAGGGCGCCCTGTACTTCCACTTCGACTCCAAGGAAGCCCTCGCGCGGGGCGTGATCAACGCCCAGATCAGCGACGACTACTGGGTGCCGCGCGAGCTGAAGCTCCAGGAGTGGGTGGACATCGGCATGACGCTGGCCCACCGGATCCCCAAGGAGGTCATTCTCCTCGCCGGCATACGGCTGTCCGCCGACCTCCAGGGGCGTTCCCTGTTCGGCAGCGCCTGGCCCGCCTGGACCCAACTGGTGACGGACAAGCTCGTGGAGGCCAAGGAGCGCGGCGAGGTGCTGCCGCACGTCACACCGCGCGAGACCGCCGAGTGCTTCCTCGGGGCCTGGATCGGGACCCAGTTCATGTCCGAGGTGGTCTCCGACTGGACCGATCTCAACGACCGCATCTCGGTCCTCTACAACCACGTACTGCCGGCCATAGCGACTCCCGCGGCGCTGATCCGGCTGGACACCGCGCCCGACCGAGGCGCCCGGGTCGTCGAGGAAGTCGAGCGCCGCCGGCAGGAATCGCCCGTACCCGCCGAGGCCTGACCAGCCTCGAACCAAACCACCTGCCTGGTTTGTTATGACCCGGAGCCATGTCGCGGATGGCATACGAAGACCGGCCGAAGCTCCCCAGCCACACTCGGACCGGCGACAAACCTACCGATCGTGCTGTTTGCTGAGGCTCTGGAAATCAACAGGGGGACGCGATGGTCAAGCAGCTCCGGGCGGCCCGGACCCGCCAGGCCCTGGTTCTTGCCGCCGCCGAGGTCTTCGCCGCCGACGGGTACGCGCTGTCCTCGCTGCCCGCGATCAGCCGGCGGGCGGGAGTGAGCGCCGGAGCGCTGCACTTCCACTTCCCCAGCAAGGAGGCCCTCGCGATCGAGGTGGAGAGCGCGGCCCGGCGGTCCGTCGAGCAACTGGTCGCCGACCGACGGCCGTCGGCCCCCTCCGCACTGCACCTGCTGGTCACGGTCACCCGGGAGGTCCTGGTCACGGTCGCAGCCGACGTCGTCGTCCGCGCGGGCTTCCAGCTGAGCGCCGACCCCTCCCGGAAGAACGGCATGGGCTTCGGCTGCTGGTGGCGCGCCTGGGTGTGCGAAGAACTGCTGCGGGCGCAGCGCGCGGGGGAACTGGCCGAAGGGGTGTCACCGGACCGGGTGGCCGCGGTGATAGTCGCCGCCACGGTCGGCTTCGAGGTGCTCGGTGCGGAGGACCGCGACCGGATCTCGCCCCGGCACGTCGAGCAGTTCTGGTCGCTGGTGCTGCCCCAACTGGCGGCGCGCAGTGACCAGTTCGCGTCCGTCGCGTTCTCCGACTCCTGATCCCCGGTCAAGAGCACGCCACCCGGCCGACGTTCGGGCCGACAAACCGTCCGCGCCGTTTTCTACTCGGCGGAGTACGACAGCCGGTGCCGATGGCCCCACCGACCGCCCCCACCGACGGCACCCCGGCGCCCGGCCCGGCGGACCCGCTCGCCCGGATCGGCTGACGGACCCGCCCGGACCGGCTGCCGGGCCGCTCAGACGGCCGCGACGTGCCGGGCGATACGGACGGCGGCGAACTCCGTGCCCGCCACGAACCGCATCATCGGCCCGAACATCGGCGCCGCGAGCGAACCGGTGAAGTACAGGCCGGGCACCGACGACTCGAACGTCCCCCGCAGCGCCGGCGCCCGTGAACCCGGCACGCACGCCACGGCGTCCCGCACCGTGGGAGACAGGAAGGGCAGGGCGTCCAGATCCAGCCGGTAACCGGTGGCCGCCAGCACATGGTCGACGGCGAGGGGCTCGCGCTCGCCCCCGGGACCGGCGACATCCAGGCGCACCTCCGCCCCGCTGACCACGGCACCCGTGACCCGGCGTGAGGTGTGCACCGGTACCGCACCCACCACCCGGTCCCGCAGCCACCAGCCGCCCGAGGGCCCGAGCGCCCGCCGGAACAGCAGTAGCCGGGCCGGCGCCGGCAGCCACCGCACACCACCGGGTGACGCGCAGACCGCGGCCAGGATCCAGCCCGTGCCGAGCGGCGAGGCCGGCTTGGCCACCCGCTGTGTCCAGGGCCGCGCCAGCACGGGCGTCATGCCCCACAGCACCGTTCGGTCCCGCACCAGAACCTGCACCTCGGCACCTGCCTCGTGCAGCAGGGCGGCGCTCTCCAGCGCGGACTGGCCACCGCCGACGACGGCCACCCGCCGCCCCGCGTACACGGACAGATCCGTGTGGTGACTGGTGTGCGACACCCGCGCCCGCGGGCCGGGCCCCTCGGGGGCGAGCTGCCGCAACTCGTCCGGGACATGGGCGAGACCGTTCAGGCCGGTCGCCACCACGACGGCCGAGGCCGCCATCTCCTTCCCGTCGTCCAGCCGGACGACGAAGCCGGGGCCGGCCGCCGGCCGCTCGACCGCCGTCACCCGGGCCGGCTCGACCTCACCGACGTACCGCTTCTGGAACCACTGCCCGTACCGTACGAAGACATCGCACGGGATCGGTGTCAGCTCGGTCAGTTCCGGCTCGCTGTGCGCGCGCCGGAAGTCCGCCAGCCGGCCGCCGGGTTCCGGTGCGGACAGGTCGGTCGCGTCCGGCGTCGATTTCAGGTACATCCCGGTGGCCATGGCGTGCCGCCAACTGCCCATCACGTCACCGAAGACACGGACCGGCGCCCCCGCCGCCCGCAAGTGGGCGGCCACCGAGAGTCCGTACGGTCCGGCGCCGATCACGACGACGGGTGGCCGCCCGTGTCCGGTCAACGCCTGCTCCTGGGCAGGGCGCTGCCCCGGAAGCGACTGCGTCATGCATTCCTCCGCTGGTCTGCTCGCCGCCTTCCCCTGGGCGGCGCGACACTGCGGGATGGCACGTCCGGCGTGAAACGGACGCGCTCGTCCCCCCTCCGCGGGTGAGTCTCTCCCACGGGCGGATGCCGGGAAACGATATCGGCGCACGTTGGCCAAAACTTGGTCGAATCATACGACAAGTGACGCCGGGCATGTCATTGACGTGCGACGGACGGATCCCGACGATCACGACCCGACAGGATCGGTCGGCGAACAGTGCCGCCGTCGGCCGGCGGGCCGGCCCGGCCCGGCCCGGTACGATCGTCGCGTGAACACCTACTGGCACGTCGTTCTGCCGCCGCTCTGCGCCTGACCGGGCGCACCCGCTGACGGAACCAGCCCACGCTCCCGGCCCTGCCTCATGGGCGGCCCGGAGCCGGTGTCGTGCGCCCGCATCGAAACCAGTCCGCAGACGGTATTCGACGACGGAAGTTCACGACTGTGCCGAACCACACCCCTTCCCCCTCCTCCCGCGCGCTCGGCAGCGCCGACCCCGCGCACCCGCGTCCCCGCAACGCGGGCCCGTTCGGCGGGCCGCTCCCGATCCTCACGGCCGCCGTGCTGTGGGGCACCACCGGGACCGCCGCCTCCTTCGCCCCCGCCGGTGTGCCGGCCGCCGCCATCGGCGCCGCCGGCCTGGTCCTCGGCGGTCTGCTGCTGTTCCTGACCGCCCCCGGCGGCCGCGCCCTGCCCGGCGCCTGTACCGGCGGCGAGCGCCGACTGCTCGCGCTGGGCACCCTCGCGGTGGCCGGATACCCGCTCACCTTCTATCCCGCCGTGGCACGTACCGGTGTGGCCGTGGCCACCGTGATCGCGCTCGGCGGCGCCCCCGTCTTCGCAGGCCTCCTGGCCTGGGCCACCCGCCACTCCCGGCCCTCGGCCCGCTGGACCACCGCGACCGCGGCGGCCGTCCTCGGCTGCACGGTGCTCGTACTCGGCCCGGGACTCGCCGGTGACGGAGCCCCCGTCGACCTCCTCGGCGTCCTGCTGGCGGGGCTCGCGGGGCTGTCGTACGCCGGGTACGCCCTGGCCGGCGGGCAGCTCATCGCCCGCGGGCACGCATCCGGCGCCGTGCTGGGCGTGATGTTCGGGGGAGGGGCGCTGCTCGTCCTGCCGGTGGTGCTGTGGGATGGCGGCGGCGGGCTGCTGACGGTGCGGGGCGCGCTGGTCGTCCTGTACCTCGGGACGGTCACCACCTTCCTCTGCTACCGCCTGTTCGGACACGGCCTCCGCCGCACGGCTCCCCAGATCGCGACGACCCTGACGCTGGCCGAGCCGGCCGTGGCCGCGGTCCTGGGAGTCGCCGTCCTCGGCGAGCGTCTGCCGGGCGTCTCCTGGTGCGGACTGGCGGTGCTGGCGCTCGGCATCGTGCTCGTCGCCGTCCCCGCCGGCACTCGCGGGCGGAACACCTGAGCCGAATGACCGTCAAGTAACCGACCGGATGGTTTCTTTATGGCGGTCTCCGGGGATGAGATTGCGCCTCATTCGGTGACCGACTCGACGGGTCGGGTAAGTGGCGGACCACCCTTCCGGCCGCCGAAACAGTGGCGCTGTGCTGCTGCTTCGGCGGTCGACAGGGGTGGGGCGCAGCCCTGCGGCCGTTCTCCGGCGGTTCGTCAGAAACGGTCCAGCCATCGGCCTGTTGACAGACCGTCCATGCTGTTTTCTACTGGCGAAGTGTCAGATGAGAGGACCAGGGAGACGCGTGTGGACATCGGGTTGCTGGGCGCACTGAACGTGCGGGAGAACGGGGCCTCCATCGCCCCGACCGCACCGAAGCCGCGTCAGGTGCTGGCCCTGCTCGCGCTGCGCGCCGACCAGGTGGTGCCCGTCCCGACCCTGATCGAGGAGCTCTGGGCGGGCACTCCACCGCGCAGTGCCCGCACCACCCTCCAGACCTATGTGCTCCAGCTCCGGGAGCTCATCGCGACGGCGCTGCGCCGGGGCGCGGAACCCGAGGGCGGGGCCGCCCGCTCCGCGAAGGATGTGCTGGCCACCATGCCGGGCGGCTACCTGCTCGCGGCCGGTGGCGGCAGCAGCGACATCCGGGAGTTCGAGCGGCTGTGCGAACAGGGCTGTCGCGCCATGGACGACGGGAACTTCGCGGGCGCCTCCGGCACTCTGCGCCGGGCCCTGGACCTGTGGAGCGGCCCGCCCTTCGCCGACGTGACCACCGGCGCTCACCTCGGCATGGAGGCGCGGCGGCTGGAGGAGAGCAGGCTGTGCGCACTGGACCAGCGCATCGAGGCCGATCTCCGGCTCGGGCGGCACCGCGAACTGCTCGCCGAACTCACGGTCCTCACCAGCCGCTACCGCTCCCACGAGAACCTGCACGCGCAGTTCATGCTCGCCCTCTACCGCTCGGGCCGGCGCGGCGAGGCCCTCCTCGTCTACCAGCAGCTGCGCACCCTCCTCGTCAGGGACCTCGGCCTTGAGCCGTCGGCACGCCTGCGCCGCCTCCAGCGGTCCATCCTCGCGGCCACCGCCGAGAACCCCGGCCCGGCCCCACACGACGACGACCTGGCCGCACCGGCACCGGGTGGGGGACTGGCACGCGTGCCCTGAATCTCCACACGCCCGCCTGGGGCACGGCCGCCGGGTGAGTCACTGGTGAGCGGGTGGTTGCAGAGCTGTGCCGGAGCAGCAGAGCCTCAGGACGGCAGCGGGACACACAGCACGGCGGCGGGGCCTTGCGTGCTGCCCGTGCGGGTGGTGAAGGCGACGCCTGCCATGTACTCGTCGGCGTCGCACTGGCCCTTGTAGGCGCCGTAGGCGAAGTCGTCGCCCGCCCCGTCGGCGGGGCGGTTGTCGGAGCGGTCGAACCACACCGTCCGGCCGCCGGTGCCCAGCGGGGTGCGCGCGGGCGTGCACAGGACCGCCGACACCCGCTCCCCGCGACGGCTGTAGCCGATGACGAACTGGCCTGCCGGGCACTGGAGTTTGGTGTAGCCGGAGGCCCAGTCGCCGCCCGCCGGGACGTACCGCTCGTCCGTGACCGCCGTCTGGGCGTTGCCCGTGGCCCGCAGGTCACCGGCGGTCGCGTCGGTGCACAGGCCGCGGCCGCCGGAGTGGGCGAGGCCGGTCAGCCGCAGCCCGTCCGGGCAGACCGCCTTGTAGGCGCCCGAGTCCCAGTCGCCGCCCGCCCGCACGCGCAGGGACTCGACCTGGTCGCCGTGGTCCGTGGACAGCATCCGCCAGGTCGTGCCCGGCTCGACATACCCGGTGCGGCCGGCGGAGTTCATGAGGTGCTCCCAGGCCGTGGCCCGCCAGTCGCCGCCGTCGAGGATCCCGGACCGTTGCCCGGAGGTGTCGTAGCTCAGCAGCGCCCAGTCGTCGTGTCCCGCCCAGCCGACCAGCGGCCAGTAGGCGAAGTCGGTGTCGTGGTCGGTGAAGTAGTCGGTGATGTTGCCGAACCAGGCGCGGGCGGCCGTGCCCGTCTCGTTCGCGCCGATGCCGAACTCGCTGACCCACACGGGCGCGGTGTAGTGCTTGCCCTCGGTGGTGACGAAGAAGGCCTCGTCGGCGAGGGCCTGGTACAGCTCGTCGCGGCTCAGGTCCTGGTAGCGGGGGTCGCTGGTCTCGCCGATGCCGGTGGCGCCGCTGTGCCTGGGGCCGGTGTAGCCGTAGAAGTGGGCCGAGTAGACAAGTTTGTGGGCGTCGACGAGGGTGTTGGAGAGGGTGCGGACGGGGGTGAGCATCGGGCGGCCGTGGGGGAGTCCGTCGACCGGCAGGCCGGTCCAGTTGATGCCCTCGACGACGATGAGGAGGTTCGGGTTCGCCTCGGTGAGGATGCGGTCGTCGGCGAGCTGGGCCGCCGCGTACCAGTCGTGGTCGTCGCCCTGGCCCCAGTTGGGGTCGTCGAGCACGTTCCGGCGCACCTCGTTGTAGAGATCGGCGCCCACGACCCGGGGGTTCGCGGCGTAGCGGCGGGCCATGAAGACCCAGTCGTCGGCCCACTGCTGGGTCGACTGACCGGTGTTCCAGCGTTCGTTGCCGTCGACGCCGCAGCACCAACGGGAGGCGTTGGTGTGGTTGTTGAGGATGACGGCGAAGCCCGCGCCGGTGAGAGCGGTCACGACGGCGTCGTAGACCTCCAGCGGTGTCCGGCCGCGCAACTGCGGATTGGCGGTGACCGCGGCGTCCGGCACCGGGGTCGTCGTGTGGATCATCTCGTTCGAGAACGGCAGCCGGATGCTGTTGATGCCGAGTGCCTGGAAGTCCGAGAGGAGTTGGGACAGGGGTGCGCGGTCCAGGCCGAGGGGGATGCCGTAACTGTCCTGGCCGGCATGGTGGTTGGCGGGATCGTCGATGCTGCCGCTGCCCGTCCAGGATCCTTGTGCGCCGTCCCAGTTGGCGGCCTTGAGACGGAAGCGGTCGCCGTTGGCGTCGACGATGTAGCGGCCGCGGGTCGACAGCGGCGGCTGCCAGGTGCCGGTCGCCGACACGGCCGGTGTCGGCGTGGCGGACTGCGTGGACTGCCCGGACCGGGGTGCGGCGGTGGCCGGGGCGGCGGCGAACAGGGTGAGAACCAGGAACATGGCTGTCAGGTACGTGACAAACCTGAACGATCGTGCGACCGGCATCGGCAGTCCTCTGGATGGTTGTCCCGTGGGGGCGAGGCACCCTACCAGGGCCGGGGTCAGCGCAGAAGCGGTTCGTCGGACGCGCAGGCCTCGGCCGTCCACCCGTCGAGGTCGCGTTCGGGGCGCAGCAACCGCCTGATGGCGGCGGCGGAGGCGCGGTGCCAGTCACGGCTGCGGCGGAGCATCGCGTGATCGCCGCCCCTGAGCAGCACCATCCCGGCCTGTGCACCGGCGGTCCGGGCCTGCCGTACGTACGCGGCCGAGTCGGCGGGGCCGGTGGTCCGGTCGCGGTCCCCGTGCAGAACGACGATCCGCGTCCCGGCGAGATCGTCCACGGGGTCGCCGGGCGGGCACCAGGGAGCCAGCGCGAGCACACCGCGCACCGAGGGATCGGACGCCGCGCGCAGCGCCGCCCGGCCGCCCATCGAGTGGCCGACGAGCACCACGGACGCGTCACCGGCCAGGCCGCGCAGCTCGTCGAGGGCGCGCAGGGTGTCCTGGAGCGGGTCGGCGGCGTCGTTCCAGCCCTGGTAGCGGTAGCGCACCTGGCCGATCAGCACGTCGCGGGGCGAGGAGACCGAGGCGGCGGCACTCAGGAAGGGCCGCATGCGCAGCGCGGCCGGCTGCCAGGAGCGGGCCGGACGGCGGCCGTTCTCCTGCCCGCCGTGCAGGACGAGCACCGCGACACGCGTCCGGTCCCCCGGCCTGCGATGCACCACCAGGGCGCTCCCGCCCACCTCGACGACCCGTCGGTCGGCCACCGCGTCCACCCCTGCTTCCTCCGGCTCGAAGCGTCCTGCCGCCATCAAACACTCCCGGCACAACTCCCTGCCACCGAGGGGCGGGTGCGGCGCGTGCCTTCCCTGTGGACATCGGTTAGGCTCCAGCGCGCACAGGGGACGCACAACGGGGTGGGGGACATGACCGAAGGCTTCGCCGAGCCCGAAAAGGACGGCAGACCGGGGCTCCAGGCGATGGCGGCGGTGGCTTTGTTCGCGGTCGTCGTGGGCGCTCTGTGGGCGCAGAAGGAGTTCGTCCACCAGAAGGACGCCGCCGGTGAACCGGCGGCCTGCTCGAAGCCGGACGACCACCTGCCGGCCCGCTACGTCTCCGGCGCCCGGCTGTGCAAGGCGCTCAACCGCCCGGACCTGCCGGCCCTGCTGGGGACCGCGCGCGAGCGGGTCGAGACGGCCGACGGCAGCGGGGAGTGGCTCACGCTCGCCGGCGGCAAGAAGATCGCCGAACCCGAGGCGACGGTGACCCTGGACACGTACTCAGTGAAGCTGTCGGCGTCGTACGACGACATGACCGTCGCCGAGGCGGGCGACCTGCTGGGCAACACCCGCCGGACGACCGTCCTCGGGCACCCCGCCGTCCTCTACGACAGCCCGACCTTCTCCATCGGCTTCGACCTCGGCGGCGGCAAGGCGAGCACGGGCCCCGGCGGGACCGCGCGCTGTGTCCTGGTCTCCGAGCACGGGAAGGACGACGGGAAGGGCACGTTCGAAGTCGCGCTCTGGCGGCAGGACGACGTACCTCCCGACGACACGGCCCTGGTGCGGGTGGCGGAGCGGGTTCTGCCGACCGTCCCGGGCTGGAACGCGCACTGACGGCCGCCTGACGGCCCCTGGCGGGACCGGGTGCGCCGCCGGGCCGGCCGGATCTCCCGGCGGTCCGGCGGCGGAGGGCCGTGCCGACGCTGCGTCAGCTGTTCACGGGGCGACGGTCGTCGTGTCGGCGAGGCTGCTCGCCGAGGGCAGCGCCGGCAGCGCGGGCACCGCGCCGAGGAGGCCGGTCACCGCGTCGAGGATCGGGGCGAGCAGACCGGTGACGGCACTCACCACCCCGCCGAGGTCGAGCGAGGTCAGCGCGCCGAGCAGGCTGTTCACGGCGGCCTGGATCGCGTTCAGCAGGTCCGTGACGGGGTCGGCGGCGCGCGGGGCGGCCCGGTGCGCGGACCCGGTGTCCAGATTCCGCAGCCGCTCCTGGAGCGTGTTGCTCCACTCCCGTACCGCCTTGGCGTAGGCGGCGGCCTTGGCCGGGTCGATCCGGGTGCCCTGCGCCGTGGTGAGGGCGGGCAGCGTGTCCAGGAGGGGCGTCAGGGCGCGGTCGTACCGGTCGGGGTCGGTCGCGTGGATCCGGTCGAGGAGTGTGGTGATGTCGGTGCCGGGCCGCAGAACCGTCTGTGCGGCACCGGGTCCCGGCGCTTCTCGGCCGGCGTCGGCGGCGGCAGCGGAGGCGGCCGCCGGGCCGAGGACGAGAGCGGCGCAGACCAGTGGGGAGACGAGGAGGCCGCGGGAGGCAAGGGCACGCATGGGTTTCCTTTCGAGAACTGCTGTCTATCGCCCACCGTGGAAAGCGGGGTGGGTCCCCGCAACCGGTCACCGGTCGTGTACCGCGCCGACCGCGCCGAGGCGAAGGCTCTGACCAGGTGGTTTGCCCCGCCGTCGGCCTCCGTCCGGGTGTCGGTCGGATGTTCGTCCGTCAGAGTGCGCCCGACCGCCGACGCGCCGGGCAGGCGCCTCGCTCGAGATCGAGCCTGTCCCGGGGGTGACGACCACGAACCAGCGCCAGGCGCCCGTGACGGGCTACTGTGTGTCCCCCTCTTGCATGTTCTATGGCATACACCATAAGTTACTCCTGCGTAAGACGTGATGTGTCTCCGAGGGAAGGGCGGTGGGCGTATGAGCCCGCGCACGAGCGACAGCCGGGAACGGATGCTCCGCGGCGCCTCGGAGCTGCTGCGCGAGTACGGCGCCGGCGCCACCAGCATCGACCGGGTCCTGGCCCGCACCGGCGCACCCCGCGGATCCGTCTACCACCACTTCCCCGGCGGGCGTGCCCAGCTGGTCGAGGAGGCGGTGACCCGGTCCGGTGACCACATGCTGCGGCGGATCGACGCAGCCATGGCGGCCGAGGACCCCCTGGCGGCGGTCGACTCCTTCTTCGCGCTGTGGCGGGAGCGGCTGGCCGAGAGCGACTACCGCGTCGGCTGCCCGATCGTGGCCGTGGCCGCGGAGACCAACGACGAGGCACCCCAGCTCGCCCGTTCCGCCGCCGCCGTCTTCGCCCGCTGGCAGGAGACGCTGGCCGCGCACTTCCAACGGCACGGCCTTCCGCAGGCACGCAGCACCCGGCTGGCGGCCTTCGTCATCGCCGCCCTCGAAGGCGCCGTGATCATGTGCCGCGCCGAACGGACCACCGCACCGTTGGACGCGGCCGCCGCCGAACTGCGCGAACTGCTGACCCATGCCTTCCACGACCAGTGACGACCCGCGTGACCCGTGACGACCACCGCGGCCCGCAGCCCGGACCGCGGACCGGCCCGCACCACCAGCACCCCGAGCACCAGCACCCCGAGGAGCCACCCGTGTCCACCACCGACCTCGCCGCCCTGTCCGGCCTCGAACTGATGCGCTGGATACAGTCCGCGCGGCCGACCGACACCGTGACCCCCTCCATCGGCCGGCTGCTCGGCATGCGCTTCGACGAGGTGGAGCACGGCCGCATGGTCATCTCGCTCGACACCCGCCCGGACTTCGCCAACCCCCTCGGCACCGTCCACGGCGGGATCGCGGCCACCCTCCTCGACTCCGTGATGGGCTGCGCCGTACACACCACTCTGCCCGCCGGCGTCGGCTACACCACCCTCGAACTCAAGGTCAACTACATCCGCGCCGCCCACACCGGAGGCCAGACCCTCACGGCCGAGGGGACGGTCATCCACGTCGGCCGCTCCACCGCCACGGCCGAGGGCAAGGTGCTGGACGAGCGCGGGAAGCTGATCGCCCACGCGACCACCACCTGCCTCGTCATGCGGCCGGGCGGCAACTGACGGCGGACCGGACCGACCCCCGCGGCCGGCCGGCTACTTCTCCGGGACCCGGGCCAGGTCGTGCAGCCAGGCCTTCGCCGAACTGTCCGACGGGGCACGCCAGTCGCCGCGCGGGGAGAGCGAACCGCCCGCCGACACCTTCGGCCCGTTCGGCATCGCCGAGCGCTTGAACTGGGCGAAGGCGAAGAAGCGGCGGCAGAAGTAGTCCAGCCAGTGCCGGATCTCCGCCAGGTCGTACGCCTTGCGCTCGGCCTCGGGGAAACCGGGCGGCCAGGCGCCCGCGTCCCGGTCGTGCCAGGCGTGCCAGGCCAGGAAGGCGATCTTCGAGGGCCGGAACCCGTACCGCAGCACCTGGTAGAGGGTGAAGTCGTGCAGCGCGTACGGCCCGATCTTCGACTCGGTGGACTGCAGCTCCTCGCCCGGCACCAGCTCCGGGCTGATCTCCGTGTCGAGGATCGCGGCCAGGGTGCTGCCGGTCTCCGCGTCGAACTGCTCGCTGCTGATGACCCAGCGGATCAGGTGCTGGATCAGCGTCTTCGGCACCCCGGAGTTGACGTTGTAGTGGCTCATCTGGTCGCCGACGCCGTACGTCGACCAGCCCAGCGCCAGCTCCGACAGGTCCCCGGTGCCGAGGACGATGCCGCCGCGCTGGTTGGCCAGCCGGAAGAGGTAGTCGGTGCGCAGACCGGCCTGGACGTTCTCGAAGGTCACGTCGTAGACCGGTTCCCCGGCGGCGAACGGGTGGCCCATCTCCTGGAGCATCAGCCGCGCGGTCGGCGTGATGTCCAGCTCGGCGGCGGTCACGCCGAGCGAGTTCATCAGGCGGTGGGCGTTGCCCTTGGTGTGCTCGCCGGTCGCGAAGCCCGGCAGCGTGAAGGCCAGGATGTCGCTGCGCGGGCGGCCCGCGCGGTCCATGGCGCGGGCGGCGACGATCAGCGCGTGCGTGGAGTCGAGGCCGCCGGACACCCCGATGACCACCTTCGGGCCGCCGATCGCCGCCAGCCGCTGCTGGAGCGCGGCGACCTGGATGTTGTAGGCCTCGTAGCAGTCCTGGGCCAGCCGCTGCGGGTCGGCGGGGACGAAGGGGAAGCGCTCGACGCGGCGGCGCAGCCCGAGGTCGGCCGTCGGCGGGTCGAGCCGGAAGGGGACGGTCCGGAAGCCGCCCGTGCGTGCCGCGTGGGTACGGCGGTTGTCGTCGAACGAACCCGTCCGGGCCCGCTCCTGGCGCAGCAGGTCCAGGTCCACGTCGGCCACCGCGTACTGGTCGCCCAGCGGGAACCGGTCCGTCTCGGCCAGCAGCGCGCCGTTCTCGTAGATCATGGTCTGGCCGTCCCAGGACAGGTCCGTCGACGACTCGCCCAGCCCGGCAGCCGCGTAGACGTACGCGGCGAGACAGCGCTGCGAGGCGGAGCGGCACAGCAGCTTGCGGTCCTCGGCCCGGCCGACCGTGATCGGGCTGCCCGAGAGGTTCACCAGCACGGTCGCCCCGGCCAGCGCCGCCTCCGCGCTCGGCGGCACCGGCACCCACATGTCCTCGCAGATCTCGGCGTGCAGCACGAGGCCGGGGACGTCCTCCGCCTCGAAGAGCAGGTCCACTCCGAACGGCACGCTCTCGCCGCCGATCCGGATGGTGCCGCCCCGCTCGTCGTCGCCCGCGGCGATCTGGCGCCGCTCGTAGAACTCCCGGTAGTTCGGCGGGTACGACTTGGGCGCGACCCCGAGGATCCGGCCGCGGTGCACGAACACCGCGCAGTTGTAGACCCGGTTGCGGTGCCGCAGCGGGGCGCCGACGACGAGGACCGGCAACAGGCCGGCCGAACCGGCCGCCACGGTCGCGAGGGCCTCCTCGACCTGGTCGAGCACCGCGTCCTGGAGCAGCAGGTCCTCGATCGAGTAGCCGGTCAGGCCGAGTTCCGGGAAGACCGCCACCGCGACGCCCTCCTCGGCGCAGCCGCGGGCCTGGCGCAGGACCGCCTCGGCGTTGGCGAGGGGGTCGGCGATGACGGTGTGGCCCGTGCACGAGGCCACGCGCGCGAAGCCGTGCTCATAGATCGACCAGAAGTTCAACGGGGCTTCCTCGGGAGAGACGGACACGGTGCGGATGCCGGACAGGGAGCGTCGCCGTGCACGAGCACCCTTTCCTTCGGCGGTCGGGCGAACCTCCCGCCCCAAGCAGCATAGATCGCCCGATGATCTGGGCTGACCAGGAATTCTCCGCAAGCCGCGCGGTGGCCGTCCGTCGCCCGGCGGATCACAGGGGTGTGGTCTCCAGCAGGGCTGCGGCCGTCCGGCGGGCCGGGGCCTCGGTCTCGGCCGCGACGCGGTGGAACGTCGTCTCCGCCGCGTGGGCCGGCCAGTCGGCGGGCAGGTGCCGGACGGCCAGCCGCGGATCGGTGCGGATGACGTCCAGCCACGCGCTGACCAGCCGCAGCCGGGTGACGACGGCGTCGTCGTCGGGACCGGCCCGCCACGCCTCCCAGCGACTGTGGAAGTCCTCGTACCGGGCCGCGATCGACGCCAGGTCCCAGGTGTCGCGGATCATGAGGTCGATGTCCGTTGCCCCGTCGGCCGGCGCGTGGAAGATCTTCACGTGGGCGGAGAGCCCGAGTTCGGCGACGACCGCGGTGACGTCCACGCGGCCGGGCGCGCTCCACAGCCCGCTGTGGAGTGGCCCGAAACCCGACCAGCCGACCTGGGAGCGCAGATCGTGCCGCCGGCGCTGCCAGGACGCCGGCAGCGAGAAGCCGAGCAGGGTCCAGGAGCCGTCCCAGTCGTCGTTGACGGCGCCGGTCTCCCAGACGCGGCGCCCGCCGTCCTCCAACATCTCGGTGGCGAGGGGCGTCAGGCCGAAGTACATCCGGCGGCCCTGCCGTTGCCGTTGCAGCAGGTTCCGGTTGACCATGCGGGTGAGCGTGGAGCGGACGGCCTGCTCGCCGACGCCCGCCCGGCCCAGAACCGTGATGATGCTGCCCGAGTAGACGGCCGGCGGACCCTGCTCCAGTACGTGGTTGCCGAAGAAGGCGAGCAGGAGCGACTGCGGTCGTGGCTGCGGGGAGTCCAGGGGATCCGGGGCGAACTCGGCGTTCACCTGCGCAAGATTACGGCCACTTGGCGGACGTGCGCGGCGCGGGTGACACGCCGGCCGGCGGCCGGCCGGTCACCTGTCCGGCCGGTCACGCGGTGCCCTGGGCCTGCCGCTTCCGGGCCCGGTACGCGGCCGCCTTGATCCTGTTGCCGCAGGACTCCATGCCGCACCACTGGCGGCGCGTGCCCCGGGACCGGTCGATGTAGACACGGGTGCACTCGGGGTTTCCGCACTCCTTGAGCAACGGAGCGTCGGGCCCGCTCAGCAGCTCCACGGCCAGCCGCGCGACGCTCGACAGCACGGCCTCCGGGGCCGCGACGGTCCACCGTCCCGCCGCGGTGAGCTGGGGCGTCGCCGACGGCTTGCGGGCGGCGCCGTTGACCACGGCCAGGGACTCCGCGTCGTACGGCGTGCCCAGCCGGCGGGCGGTCAGCAGCCGGTACAGGGCCTCGCGCACGGCGACGGCCCGCGCCACGTCCTCGTCCTGGCTGGGGGAGACGGCGTCCGCCAGGCCGGACTCGACGTACCAGGCGTCCAGGCGCTCGGGCGAGACGAACATCTCGAAGCCGGCCGTGCGGCGCGCCCTGAGGGTCGCGGCGAAGTCGAGCGCCGGGTGACCGCAGACGAAGACATGCTCCAGATTCACGTCACCATGCTGGCGGGTGACGAGGCGGCGGGCAATACCCGCCCCGGCCGGGCCTGAGCGCGGCCGGGGCGGGCTCGCGAGCCCGGAACGCTACGCGGCGGTGCCGCCCGAGTAGTCGCTGTTGAACGTGGTCTCGACGGTCGTGGCCACCGACTGCGCCACCCCGGTGCCCGTGAGGATGATGCCCAGCTCACGGTTGTTGGACAGGGAGTTGCTGCTGATGTTCATGGAGCCGGCCTCCACCTCCTGGGTGGACAGACCGTAGTCGGCGACCATGGCCTTGGCGTGGATGTAGAAGCCGTTGGGGTCGGAGTAGCCGACGACCGTGCCGCCGGCGGCCTTGATCGCGGAGACCTCGCTGGAGTAGTCGCCCGGCGTCTCCAGGACGACCCGCACCTTCACACCGGCCTTGGCTCTGGCGACGATGGCGTTGACCACCGTGCTGTCGCTGAACTCCAGCTCCTCGACGTCGAGCGTCTTGGTGGCGGCGTTGACCACGGTCAGCAGGCGGGTGCGCGAGTCGGTGGGGGACCAGAGCAGGTGGTCGCCGTCGGTGGGGGTGATCGAGGTGCCGGCGTAGTCGGCGTTGAAGACCTTCTCGATCGCCGCGACGTCCCGGGTGTCGTCGGTGAAGACGCCGTAGTCCCGGCCGGTCGAGTAGTACTGCGAAGTCAGGTTGCCGGTCAGCACGAGCGACTTGGTGCCGTCGACCGTGATGGTCTTCTGGTGCGTGTAGACGAAGCTGGTCGGCGACCACGCCACGCCCACGCCCGCGTTCGTGAGGGCGGTGTAGGCGGAGTTGTTGGCGCTCTTGTGCGCCTGGTCCAGGACGACCCGCACGGTGACGCCCTTGTTCTTCAGGGCGATGAGGTCGTTGACGGCCGTGGTGTCCTCCAGCTCGTACATCGTCATGTCGAGCGAGCTGGTGGCCGAGTTGATGAAGTCGTAGATCGTCGGCTCGCTGCTGCTGAGCGAGAAGGCGAACGCGGTGTAGCTCGCGGCGTTCGCGGGGACCGCGGCGACGACCACGGCTGCGCTGGCCGCCAGGGCGACTCCCGCGCGAACGAGAAGCTTCGACAGCATGTACGTGACTCCTAGTCGAATAGACGCTCACGTGGGGGGTGGGTGAGCGTGGGCATGACACCACGCGCGTAGACTGCCGAGGAAGGGAAGCCGGGTGAACTCGCCGTTACCTGTGGGGCGTACGGGCGGACATAGCGGACCCGGCGCAGGTGGGAGCCGGTTCATGGGCATCCCGTGAGAACGCAAAATCTTCGTAGCCGAGCGCGGTGGACCCGCCCGGCCTCATCGTCCCGAACAGGCGTCGATCGCCGTCGGGGGAGCGGGCGTCGATTCGGGCGATGGCAACGGCCCCCTGACTGCGCCCGGTTCGCGAGTCGGCAGGCCGGCCGGACCGGTCGGATCCCGGCCGTCCCGGTCGTGATCCTCTGCCCGGTGAACAAGTGACGCCATGTCAGCCCATCAGGAGTTCGACCGTCGCCGCTACGGTCTTCACCCGCTGCTCACCGACGGGCGCTGGACCCTTGGTGTTCCGAGTCGGCGGCGAACCGGTGCTCCCTGGTGGTGACTTCGGGGACGTCGAGTCGCCGCGGCACCGCGTCAGGGGCCGGCCCCGGGCGGGACGGGCTCCTTCAGGGCCGTGCCGCGAGCGTGAGTTGGGAACGCAGGCCGTGGTCGAGAAGATCGAACGCCTGGTGGGCCGCTCGGGACGCTTCCGGGTAGCGGCCGTCGGCGGACTCGCCGTCCGCCAGGGCCGCGTGGTTCATGACGGCGAGTTGCTGCTGCGCCACGATCACCTGAGCGGCCGCGAGGCGCGCGACCAGCGGATCGGCGCCGGCCTCCCGCAGTGCCTCGGTCAGTGCCTCGATACCGCGGGACGTGTACCGCGTCAGCCGCGCCGCCAGGCTCTCCGTGCCGAAGACCATCCTCAGGAAGGCGACGATCTCGGGAGTGTCGTTGAGGCCGGTGTTCGGGTCGCGCCGCGCCAGCGCGTCCAGCAGTGCCTCCCGCAGCGCGTCGAGCGGCGGCCGGCCGGCCGTACGGCCGCGCACGATGCGGGCCGCTTCGCTCTCGTGGTCGGCGAACCGGTGCAGGACGAGGTCCTCCTTGGTCGGGAAGTACGCGAAAAGGGTCCGCCGGGAAACCTCCGCCGCTTCCGCGATCTCGGTGATCGGGACATGGTCGAAGCCCCTGTCCAGGAACAGGCGGATCGCCGTCGCCGAGATCGTCTCCCGGGTGCGTTCCTTCTTGCTCTCCCGCAGGCCCATCCGCTGATTCATGCACTCAGTCTACCTGGTGGTAGACTGAGTGCATTCTTGCACTGAGTGCATTTACGGGAGGTGTCATGCGAACCGAGATCATCGTGGTGGGCGCAGGTCCGACAGGGCTGATGCTGGCCCACGAGCTGACGTTGGCCGGCGTACCGGTCGTGGTCCTGGAGAAGGAGCGCACGCGCAACCCCCAGTCCCGGGCCGGCGGGCTGCAACCGCGTACCGCGGAGGTTCTCGACCTGCGCGGACTGCTGGACCCCCTGCTTGTCGACGCTCCGTCCCGCAACACCAACGGGGGGCATTTCGCCATGCTGCCCGTCGAGCTGGACTGCCGCCCCTGGCGCACCCGCCACCCGTACCCGGTCACCCTCCCGCAGGCCCGGCTGGAGGCGTTCCTCGAAGAGCGTCTCGTGGCGCAGGGTGTGCCCGTGCTGCGCGGACACCAGGTGTCGGCGGTGGAGCAGGACTCGGACGGCGTCACGGTCGGAGAGATCCGCGGCAGTCACCTCGTCGCGTGCGACGGAGGGCACAGCACGGTCCGGGCCGCGCTGCGCGTCCCCTTCCCCGGACGTGCGGGCGGGATGTCCGCCGTGGCCGCGGACCTCACCCTCGCGTCCCGGTCCGACGACGTGCCCACCGCCCGTGGGCACTTCAGCCAGTACCCCCGGTCCTCCGGCGGCTACTTCAGCATCCTGCACCCCCTCGACGGCGACCGGTACCGGCTGATCTTCGGCAAGCTCTCCGGTGACGCCCCGGACCGCGAGGCACCCGTCACCGCCGAGGAGGTGAGCGAGGCGCTGCATGCCGTGTACGGGCAGGACACGGAACTGGGCGAGTTGCACGCGGCATCCCGGTTCGGCGACGCCGTCCGGCAGGTCGAGCGCTACCGCGAGGGGCGGGTGTTCTTCGCCGGGGACGCGGCACACATCCATGCGCCGATCGGCGGCCAGGGGGTGAACCTGGGCGTCCAGGACGCGGTCAACCTGGGCTGGAAACTGGCCGCCGAGGTGCGGGGCTGGGCCCCCGCCGGGCTGCTGGACACCTATCACGACGAGCGGCACCCGGTCGCGGCGCGGGTGCTGGAACACACCCGTGCCCAGACCGTGCTCATGAATCCCGGCCGGGACGAGGAGGTCGAGGCGGTCCGCACCCTCGCGACCGAACTGCTCCGCCTGCCCGACACCAACCGCTACATCTCGGGCATGATGTCCGGTCTCGACATCCGGTACCCCGGTCTCGGCCCCCGAATGATCGACCTGGAGCTGACCACCGGGGCCGGTCCGACCCGGCTGAGCCGGCTGATGCACTCCGGCCGGGGCCTGCTGCTCTCCCTCGACGGCAGGCAGAGGAGCGTGGGCGACCGGTCCGACCGGGTCGAGCACGTCACGGCGAAGACCGACGAGGACGTCGAGGGCGCCGAGGCCCTGCTGATCCGGCCCGACGGCTACATCGCCTGGTCCACCACCGACCACATCCCCCTCGAAACGGCTCTCACCCGGTGGTTCGGCTGAGCCGCGGCTCGTCCGACGGTCAGCGGCCACGGCGGCCCGGCGTCGCCCCGGCGTCGTTCCGGTGTGCGAATCGGTCAGTAATGGAGAAGCGCTAGGGTTTTCATCCCGGTTAGCGTGGCGGCCGTCGACGGAGGTCCCGCGCAGCGGATGGAGACGGGTTTGAGCATGGCCAGAACGACCGAGACGCAGGCGCCCACGCCGCACGTGGCCGACAGCCACGGCCTGATCCGTGTGCACGGTGCGCGGGAGAACAACCTCAAGGACGTCAGCATCGAGATCCCGAAGCGCCGGCTGACGGTCTTCACCGGAGTCTCCGGCTCGGGCAAGAGCTCGCTGGTGTTCGACACCATCGCCGCCGAGTCGCAGCGGCTGATCAACGAGACCTACCCCGCCTTCGTCCAGGGCTTCATGCCGAACCTGGCCCGCCCCGAGGTCGACGTCCTCGACGGACTGACCACCGCGATCATCGTCGACCAGCAGCGGATGGGCGGCGACCCGCGCTCCACCGTCGGCACCGCCACCGACGCCAACGCCGTGCTGCGCATCCTCTTCAGCCGCCTGGGCAAGCCGCACATCGGCTCGCCCAAGGCGTTCTCCTTCAACATCGCCTCGATCAGCGGGGCGGGCGCCGTCACCGTCGAACGCGGCGGGCAGAAGGTGAAGGAGCGGCGCAGCTTCAGCATCACCGGCGGCATGTGCCCGCGCTGCGAGGGCCGGGGCGCCGTCACCGACCTCGACCTCGCCCAGCTCTACGACGAGACCCTGTCCCTCAACGAGGGCGCGATCACCGTCCCCGGCTACAAGGGCGGCGGCTGGAACTCCCGCCTCTACATCGAGTCCGGCTTCTTCGACCCGGACAAACCGATCAGCAAGTTCACCAAGAAGGAGCTCCAGGACTTCCTGCACCGGGAGCCGACCCGGATGAAGATCGCGGGCATCAACATGACCTACGAAGGTCTGATCCCGCGCATCCAGAAGTCGATGCTCTCCAAGGACAAGGAGTCGATGCAGCCGCACATCCGCGAGTTCGTGGAGCGGGCGGTCACCTTCGCCACCTGCCCCGAGTGCGACGGCACGCGGCTGAGCGAGGGCGCCCGCTCCTCGAAGATCAAGGACATCAGCATCGCCGACGCCTGCGCGATGCAGATCAGCGACCTCGCCGAGTGGGTGCGCGGCCTCGACGAGCCCTCGGTGGCACCCCTCCTCGCCACACTCCGGCACACCCTGGAGTCGTTCGTGGAGATCGGCCTCGGCTACCTCTCGCTCGACCGGCCGGCCGGCACCCTCTCCGGCGGCGAGGCGCAGCGCACCAAGATGATCCGCCACCTCGGCTCCTCTCTCACCGACGTCACCTACGTCTTCGACGAGCCCACCACCGGCCTGCACCCGCACGACATCCAGCGGATGAACGGCCTGCTGCTACGGCTGCGCGACAAGGGCAACACCGTGCTCGTCGTGGAGCACAAGCCCGAGGTCATCGCCATCGCCGACCACGTCGTCGACCTCGGCCCCGGCGCCGGGGCGGGCGGCGGCACGGTCTGCTTCGAGGGCACCGTCGAGGCCCTGCGGACCGGCGGCACCATCACCGGCCGCCACTTCGACGACCGGGCCGCCCTCAAGGACACGGTCCGCAAGCCCACCGGCACACTGGAGATCCGCGGCGCGAGCACCCACAACCTCCAGGGCGTCGACGTCGACATCCCGCTCGGCGTCCTGGCCGTGGTGACCGGCGTCGCGGGCTCCGGCAAGAGCTCCCTCGTGCACGGCTCGATCCCGGCCGGCGCCGGGGTGGTCTCCGTCGACCAGGGCGCCATCCGCGGCTCCCGGCGCAGCAACCCGGCGACGTACACCGGGCTGCTCGACCCGATCCGCAAGGCGTTCGCCAAGCAGAACGGCGTCAAGCCCACCCTGTTCAGCTCCAACTCCGAGGGCGCCTGCCCCACCTGCAACGGCGCCGGCGTGATCTACACCGACCTGGCGATGATGGCGGGCGTCGCCACCACCTGCGAGGAGTGCGACGGAAAGCGGTTCGAGGCGTCGGTCCTCGACTACCACCTCGGCGGCCGGGACATCAGCGAGGTGCTGGCGATGCCGGTGACCGAGGCCGAGGAGTTCTTCGCCGCGGGCGAGGCGCACACCCCGGCCGCCCACCGCATCCTCCAGCGGCTCAACGACGTCGGCCTCGGCTACCTCACCATCGGCCAGCCGCTCACCACCTTGTCCGGCGGCGAGCGCCAGCGCCTCAAGCTGGCCACGCACATGGCCGACAAGGGCGGCGTCTACGTCCTCGACGAACCGACCGCGGGCCTGCACCTCGCCGACGTCGAGCAGCTCCTCGGTCTGCTGGACCGGCTGGTCGACTCCGGCAAGTCGGTCATCGTCGTCGAACACCACCAGGCGGTCATGGCCCACGCCGACTGGATCATCGACCTCGGCCCCGGGGCCGGCCACGACGGCGGCCGGATCGTCTTCGAGGGCACCCCGGCCGACCTGGTGGCCGCCCGCTCGACCCTCACCGCCGAGCACCTGGCGCAGTACGTCGGCGCCTGATCCGGGCCGCCCTGAGGAGACGAGATCCCCTCAGGGCGGCCGCCCGCGAGAGGTTTGAATATTCAAAATGGCTAGGCTGCGGCCATGACCACGACGCCGCGCTGGCTGAACCCCGAGGAACGACGGGCGTGGCTCGCCTACGTCCAGTTCTCCACGCACCTGTCCGACCACTTGAACCGGCAGCTGCGGCGCGACACGGGGATGACCCATGCCGACTACACGCTGCTCGTGCAGCTGTCCTCGGTCAAGGACCACAGCCTGACCATGTCCGAGCTGGCCGAACGCCTGAAGATCACCCGGAGCCGACTCACCCACGCGGTGACCCGCCTCCAGGAGGCCGGCTACGTCGACCGCCGTGAGGACACCGTCAACCGCCGCAACCAGCACGCCGTCCTCACCCCGGCCGGCATGAGCCTCCTGGAGCGCGCGGCCCCCGGCCATGTCGAGGCGGTCCGCCGAGCGGTCTTCGACGCCCTCACCCCGGAACAGGTCACCCAGTTCGCCGAGATCGGCGAGGCAGTCAACGCCGCCCTGCAGCGTATGGACGCCGACACCGACGAGCAGGAGGCGCTGCCCTGGCGGCGACGCTAGCGC
>NZ_JBSHBL010000060.1:0-65532 GCF_053611985.1 Streptomyces sp. NPDC054770
GCCCACTTCCGGCAGTGCGAACTGCCGCTCGAGTACGTCGTCTTCCGCGAACGCCGCGGTGGCCTCGTCCGCCGACGCCTCATATGCACCGGCCGAATGAGAGTCCCAATCCGTATGGAAGCTCGTGATCATGTCTGAATACAGACAAGATGTTTGGAGGCTCCATCACCCCGGGAGTTACCCTCGTCGGCTCCGACCAGTTGGCCGCGGCCCATGAAGCCAGAACACAATCGTCCCGGTCCTACAGGCGGCGTGTGTGGCCTCCATTGATCTGGTCGATCTGATCGAGAAGGGCTGCATTCAGCTGTGCCCGCGCAGCCCTGACTTGCTCCAGGGACTCCAGGACCTCGCTGCGCACGGGGCTCTCCCGCTGCAAGGGACGTTGCAGGACATCGGCACGGACTTCCCGGGTCGCCTCTCGCAAGCAGCCCAGGAGCTGGGAAAGGGCGATGAACGCTGATCCGTCCGCATCGTCTGGTCGCGACCCGCCTGAGGCTGGGACCAGCGGAATGCCGTGCGGTGGTGTGTCCTGTGATTCGAGCCAGAGACCGCTGTGAGCCAGCGCGTGTCCGGCTTCGGTGGCCTCTCGGCTGACTTGGACCATGATCTCGTCGAATCGGTCGATGTCCACAGGACGGTGTGCCTGCAAATCTTGGACGAACCGCTCCAGCGCATCGATCCACGCCCGACCCGTGGTTCGCATCTTCAACAGCCGAGCGGTCTCTATCTCACCTTGGCGGGCCTGCTCCTCACTCGCCTTCTGCTCGGCCTGCCGCCGATGTAGACGCAGCGGGCCATAGACAGCCGCGAGACTGGCAACGGTGGCTCCCCCCACAGCCCCGAGCAGCCCGTACAGCGCGCCGGTGTCGGTCATGCCTCCCCAATCCGCCGACGTCAGGCTGCCAGTAGCCATACCCGTGCGGCCTGTCCCCGACGCCTGCCCGGCTGCAGGGTTCACCCCGCGCTTCCGGCCGGAAGGTGGAGCACAAGCCCTTTACCTGAGCACGCTCGTCAGAGGCCCCTCAACGCCGTCGACACTACAGTCGGCGAACGCGCTGCGTTTTCAAGCAGAGACTGTAGAAATAACCGTGAGTTTCCACTGAAGGGGCTTCAGCCTCGCTGAACCCACGGCGGACGTGCCGGTAAGAACCGTGTCACCGATCCTGCTGGCTAATTCCGTGCCCGGCGGGGCTGGCGGCTCGTTGGTTGGGACAGCAGCGGCCGTCTTGGCGTTCCGGTCGCGGGTGGGGTGTGGAATGTCGATGCGGCCGAGGCCGTGGCCGAAGGTGCCCGAACTGACCGCGCAGGTGGCGCGGGCGGTCGCGGCACGGGGCCCGTACCCGTTGGCGATGCGGGTCCGTGACGAACTGGGCGAGTTGTTCGCGGACGCCGAGTTCGCCGAGGCGTTCGGAACCCGAGGGAGGCCGGGCTGGTCACCTGGCCAGCTGGCGCTGGTGACGGTATTGCAGTTCACCGAGAACCTCACCGACCGGGCGGCAGCGCATCGGGTGCGGTACGGCATGGACTTGAAATACGCGCTCGGCCTGGAGCTGGATGATCCCGGGTTCGACGCCTTGGTGCTGTCCGAGTTCCGCACGCGCCTGGTCGAGCACGGGATGGAGGAGAAGGTGCTCGACCTGCTGCTGACCGCGCTCAAGGACCGGGGCCTGGTGAAGGCCGGAGGCAAGCAGCGCACCGACTCCACCCGCGTACTGGCGGCGGTACGCGACCTGAACAGGCTGGAGCTGGCGGGGGAGACACTGCGGGCCACGCTGGAGGCGCTGGCCTGCGCGGCCCCGGACTGGCTGGCCCAGGCGGTGCCCGTTCGGGAATGGGCCGAACGCTACGGTCCGCGGACTCACTCCTGGCATCCGCCGGCTTCCACGAGCAAGCGCGAGGAGATGGCTCTGGTCTACGGCCGGGACGGGTTCGCGCTGCTGGAGGCGGTGCATGCCCCTGATGCTCCGCCCTGGCTGCGCGAACTCCCGGCGGTGCAGGTCCTGCGCTCGATGTGGGTGCAGAACTACCACCGCACCGTGTCCGAAGCCGGAGCGGAGGTGAAGCGGCGGGAGAGCAAAGACCTCCCGCCCGGCAGACTGAGGCTGGCCTCTCCGTACGACACCGACGCCCGCTACGGCCTCAAACAGGGCTCCTGGTGGACCGGCTACAAGATCCACACCAGCGAGTCCTGCGACGATGCCGATGACCAGGACCCGGCTGCCGACGGCCAGGCGCTGATCCCCGGAGCCGACGGACCGCCACCGCGCTTGATCACCGGCATCGCGACCACCGACGCCACAGTGACCGACGCGGAAATGACCGAACCGGTCCATCACATGCTCGCCGCCCGCGATCTCCTGCCCGCCGAGCACTTCCTCGACTCCGGTTACGCCTCCCGAGTTGATCGTGGGCATCAAGAAGAACTTCGGGGTCACCCTGGTCACCCCGGTCCTGATGAACAGCTCACCCCAGGCGCGTGCCGGCGCCGGGTTCGACCGCACCGCGTTCACCATCGACTGGGACAAGCGACAGGCCACCTGCCCACGCGGGGACACCAGCACCTGGTGGAGCCCCGCTACCCTGCGCGGCACCAAGGCCATCGTCATCAAGTTCAACAAGGAGACATGCCGCCCCTGCCCGGTGCGCGACCAGTGCACCAGCTCGAAAACCGGTGGCCGGACTCTCTCCCTGCAACCCCGCGAGGCTCAAGAAGTCCTCGACCATGCCCGCCTCCAGCAGGGCGACGAGCAGTGGCGAGCCAAGTACGGAACCCTCGCGGGCATCGAGGGAACCATCCACCAGGCCGTCGCGGTCACCGGGATGAGACGTGCCCGCTACCTCGGCCTCCAGAAGACCCACCTGGAGCACGTCTTCTCCGCCGTCGCGCTCAACCTCATGCGCCTCGATGCCTGGTGGAACGGCCACCCGCTCGACCGCACCCGCGTCAGCCACCTTGCCCGACTCGACCTCTCCCTCGCCGCGTAACCGTATTGGGGTCTGAGATTGGTAGGCGTCGTTGATCGTGTAGTCGGTGTTCGGCTGCCTGCTGTCGTGGATGGGGGGCGAGTGTCACGGGCTGTGGTCGCGTCCGTCCCGTGGAGCGAAGGCTACGAGGGCGTCGGCGTCGGTCGCGCGAGCGTGCAGGAAGTAGTCGGCCCATTCGGTGATGTCGGGATAGGACGAGTCCTGGCCGAGTTGGGTGGCTGCGGCCTCGATATCGAAGTGCGTGGTGCGGAGTTCGACGCCCGGGCCCAGCAGGGCCCAGTGCGCTCCGGTCCGTCCGTAGGGCATGCCGATGCTGCCGGGGTTGATCACGAGCCGGCCGTGGGCAAGGCGGACGAACGGCATGTGGGTGTGGCCGCAGACCACGGTGCGAATGTCGGTATCGAGCCCGTCGAAGACTTCGTCCCAGCGGTCGAGGCGGGAGTCGACCAGGACGACCTCCTCGTCATCGCGAGGGGTGGCGTGGCAGAACAGCACTTTTCCCAGCCCCTTCACGGACAGGGAGAGTGATCGTGGAAGCGAGCCGAGAAGGTCGAGATGGTCCTCGCGGAGCTGTTCGGCTGCCCAGGGAGCGATCGGATCGGGGATCGTGTCGCGTTGCCCCTGGCGGTATTCAAGGAGTTCCCGGTCTGCGTTGCCACTGATCCAGATGACGCGGTCGCCGAGGCTGGTCAGCAGGTCGAGAACCTGGGTCGGTTGCGGGCCGGCGGTGATGTCGCCGGTGAGCACGATGTGATCGGCGGTGCTGACGTCTGGTTCGGCGAGCACTGCCTCCAGGGCCGGCAGGACTCCGTGAATGTCGGACAGAACGGCTACTCGGTTCAGCATGGTCACCACTGTGGGGTGAAGATGGCCGAGCGGTGTGATCTTTCGCCCGGCGCGTAGTTCAAGGAGGCTGGTCATCGCGTGTGGTCGCCGGGTGCGTAGTTCTTCCAGGGGGCTTCGGCCTCGGTGGCGATGCGAGTGGTGCTCTGGTCGTGGTAGCCCAGTGCTTGGGCGATGACGGGCGCGGGGGCCTGGAGGACGATCTGGCGGATGGCCGAGGTGCGGCCCTTCTCGGCCGGGACGCCGAATTTCCGCAGCGCGTCTTGAGACCGTGATCAAGGTGGTCGCAGCCGTAGGCACGGCGGGCATCGTTGCCGCGAAGGCCACGCCGCACGTCAAGAAGAGGTTCAACGACCTCAAGTCGAAGCTGAACCGCAAGTCGGAGGACACCGTCGAGGTCACCGCGCAATAAGCCAGCAGGATCGTCACCAGCCGCAAACGGCGGTGATCAGTCCTCGGACCTTGTGGGTTGGGGCAGTTCCGGCGTGCTCGTCGCCTCAGCGAGTGCGAGGCGACCGCCCTTCAGCTCGGGCACGTAGTTATAGATCGTGTTCCTGGAAACGCCGAGGAGCTTCGCGATCGAGGTGACGGTGCTCTCCGAGCGGGCGAGCAGGTCGCGGGCGTGACGTACCTGCTCCTCCGCCATCTCCGGCGGACGGCCGAGTCGGGCGCCGCGGCACGAGCGGCGTCCAGGCCCTCGTTGGTGCCCTGCACGATGAGTTCGCGGATGAACTCCGCGAGCGCCGCGAACACGTGGAAGACCAGGCGCCCGCCGGGCGTGGTCGTGTCGAGCGCCTCGTGCAGCGAGGTGAAGCCGACGCCACGCTTGCGCAGGCCGGACACGATCGCGATGAGGTCCTGGATGGAACGGCCGAGCCGGTCCAGCGACGGGACGACGAGGGTGTCGCCCTCGCGCAGGTAGTCGAAGGCCTTCCACAGTTCCTCGCGTTCGACGTTCTTGCCGGACTTCGTGTCGGAGAAGATCCGGATGCACCCTGCTTCGGTGAGCGCGTGGACCTGCCGGTCGAGCAACTGCCCCTTGGTGGACACGCGAGCGTATCCCACGAGGCTGCCGGTCCTTACGGCCGGAACGGGTGCGAGGAGATCGGCGGTGTCGTCGTCCTGGGGCGGATGCACCTGCCAGATCGTACAGAAATCGGTGTTCCTCAAGTTCTTGAGCACAGCGACTTTCTGACACCGTTTTATGGGCATGATCCGGTGCCGATCCGGCCACGCGCCGCCGCTTATCGATCTTGCTCATCAATCGGTCGTTTCCTGCATGCCACAGCAAAGTGGCAGCGCTTCGGCGGTCACCAGTGCGTTGGCTGAGGTCCCCGGTGGCCGGGGCGATCGAGAACAGCCAGGCCCGCAGACGTCCTCGTTGTCGTAAGCGGCGGTGGGCCAGATCGCAGACCTGGGGTGACCTGCTTGCTGCCGGCTCATGGTGAGGACGACACCAGGCCCGCTCTGTAAGCGATGATCACGAGCTGGACACGGTCGCGGGCGTCGAGTTTGGTCAGCAGCCGCGCCACATGGGTCTTGGCGGTGGCATGACCGATGAACAGCTCGGCCGCGATCTCGCTATTGGACAGGCCGCGCCCGACGAGTGTCAGCACCTCGCGTTCCCGCTCGGTGATGCCCTCGAGTCGCTGCGGAGGGGCAGCGGCCGCGGGACGGTTCGCGAACTCCTCGATCAGGCGTCGGGTGACGCTCGGCGCGATGAGGGCATCGCCGGCGGCCACGACGCGGGTCGCGGCGAGGATGTCGTCCAGCGCCATGTCCTTGACCAGGAATCCGCTGGCCCCCGCCCGGAGCGCGGCGTAGACGTTGTTGTCGTCGTCGAAGGTGGTGAGCATGAGTACGCGCGGCGCTGGGGCGTTGGAGGTGATCATCCGGGTGGCTTCGATGCCGTCCATGCCGGGCATCTGGATGTCCATCACGACGACGTCGGGCCGGAGTTCCCTGACTATCCGGACTGCCTCCGTGCCGGTTCCGGCCTCGCCCACGATCTCCAGATCGGGGGCGTCGGCGATGACCATGCGAAGGCCGGCTCGTACGAGAGGCTGGTCGTCGGCGAGGACGATGCGTACGGTCATCCCGGCAGCCTGGCTGTCACCCGGAAGCCGCCCTCGGGGCGCGGCCCGGCGCTGAACTCGCCGCCCAGCAGATCTGCTCGGTCGCGCATTCCAGTGATTCCGTAGCCGGTGCCGTCGGTCGCGGCATCGGGCGGCGCGCCGGTGCCGTCGTCGACGACCTCGATGGCCAGCTCGGCGGTGCGGTAGTCGACGTTCACCTGGCAGTGGCGGGCGTTCGCGTGGCGGACCACGTTGGTCAATGACTCCTGGATGATGCGGAATGCCGATTGGTCCGTGTCGGGTGGCAGCGGACGTTTCGTGCCCTGCCAGCGCACCTTTACGTGGAGTCCGGCCGTGGCGGTGCCCTGCGTCAGCCGGTCCACGCCTGCCATGCCCGTCACCGGTTCGGGTTCGGTCCGGTGCAGCGTGCCGAGCATTTGGCGGAGCCCCACGAGGGTCTCCCGGCTGGTCAGCTCGATCGCGTCGAGCGCTCTGCGGGCTCCCTCGGGCTGGGTCTTGATGACCCGCTTGGCCGCGCCGGCCTGGATGGCGACCACTCCGATGCTGTGGGCGACCGTGTCGTGCAGCTCCCGGGCGATCCGCAGGCGCTCCGCCTGCACAGCCTGGGCGGCGGCTTGTTCACGCAGCCGCTCGGCGTACTCGCGCCGCTGGCGGATCGAGCTGCCCAGCGTCCAGGAGACCAGGGCGACCGAGGCGATCGGCACCGCGGCCTCGGTCACACCGTGCGCCCAGCCTCCGTTCGTGATCCGCCAGCCGCTGATCTGCGCCGTGAGGACCGCGACGGCCGCCATGGCAGTGGTGCGACGGCTGCGGCCGGCGGTGGCGGCGATGTAGAGCAGCAGCACGTCCGCCGTCGGGAGCAGCAGAGCCCACGCCCAGGGAGCGAGCGCCGCAGCCGCCAGGGATTCGGTGAGGACCAGGCCCAGGACCGGCAGTGGTCGGCGTCGGGCCGCTACGAGCGGCAGCGCCAGGCCGACGGCCAGCGCCAGGCCGGCCCAGGGGCCCTGCAAGAAGGGGGCGGCCTCGGGCCCGCCCTGTTGCTCCAGCAGCCACAGCGCCAGTGCGAACAGCGGGGCCGCGCACCAGGTGAGGATCGGCCAGGCGCCTGGCGGGATGCGTCCGAGCAGGGGCGGCCGGGGCTTGATCTCTTCCACGGGCCGAGCGTAGGCGTGCGCCCGGCTCTCCGCGTCGCCTTACAGGCGTACGCCTGCAGCATTACGGACCGCCCAACGGGTCCGCTGACGGCCGGACGCCCCCAGGACCCGGCTTGGGCGAGCGTGGACGGCGTTCCGAGCTCCACCGAGAGGACTCCCATGGTGATGGACACGATGACGACGACCACGTACGCGGCGGCTGCCCGAGCCCGTGGGTTGCACAAGGTCTACGGGGAGGGGGAGACCCGGGTCCTGGCGCTGGACGACGTCAGCGTGGAGTTTCCGCGCGGCGAGTTCGCCGCGATCATGGGTCCCTCGGGATCCGGCAAGTCCACGCTGATGCACTGCATGGCCGGGCTCGACAGCGTGACCTCCGGCTCCGCGACGATCGGCGATGTGGAGCTGGTCGGCCTGAAGGACCGACAGCTGACCCGGCTGCGCCGGGACAGGATCGGGTTCATCTTCCAGGCCTTCAATCTGATGCCCACGCTCACCGCCCTGGAGAACATCACGCTGCCCGGTGACATTGCCGGGCGCAGGCCCGACAGGGACTGGCTGGCACGGGTCGTCGACGCGGTGGGCCTGGCCGACCGGCTGAAGCACCGCCCCGGCCAACTGTCCGGTGGACAGCAGCAACGCGTGGCCTGCGCCCGCGCCCTGGCAGGAAAGCCCGAGATCATCTTCGCCGACGAGCCCACCGGGAACCTCGACTCGCACGCCGGCGCGGAGGTCCTGGCGCTCCTCGGGTCCTGCGTGCGCGACTTCGGCCAGAGCGTCGTCATGGTCACCCACGACCCGGTGGCCGCCTCCCACGCGGACCGGGTGGTCTTCCTCGCCGACGGCCGCATCGTCGACGAACTGCGGGCGCCCACCGCCGACAGTGTGCTGGACCGCATGCGCCGGCTCGACCGCGTCGGCTGACGGGGGCTTTCACCCATGTTCCGTACCGCACTGCGCAATGTCCTGGCCCACCGCGGCCGGCTCCTGATGACCACCCTGGCCGTGCTGCTCGGCACCGGCTTCATGACCGGCACCATGATCTTCTCCGACAGTGTCCACCAAGCCGCGAACAACAGCCGCAGCAAGGACTTCACCGGTATCTCGGTCCAGGTTGCCGACGACACCGCCGGACTGCCCTCCAGCGCCAGGCAGAACAGCACCAAGAGCTCCGCCCGGCTCACAGAGGCGACCGTCCGTCGGATTGCCGCGCTGCCGGGAGTCGCCGGGACCCGCGCGGTGGTGAGCGGCACCGCTGCCATCGCGGACAAGAACGGCAACATGATCGGCGACATCATGAGAAGCACGGGCGCCAACTTCGTGCCGGATGCCGCCGGGAACGATGCACGCTACCCGATGCTCCGGGGCCGAGGACCGCACACCGCGACCGAGGTCGCCCTGGACCGGGGCACCGTCGAGAAGGCCGGCTACCGGCTCGGTGACACCGTCCGCATCGCCGCCAACGGCCCTGCCATCAGCGTCACCCTGACCGGCGTCTTCTCCTCCGACGCGCCTGCGGTCCGGTCCGGCAACCCGCTGGCTCTGCTGGACACCCAGGGCGCCCGGCGGGTGTTGTCGTTGGCGCCGGACCAGTACAGCAGCATCGACGTCACCGCTGCCCCCGGCACCTCCGAGACCGCACTGCTGCATGCCGTCACCCCGCTGGTCCCCGGCGGCAACCAATTCCGAGCCGAGACCGGCGCGCAGCTGGCCGCGCAGCAGGCCGAGAGGCTGGCCCAGAGCGGCAGGAGCCTGGCCACCATGCTGATCACCGCTGCCGGGATCTCGCTGTTCATCGGCATCTTCCTCATCGCCAACACCTTCACCATGCTGGTGGCCCAGCGCACCCGGCAGCTGGCACTGCTCCGCGCCATCGGCGCCGGCCGCGGCCAGGTCACCCGCTCCGTGCTGACCGAGGCGCTCCTCGTCGGTCTCACCGGCTCCGCCGCCGGACTGCTCCTCGGCATCGGCATCGGCGCCGGTCTCGCGGCGGGAGTGAAGTCCCTGGACGCGGACCTGCCCAGAGCCGCCGTGGTCATCACCCCGACAACCGTGCTGATCACCCTGCTCGTCGGCACCCTGGTCACCGTCCTGTCCGCCGCCCTGCCCGCCCTCCGCGCCTGCCGGATCCCCCCGGTCGCCGCGCTGAGCAACGGCGAGCAACCTGCCACCCACCGAAGCCTGCTGCTCCGCAACCTCCTCGGCGCCCTGACCACCGCCGGCGGCATCGGCCTAATCCTGCTGGGCAGCACCGAGAGGGGCGCCACGGCGCGCTTGCCGCTCATGGCGGGGGCACTCCTCGCGGTCCTCGGCATCATGCAACTGCTTCCGCTGCTGTCCCGCCCGGTGATCGCCCTGGCCCGCCCGCCGCTCGCCCGCCTTTGCGGCCCCGTCGGCTCACTCGCCGCACTCAACGCGATCCGCAACCCGCGCCGCACCGCGAGTACGGCCGCCGCCCTGACCATCGGACTCACCCTGGTCACCGCGATGACCGTGATCGGCGCCTCGGTCTCGGATGCGGTCGACCGTGCCGTGACCCAAGAGATGGCGGCGGACTACGCCGTCACCCCGCTCACCGGCACCCTGGACCCGAGCATCGCGACATCGGTCTCCAAGGCCCCCGGGGTGGTCGCCTCCAGCCCGGTCACCGACGTGGAGTGGCGGATAGCCGGCGTGCGGACCGAGGCGAAGGGTCTGGACGCCGACAGCGCCGATCGGCTGGTCCGACCGAGCATGAGTCAGGGGGAGGCCGCGGCACTGAAACGAGGTCAGATCCTGGTGGATTCCGACTTCGCGCGCCGGCACGGACTGGCCGTCGGCTCCACCGTGACCGTGGCCGCCCCGCACGGGACCGGCACCCGCCTCACCGTCGGCGGGGTGTTCGCACCCAGCCGGATGCTCGCCCCCGTGCTCCTGCCGGGCGGCGTGGTCGCCGCACACCAGCCGTACGCGCCGGCGCAGCAGATCCTGGTCAAGGGCGCGAACGGGGCAACCCCTGCCTTCAAACAGGCTCTCAAGGACGCCACCGGCAAAAGCCCTGTGATCGAGGTCGAGAACAAGCAGGACCTGAGGAACGGGTTCGACCGCACCATCACCTTCGCCCTCAACCTGCTCTACGCACTGCTCGGGATGTCGTTGCTGGTCGCGGCCCTGGGAGTGGTCAATACGCTGGCAATGGCCGTGTTCGAGCGCAGGCGCGAGCTCGGCCTGCTCCGGGCGATCGGCCTGGACCGCGGTGGCGTCAAGCGGATGGTACGGCTGGAATCGGTGTTGATCTCCGTCTTCGGCGCGGCGATCGGCATGGCCTTCGGCGTCTTCCTGGCCTGGGCGGCCGGCACCACCATGACCGTGACCCTGCCAGAACTCCGCACGGTCTTGCCCTACCCCAAGCTGCTGCTGATGCTGCTGGCCGCCGTTCTCGTCGGCCTGGCCGCCGCCCAATGGCCGGCTCGCCGGGCCGCCCGTCTTGACGTGCTGGACAGCATCACCGCGGACTGACGGCCCGGCCTGCTCCGAAGGTCACACCGGATCGCCCGGCGCCCGCCGCGCACGGCCATAAGCAGGGGAGCGCCCTCGTGCTGGATGTAGTTGGTGTCTCGCCCATGCAGCGAGCGTGCGCACAGGCGTCGCGGGCCCGGGACGATCTGCTGGACCGGCCGCAGCTGTGGCCTCTGTGCTGCTGCGTCAAGCCCCGGCTATGCCGTCTGGTGGGGTAGCCCGTGGCCGGCGGCTTCCGCAATGCGGGGCCCGGCACGGAGGCCGAGGCCAGGTTGAGGCGGGCGGCCATGTTCAGGTTGACCTCGCCGTACGGGCGCACATGGGACCAGAACAGCGGGGTCAGTCCGCGCCGGTCGGCGGGGGTGAGCAGGTCGGCCCACTCCGGATCGTCCATGACGTCTTGGAGCATGAGGGTGTTTACGTAGACCAGAGCCGATTGCAGAATCCGCAGGCACAGAACGAACATCTCCTGCTCGTCGCGCCGGTTCGAGGCGATCTCCCCGCCCTTTCCGTAGGCGATCACGGAGTTCGCGCCGTTGGAGGACTCCATCACGTTCAAACCCTCCTCGACCTCCCGCTGGAGATCCCGCAGCCGCAGGTACCGGGCCACAAAGATGGTCTTCTACGACGACTCCGCCTCGCCGTAATCGCCCTTTCCGTTCTACTTGCAATCACGATGGCTGCCTCGTACTTCGCCGTCACCATGCACATACAAGCTCTCGAAAAGGCAGCCGAGGCCAAAGCAAACCGACTCGCAGCGGACATCGCCTCGGAGATGGCACATACAGACGTCTGGTGCTCTGCAAACGGCCACTGTGCAGTGCTCGGAGGCGAGCCACAACCAGATGCTGCCCCGTCAGGAAACCCCTGAGCCCGGGCGCCAGCAGCGCAGCTGGACCAGCCCGTCGACCAACCCCTCTCCAGCTAGCCGTCCGCGGCCTGGCCCTCGCACGCGCTATTCCTGGCCGTCACCGGGCCTTGGGCGCGATCACCGGGGCTCACCAGGAGGCCGATCGCGGTACCAAGTCCCATCGGCTCACGCCGGCCATGCTGGACCACGGACAACCTCGTGCTGCTTCGCCTTCGCCCTACGGACGTCGCCGTTCTTCCGCGCCGTCTCCAGTGCCACTCTGGCTAAGTCGGCCCCCGACAGCTCGCCGTCGCTCATGACTGCTCCCAGGTGGTGCAGCCGAGGGACAGGTGCCCCAGGCGCGACAAGCGGCTCACCTGCTCAACGTAGGCCCTGGTGAACAGGTGCTGCGCCGACACCTCGACGTACCGGTCGATGTGGTCGAAGACGACCCGGTGGTCCTTCGCGGCGCGGGCGCGCCAGTCCAGGACCTGGTCGCGGGTCGGTTCCTCACCCTGCGCGCGAAGGCGGAAGGTACGGGAGTGGCGCTGACACCGCTATCCGAGTCGTTGGGATTCTGTTGCCCGGCGCGGCGGATTTCTGACGGCGTTCGCCCGAATTCGGCTCTCAGTGCCCGACTGAGGTGGGCGGGATCGTGCAGGCCCCAGCGGGCGGCAATCACCGCGGTGGTGAGAGGAGCGCTGGGTCAGCCAGGTCTCGGCGGACGCGGTGGAGGCGCTCGCGGCGGACCCACGCGGAGAAGGACGGGCCGCCGGCGCGCTGGAAGAGGTGGTGCAGGTGCCGTGGCGAGATGCCGTGGGTCCGGGCGACGGAAACAACGGATAAACCCGGGTCATCCAGGTTGGCGCGTGCGAAAGCCGTGATGCGTTCGGTCATGCCGCAGGGAACCTCGGCGCGTTCGGCCGTGGTGTCCGCGTACATGGCGATCAGCAGAGCGCTCAGGGCGTCGGCAAGATGGGCGCCGCTCGTGGCTGGCAGATCGCTGTCGATGTGCTCACCGACGCCCTGCAGAAGCGCACGCATGACACCGCGGACCCCCCTGCCGGCTGGCAGTGCTTGTGCTGTGCGGCGGGTCACGGTCCCGGTATGCGCGCCCAGCAGGCAGCGGGGCAGCCCCACCGCCAGAACAGCGCATTCCTCGGCGACTGCCAGCGCGTACGGCCGTGTGGTGTCGAGTACGGCCAGGTCGCCCGGCCCGAGCGCCTGCTGCCGCTCGCCCTGGGCCGCGACCGCCATACCGCGGCCGAACAACACCACCTTCACCAGTTCCGGGTCGGCGGAGGTGATGGACCTGACCTCACGGGACACCGTGTGCGCGGCACCGTTGATACGGGCGATCACCGCCGGGCCGGCGGCCGCGGACTCAACGCAGGCCCAGAAGGGTGTGTCCCCGGGGGCGGTGACCGTCAGCGGCACAAGGAGCGAGGAAGCCGCAGCCTGGAGTTCCGCCTGCGTGCCGAGCCGGGCAGCGGAGGGGTGAGCGTGCATGGCCGGGCCGACTCCCGTTCTTCCTGGACACCACAGCGCCGGAAGGTAAGGCATGAAAGTCGTGAACGTACAGACGATCCCGAGCCAAACCGACATCCGGCCCCGAGGTCGCCGCGTGACCTTGCGTGAATTGGCGGCATCTCGTGCGCCCTGTGGCGGCCCGGCCGCGGCAGGCGGTCATAGCGTCAGGCTGCAGATATCGGGGCGGGGAGAGATGGGGGTGTGCCGGGCCGTGGTGACCATGCGGTCCGCTCACCCCAACACCGTGATTCCTCGAGGGGAAAGGATCACCATGAAACCGATGGCGAAAGGGAAGGCGGCGGCTCTGTTCTCTAGTCGCCTCGCACGATCCGCTGGTGCCGTCATGCTCGGTGCCGCGTCCTTCACCATCGCGGCGGCTGCCCACGCGACCGCCGCGGACGATCTCGAAATTTTCCAGAACCAGCAGACGCTCCTGTGCATGGACGACAGCACGGGCTACGGCATGCGCGCGTACACGTGCAACGGCGGCGACTTCCAGCAGTGGTACGTGCACGTGTGGGGCGACAGCACGCGTCAGTTGAAGAACAAGCACACGGGCAGGTGCCTCTCGGGCAACAGCAGCACGCCGCTCGCCGCCGCCTGCTATGCCAGCGAGGCCCAGAGTTGGTTCATCGATCACTGGGCTGACGGCACCATCCGGTTCCGGAACCAGTCAACCGAAACGTGTATCGACGACAGCAAGGAAAACGGCTTCCGGACGCACGCCTGCAACGACGGTACCGCCCACAGCTGGTTCTAACAGAGGCTATGAGCCTGCCCCTTGGGGGCTGGTGGCGGATGCGGCGCGGCGGCCTGCGGCGGCCGGGCAGGGACGGATGGCGGGGTGCGTCGCCCCGGCACAGGCGCCCGGGGAAGTAGGGCTGCTGGCGTTGTGGGGGGCGTTCACCGCGCTCGTCGACGACAGGTTCGACAGCTTCGACCGGCTCGGTCAGCCGCCCCGCCCGGGCCACCGCCCTGGTCCAGCTCGCCCAGGACATGCCTCCGGCCGTCCTCGCATCCATGCTCGGCCTCCACCTCAGCACGCTCACGCGATGGCGCTCCCGCGCGGTCACCGACTGGACCGCCTACCTGCAAGCCCGGGCCTCGGACTCGCGCAGCTTGAGCAGTTCGTTCCGCATCGGGGAAGGTGGCCAGACGACGTTTCCATGATGAGTCGTAGCGGGCTACCACTTCTCAAGCGCCGTAGCGACGCTGTCGGGCGGCGTATGCGCGTACGGCACGCAGGAAGTCGACTTCACGGAACGCCGGCCAGTACGCCTCGCAGAAATACAGCTCCGAGTAAGCGCTCTGCCACAGCAGGAAGTTGGACATTCGCTGCTCCCCGCTGGTGCGAATGACGAGGTCGGGGTCCGGCTGGCCGGCGGTGTACAGGTGGCGGGCGATGTCGTCCGTGGTCAGATGGGCGGCGAGGTCCCGCATCGACCTGTCGGTCTCTGCCTGCTCATACAGCAGATCCCGCATAGCGTCCACGAGTTCCTGGCGGCCGCCGTAGCCGACGGCAAGTGTCACGTGCGCCCCCGTGGGGCACTCCCGTGTGGCCTCGACCGCCTCTTTAAGGGCGCGAGCAGTGGTGTCGGGCAGCGTGTCGAGTGCTCCGGCGATATGTACCTGCCAGCGTGGCAGCGGCCTGGCGAGGTGCCGGGTCAGGACTTCTTCGATCACCTGCATCAGGAAGGCGACCTCGGCATCACCGCGCCGCTGGAGATTCTCTGCGGAGCAGACGAACACGGTGACATGCCTGATCTGGAGGGCCTCGCACCAGGACAGCACGTTCTCCACGTGCTCGGCACCGTACTTGTGACCGAGGCTCGGGTTCCCGATGCCTCGCTGGCGTGCCCAGCGACGGTTGCCATCCATGATCAGCCCGATGTGCCCGGGCAGTTCCCCGCCCTGGAGTTCCCGGCGGAGCCGGCGGGCGTACAGGGCGTAGAGGGGGTCGGTGACGCGCAACATCGAAGCCTTTCGAGTCGGGATCGACAGCCGCTGGCCGGCCGCAGCGTGCATACTAAGGAGTAATAGCACGCGTCGCGTGTCATTGGGGAGTCCATCGTCCACCGCCCGGGAGCGCCAGTGCGTACCAACGACGCCCAGATGCTTGTTCTGTCTGCGCTGGCGGACCGTCCGCTGCACGGCTATGCCGTCAACACCGCAATTGAGCGGATGACTGGCGAGAGGCTCGGCCGAGGCAGTCTGTCCAGCGCGCTGACACGGCTGCGCGGAAAGGGGCTGATCGAGTATCTGGAGGGAGAGGGCAGGCGACGTCCGATGCGCCTGACCTCGGCCGGCCGCGAGATGCTCAAAGGCGAAGTCGAAGCCCTTGCTCATGTCGCGGGGCGCATCTTCGAGACCGTGGTCCCCGACAAGATCGCCTACCAGGACCGGCTCGCCACCACCGATCTCGCGCACTCCTACAAGCAGACGGTACTCGACGCGCTAGCCATCCAGCCAGGCCACTTCGTACTGGATCTGGGCTGCGGCCCGGGTACTGACCTCGGTGCGCTGGCACGCGCAGCAGCACCGACAGGGCTGGTTCTGGGAGTCGACTACGACCCTCAGATGACCCGTCAGGCGATGACTCGCACCGCGGACCTGCTGCACGCCGATGTGCTGATGGCCGACGTGCACGCGCTGCCGCTTCCCCCGTGCTCTGTGGATCGGGTGCACACCGACCGCGTGCTCCAACACGTTGCCGACGTCCCCAGGGTTCTGGCGGAGGTACGGCGGGTCCTGCGCCCTGGCGGACGGCTCGTCATGGCCGAGCCCGACTGGGACTCGCTCGCCGTCGACCATCCGGACCTGGATGTCGCCCGGGCGTATACCCGCCATATCGCCGACCGGATCGTGCGCAATGCCGTCGTCGGGCGTCAGCTGCCCCGGCTGGCCGAGCGAGCAGGATTCGCCGTCACATCCGTTGTACCGGTCACCTCGGTCTTTCGCGAAGTCCGTGCCGCCGACCAGGTTCTCGGTCTCCAGCGCAATACCGAGCGTGCCGTGGCCGCCGACTACCTCACCCGCCGGCAGGCCGACAGGTGGCTGGAACACCTCGCGCGCAGTCCGTTCTTCGCTGCGGTGACGCTCTATGTCGTTACGGCGGAGAATCCATGGAACTGACCCGCTGCGGCGCTTCTGGTCGCCTCCGCGCGTTCGGACAGTGAGGTGGATCTGCCTGACAGCCTGGCCGGCACCGAATATCGCGCACTTGGAATGACGCTCCCCGCCAGTCGGCGCCTCCGCCTGGACCGCCCGCGAGGCCTACGCCAACGACCTCGACGACTCCCGCGCGCTGATCGCCGTCTCCGCGGCCTCCAACCGGGCGAAGAAGGACAAGGACCCGACCGAGTGGCTGCCCCCGTACGCCGGCTACTGGTGCACGTACGTCACCGACTGGGTCGCCGACAAGACCCGCTACCAGCTGAGCGTCGACCCCGCCGAGCACAACGCGCTCGCCGAGCGCCTCACTGTCTTTCCCGACCGGCCCCGACTCGACCGCCACGCCGCGCCGAAGTCGCTCGACCTCGACACGGTGGGCACCGACAGGTACACCTACACCTCGCCGGGCGTCATCACGTTCACCCACGCCGGGCGTGAGCACACCCTGACGCCCACCAGTTCTCCCTACGGCATGGTCGTGGTCTTCACCGACGCGACCAGCGGTGTCACCACCTACGGCGCCTGCCGCTCGCTCTCGGTCCCCGAACCCGACCAGGACGGCACCGTCGTGCTGGACTTCAACCGCGCGCTCAACCTGCCCTGCGCGTTCAGCGGCATGCCCGTCTGCCCCGTCGCTCCCGCCGAGAACCGGCTGCCGTTCGCCGTCGAGGCCGGCGAGAAGACCCCCCACGACGCCGCATCACGAGGGAGTAAGTGACGGCAAGGGGGCGAGGAGGTCGCAGAGGACGGCGATCACGTCCTTCGCCCGGGGAACGAGATGGAAGTGGCCTCCGGGAAAAACCGTGAGGTCGAAGGCGCCGCTGGTGGTGGCGGACCAGTCAGCTGCCTGGGCGACGGAGACCTGGGGGTCCTGGCTGCCGAGCATGGCGCTGACGGGGAACGACGGCAGGACTGGCGGGTCGGTGGGGCGGTAGGTCTTCAGCAGGCGCAGGTCCGCGGAGAAGACACGCAGAATGATCTCGCGAGCCTCGGCATCGTTCAGCAGTTCGGCGGGAGTCCCTCCAAAACGGTGCAGCTCCGCGAGAACGGTCTCCCGGGTGACGGGTCCGGCCGGCGCCGGGAAGTGGTGCAGGGGCGCCGGTCGGCCGGAAACGATGAGGCGCACCGGATCGCCCCCGCCGCGGGCACGAAGGGCGAGGGCCGTCTCGTACGCCACGGCGGCACCCATGCTGTGACCGAACAAGGCATAGGGCCGGGTGGTCAGAGGGTGGAGTGCTGCGGCGACGCCGGTGACGAGGTCGGCCATGTCGAGGGCGAGGGGTTCGCTGAGGCGTTCGGCCCGGCCGGGATAGCGGACGGCGACCAGTTCGATGTCGTCGGGCAGCAGCGGGGCCCAGGGGGCGTAGGCAGCGGCGCTGCCTCCGGCGTGCGGGAAGCACACCAGGCGCAGCCGGGCGGCGGGGCGAGGTATGGCGGGTCGGAGCCAGTCGGCGGTGGTCATCGGACGTCGTCCTGGTGTGTGAGGAGGGCGTGCAGCGCCCCGGCGAGGGCGAGCGGCGTGGATCCGGTCACCAGCACGGACAGTGGAATGTCATGTCGGCATGCCGCGGTGAGGCGGTTGCGGAGATCGACCAGGCCCAGGGAGTCCAGCCCGAGCGATGCCAACTGAGCGTCCGCGGGCACCCGACGGGTGTCGTCATAGCCGAGGACGGCCGCAGCCTGGGCACGAACCAGGCCGATCAGACTGTCCAGGTCGTCAAGTGCGGCGATGCGCCGGGGAACAGCGGGCGGTGGGGTGTGGCGTCGTGGCGTATGGCGGGCGGCCATGAGCACGGGAGCCGTGTGGTCCAGCGCGGCATCGAAGAGTGCGAGGGCCTCGGCCGTGGACATCGGGGCCAAGCCGATGTCCCGAAGGCGGCGGACATCGGCGCGGGTGAGACCGGCGGTCAGGCCGAAGTCCCGCCACCAGCCCCAGGCCACGGTGAGGGCCGGCAGTCCGCGGGCGTGCCTGTGGTGGGCGAGTGCTTCGAGGAAGCCGTTGGCGGCGGCGTAGTTGGCTTGCCCCGGGGTGCCGAGAAGGGCCGCGGCCGAGCCGTAGAGGATGAAGTGGGTCAGCGGCAGACGTGCGGTGCGCTCGTGCAGGTACCAGGCGGCGTCGGCCTTCGACGCAAGGACGCGGTGCAGTTGGGCGGAGGTCAGGTTGGTGATCGTGGCGTCGTCGAGAACGGCCGCGGTGTGTACGACGGCACGAAGCGGATGCGCGAGGTCGATGCCGGTGAGCAGTGCGTCCAGCCGGCCGGGGATGCTGACGTCGCACGCGACGGTGGTGACCTCGGCTCCGGCGGCGTGAAGTTCGCGCTGGAGCTGTCGATGTCCGGGCGCGGCCGGCCCACGGCGGCTGGTGAGCAGCAGGTGTCGGACACCGTGGCGTTCTACGAGGTGACGAGCGAGCTCACTCCCGAGCGTCCCGGTACCGCCGGTGATCAGCACGGTCGCCTCGGGATCGAAGCCGGGGTGGTCCGGTTCCGCGGGTTCGGCTGAGGCCGCGGACGGAGGTGCGTGCGTCAGCGGAGCGAGAACGGGGCGATGTAGGGTGCCGGCCCGGATGGCCAGTTCGGAGGCGGTGCCGGCGAGCGCGGTCGGCAGGAGACGACGGGAGGAGGGGGCGTCGTCGGTGTCCACCAGGGTGAAGCGGCCGGGGTGTTCGCTTGCGGCGGATCGCCACAACGCCCTCAGGGCAGCACCTGCCGGATCCGGGTCGGCGCCGGTGGCATCGTGGGTCAGCAGGGCAAGCCGGGTCCGGCTCAGCCGTGCGTCCATGAGGAAGGAACGCAGGAGGGCCAGGTGTTCTTCGGTCGCGGTATGAACGGCTGCGGGCAGGCGATCGTGGGCGCGGGGCGGTGCGGCCACTATGACGGTGCCTGGCGGGCGGGCACCACGGTCCAAGGCTGACTGCAGCGCAGCGGTGTCCGGGTGGCTCGGGACGTCGGGCAGCGCCATGGACCCGGTACCCACCAGGGCCAGGCCGGCGGAGGGCGGAAGGACCGCTGGATCAACCGGATCAACGGGTTCAACGGGTTCAACGGGTTCAACGGGTTCAACGGGTTCAACGGGTTCAACGGGTTCAACGGGTTGCCATACGGGCTGGAGTAGATGTGGCGCCGCCGCCGGCCGCATGGTCAGTGAGTGGACGGACAGCACCGGTCCGCCCTCGGGATCGGCGATGTCGATGGCGTAGGCATCCCCACCGCGCGGTGTGATCCGCGCGGTGAGCGTCCCGCGCCACTGCCGGTGCACGGTGACGCCGGTCCAGGTGAACGGCAGGGCGGGCGCCGGGTCGTCGCGGACGGCCAGGACTGATTGCAGCGCGGCGTCGAGCACGGCCGGAGTGAACAGTTCCGGCCCGGTCTGCGGCACCGCTGCCGCTTCTGCCTCCGCTGTCGCATACAGCGTCACCCGATGACGACGCAGCCGGGTCAGTCTCCGGAAGGCCGGACCGTAGGTGATGCCGAGGCGGGCACAGCGGTCGTAGTGGTCGTCGAGGGAGACGGGCTCGGCGTCGGCGTCGGTGAACAAGCTGTCGGCGGGTGCCGAGGGTGTGGCTGCCGAGAAGCGGCCGACGCCATGCGGTGTCCAAGGGGAGCGTGGGCCCGAGCGCGCCTCGATGCGGAAGGGCTGTCCTGAACCGGGTGGAGCGCCGGTGGTGATCCGCAGGTCCATGTCGCCGCCGGCCGAGAGGGCGAGCGGTGTGTGGAGAGTGAGTTCCGCGACCTGCGGGTGACCGATGCGGCTCGCCGCGCGCAGGGCAAGGTCCAGGAGAGCGGTCGCCGGGACGACCGCGGTACCGTCGATGACATGGTCGGTCAGCCACGGCCTGGTGCGGATGGTGAACGTCTCGGTGAGGACCGTGTGCTCGTCCGATGAGTCCGCGACCGGGAGAGGACGCGTTGTCCCGTCCGGAGGCGTTGTCCCGTCCGCCGGATTGCCGTCCGTCGGGCCGGTCGCGAGAGCGGGCCCGGCGGTCCCCCGCCCTTCCCCGGAACGTGGCCGTCCCGGATCCGGGGAGAGCCAGTAGTGCTCGCGCTGGAACGGATACGTGGGCAGCGGGACCGTTCTGCCGGGCAGCAGCGTCGGCCAGTGGGGGGAGATCCCCCGCGTGTGCAGGACCGCCAGCGCGGCGATGGCCGCGTCCGGTTCAGGGGTTCCCGGGGAGGAAAGGGCGATGGCAAGACTGCCGGGCGTGGCGCTCGCGGCGCTGTGGGCGGTCAGCGCCCCGCCGGGGCCGAGTTCGAGCAGGTTGCGGACGCGATGAGTGGTGCACAGGGTGCGGATCGCGTCGGACCAGCGCACCGGGAGGCGGGCGTGGCGCACCCAGTGTTCCGGGTCGGCGAGTTGGCGCGCGGGGCTGACTCCCGTGAGGGAGGAGACCAGGGGGACGGTGGCAGGGCGGAGGACGAGACCGTCGGCTACCGCACGGAGTTCGCCCAGTACGGGATCCATCCGGGCGGAGTGGAAGGCATGGGCGACCCTCAGGCGCCGGGTCCGTACACCGGTTGCTTCCAGACGTGCCTCGACCGTGCGGATGCCGTCCTCGTCCCCGGAGAGGACAAGGGAGGCCGGACCGTTGAACGCTGCGATCTCCACGCGCTCGGCCAGGTCGGAAAGGTGGGGCAGGACATGCGCTTCCGCCGCCCGGACCGCGGTCATGGCTCCGCCCGGCGGCAGCGCGTGCATCAGCCTGCCCCGTTCGGCCACCAGACGGACCGCGTCGGGCAGCGAGAGGACGCCGGCGAGGTGGGCGGCGGTGATCTCGCCGGCGGAGTGGCCGAGCAGGACGTCGGGGCGCAGTCCCCAGCTTTCCAGCAGGCGGTACTGGGCGACCTGAAGGGCGAACAGCGCCGGCTGGGCGACGTCGGTGCGTACCGGGGCGGTCGTTGCGAACATCAGGTCGCGCAGCGGGCGGTGCACATACGGATCGGCGAGATCGCAGATCTCGTCGAGAGCGCGCCGGAAGGCGAGATGGGTGCGGTAGAGCTCGGCACCAGCCCCCGGGCGCTGGGTGCCCTGCCCGGACAGCAGGAAGGCCAGGGGCGCCCTGGCACGGACGGTTCCGGTGTACGCCGCCGGGTGCGGCCGGCCGGCCGCCACAGCGGCGAGGGCCTCGCGCAGGCCGGCGCGGTCGGTGCCGGTGAGGGCGGCGCGATGCTCCCACGTCGCGCGGGTGGTCGCCAGGGAGTGTGCGACGTCGGCGGTGGACAGTGCGGGGTCACGCGCGAGGTGTTCGGCGAGCCGGCTGGCCTGAGCCCGCAGCGCGGGCGCGGAGCGCGCCGACAGCGCCCACACCGTGGGCTGCCCCGCTTCGGCAGCCGGCTCCTCGCGATCGTGGGAGGCGCGATCGTGGGAGGCGCGATCGTGGGAGGCGCGATCGTGGGAGGCGTGATCATGGGAGGCGGGGGCCGCGCCGCCGTCGACAGGACACGGGGCTTCCTCCAGGACCAGATGGGCGTTGGTGCCGCTGATGCCGAACGAGGAAACGGCGGCGCGACGGGCGCGGCCGGCGGTGCCGCGCCACGGGCTCGCGGTGGTGAGCAGTTCGACGCTTCCGGCGCTCCAGTCTGCATGCGGGGTGGGGACATCGGCGTGCAGGGTGCGCGGCAGGATCCCGACGTCCAGGGCCCTGGTCATCTTGATGACGCCGGCGACGCCTGCGGCGGCCTGGGTGTGGCCGATGTTGGACTTGAGGGAGCCCAGATACAGCGGCCGACCCACGGGTCGGCCGGGACCGTAGACGTCGATGATCGCCTGTGCCTCGACCGGGTCCCCGAGGGTGGTGCCGGTGCCGTGCGCCTCCACGGCGTCGATGTCGGCGGGAGTGAGCCGGGCGTCGGCGAGTGCCTGCCGGATGACGCGGCGCTGGGCGGTGCCGCTGGGGGCGCTCAGACCGTTGCTGGCGCCGTCCTGGTTGACGGCGGTGCCCCGGATGACGGCGTGGATACGGCGCCCGGCGCGCAGGGCGTCGTCGAGGCGTTCGAGAACGAGGAGTCCGGCGCCCTCGGAGAGGCCGGTGCCGTCGGCGTTCGCGGCGAACGCCTTGCACCGTCCGTCGGCGGCCAGGCCCGTCAGGCGCGCGAACTCCTTCAGGGTGCCGGGGGTGCTCATGACGGTGACGCCACCGGCCAGGGCGAGGCCGGTCTCGCGGGCACGCAGAGCGCGGCAGGCGAGGTCGATGGCGACCAGGGAGGAGGAGCAGGCGGTGTCAATGGTGAGGGCCGGGCCGGACAGCCCCATGAGGTAGGCCACGCGCCCGGAGATGACGCTGTGCGCGGTGCCGGTGAGGCGGTGGCCGACGACGTGGTCGGGCGATGCTGCCAGGGGCGGGCCGTAGTCCTGCTGGCCGGCGCCGGTGTACACCGCCGTGTCTGAGTCACCCAGGGATGTGGGGTCGATACCGGCGTGTTCCAGGGCTTCCCAGGTGACTTCGAGCATGAGGCGCTGTTGGGGGTCCATGGCGAGCGCTTCGCGAGGTGAGATGCCGAAGAAGCCGGCGTCGAAGCCGGCGATGTCGTCGAGGTAACCGCCGGGAGCGGCGGCGGCATCCGGCCAGCCGCGGTCCGTCGGCGGGTCGCCGATGACATCGCGGCCTTCGGCGGCCAGCCGCCACAGGTCCTGTGGGCTGCGAACGCCCCCGGGATAGCGGCAGCCCATACCGATGATGGCGATGGGGGCATGCCGGTCCTCCTCCAGCGCGGCGACCTGTTCACGAGCGAGGCGGAGTTCGCCGGTGAGGCGTCTGAGGTACCCCAGGAGTTGCTCCTCCCGTTCGCTCGTGCCCTGCCCATGGGTGTTCGGGGCGGAGTTGTCGCCGGTCATGCGATACCTCCCTGTGGACCCGTGCCGAACTCCTCGTCGATGAGGCGAAGGAGTTCGTCGGCGCTCAGTTCGGCGAGATCCGACGTGGTTGAGGGGGCGGCCGCGCGATGCGGCGGGGTGGGAGCGGCGACGGCCTGACCTGCCGCTGGTGACGGGGCGTCGGCGGGGTGCAGAAGGAGATCTGCGTGGGCGGCCAGCGCGGCGGGGCTCGGGCAGTCGAACACGACGGTGACGGGAAGGCGCAGGCCTGTGGCGGCATTGACACGGTTGCGCAGTTCGACGGAGGTCAGGGAGTCGAATCCCAGATCGCGGAAGGCCGCGTCAGGCGCGATGTCCTCGGTTCTCGGCAGACGCAGGACGGCTGCGGCCTGTCCGCTGATCCATTCGGTCAGTGCCCCGCGGCGCTCGCCCGGCATGAGCTGCCGGAGCCGGTCGCGCAGGGTGGCGGCGGGATGTGCGCCGGCCGGCTGTGCGGCCGTTGCGGAGACGGAGGGCGTGTGCGTGGCCGCGCGCCGCGCGGTGGACGGACCGGGCGTGTCGAGGCGTACGGCGACCTGCCTGGGTTCGGTGCGCAGGAGTGCGGCGTCGTAGAGGGCCAGCCCGTCCGCGGCGGACAGGGGGTGCAGTCCCGCGTCGGCCATGCGTTCCAGGTCGCGGGTGCTGAGGTGGCGGCTCATGGCGCTGCGGTCTTCCCACAGCCCCCAGGCGATCGACCGGCCGGGCAGCCCATGGTGAGAACGGTGGGCGGCGAGAGCGTCGAGGAAGGCGTTGGCGGCTGCGTAGTTGGCCTGACCTGGCAGGCCGAGAGTTCCGGCGACGGAGCCGTAGAAGGTGAGGTCGGCGAGGTCATGGTGACGGGTGCGCAGGTGCAGCCACCATGCGGCGTCCGCCTTGGGACCGAGAACGGCGGCGAGGCGGTCGTCGGTCAGGCCAGTGACCGTGCTGTCGTGCAGGATGCCGGCAGCGTGGACGACCGCGGTCAGCGGATGTGCGTCGGGTACGGCGGCCAGCAGCCGGTCGGTTTCGGCCAGGTCGGAAAGGTCCGCCGTGTGCACAGTGACGTGGGCGCCCAGCGCGGTCAGTCGGGCCCGCAGGGCTTGCGTGCGAGCGGCGCCTTCCGGGGTGTGACCGGCCAGCATGAGATGCCGGACGCCGTGCCGCAGGACCAGGTGGCGGGCGAGTTCGCCACCGAGGGTGCCGGTGCCGCCCGTGATCAGGACGGTTCCGTCGGGGTCGGGCGTCACCGGCAGGGTGAGGACGAGTTTGCCCGTGTGCCGCGCGTCGCGGAAGTCGCGGAAGACCTCGCGGGCGGCGCCGACCGGCCGGGCGGCGACGGGCAGCGGTGGAAGGGAGCCGTCGGCGAACAGGACCAGCAGCTCGCGGTACAGCGCCTCGATGCCGGCGGGGTCGACGCTGAGGATGTCGAAGGGGCTGTAGTCGATGTCGGGGCGGACGCCGGCGACGTCCGCACCCGGCCGGATGTCGAGTTTGCCCATTTCGAGGAACCGTCCGCCGTCCGCCAGCAGGCGCAGCGAGGCGTCGACGAACTCGCCGGTCAGGGAGTTGAGGACCAGGTCCACACCGCGCTTTCCGGAAGCGGCGTGCAGCCGTGGTTCGAAGTCGAGCGAACGGGAGGAGGCCGTGCGTTCGGCGGGGATGCCCATGGCTGCGAGGGTGGGCCACTTGTCGGGGTGGGCGGTGGCGTACACCTCGGCACCGAGGTGGGCGGCGATGCGGGCGGCCGCCATGCCGACGCCGCCGGTGGCCGCGTGGATCAGCACGGACTCGCCGCGCTTGAGTCTGCCCAGCGTCACCAGGCCGTAGTAGGCGGTGAGGTAGGCGATCGGGACGCCGGCGGCCTCGGCCCAGGACCAGTCCCCCGGTACCCGGGCGACCAGCCTGGCGTCGGTGACCACGGTGGGTGCCACCGCCGAATCGGAGAGGCCGACGATGCCCATGACACGGTCGCCGGGGGCAAGGCGGGTGACACCGGCACCGACGGCGGTCACCCGGCCTGCGAACTCCCGGCCCAGGCCCGCGGTTCCGGGAAACAGGCCCATGGTCGTGATGACGTCGACGAAGTTCAGCCCGGCCGCCCGCACCGCGACCGTCACCTCGCCCGGACCGGGATCGCGGTCGTATTCGGGTGCGGGAACGAGAGCCAGGTCATCCGGAGTGCTGGTGGTGGCCGATTCGGTGAGAGCCAGCTTCCACGGTCCCGGACGGTCGGGTGCGGTGATGACGTCGCCGTCGGTGCGGGTCTGCAACCGGGGAGTGCACGCGATGCCGTCGCGCAGGGCGAGTTGTGCCTGGCCGGCGGCGACGGCGGCAGGCAGGAGCCGGTCGGAGGCGGGCGTGCCGTCACGGTCGACCAGGGCGACCTGGCCGGGGTGTTCGGCGGCGGCACTGCGCCACAGGCCGGTGACGGCGGCCGCCACGAGGTCGGGGGCGTCGGTGGTGGCCCGCGAGGTGGACAGTACGAGGCGGCTCGCGGCGTACCGGGGATCGGTCAGCAGTGTCCGCAGGATGCGCAGGTGGCGGGCGGTGGCGCCACGGACCCTGGCGGGCAGGCCCGTCTCGTCGCCGTTGTCGGGTTGCTGGTGGACCACGACGATGCGAGGCACATGCGCTCCGCCGACCGGCGCCGGGGCGATGAGGGAATCGATGTCGGGGCAGGCGGGAACCGCCGGGAGCGCGGGGTGCGGCGCGCCGAGGACGGCGGTGCCCGCTCCGAGGGGCCCCTCGATCCGCAGCACGGTGGGCGTCCAGTCCAGGTACCGCAGGTCGGGCGCAGGGGAAGAGACGGGGCGGAACGTGAGGGTGGCGTCGGCGACCGGGTGTCCGGCCGGGTCCGTGACGTGCAGTGTGTAGGTGTGGTCGCCGGCCGGGTACACGCTGACCCGCGCGGCGGTGGGGGCGGCCCGGTGGAGGCGCACCGTGCTCCAGCTGAACGGCACGTGGGCGACTGCGGTGTCTTCGGTGTCTTCGCGGGTGAGCAGGATGGGGTGGAGGGCCATGTCGAGCAGTGCCGGGTGAACGGCGAACCCGTTCGGGTCCTGGCCCTCGTCGAGGGCGACGTCCGCGAACACCGCCTCTTCGCTTCGCCACAAGGCACGCAGTCCGCGGAACGCGGGGCCGTACTCGTAGCCGGTGCGCCGCAGGCGGTCGTACGCGCCGGTGAGGTCGACGGGTTCGGCGGGGGCCGGCGGCCAGGGAGAGCGCGGGCCGGCCGGGGGTTCCGGGGTTGAGGGCGTGACGGTGCCGTGGGCGTGCCGGGTCCACGGTCCGTCGGGGTCGGCGGCTGCGGGCCGGGCGTGGATGCTGACGGTACGTGAGCCGTCCTCGCCGGGAGCGTCGACGGCTATGTGGACGCTGACGGTGCCCGCGTCGGCGGGCAGCCGCAGAGGTGTCTCGAGTACGAGTTCGCCCACCTGGCCGCCGCCGGTGAGGCGGGCGGCGGTGCAGGCGAGTTCGGCGAGCAGCGTGCCGGGCACCAGAGCCTCGCCACGCAGCGCGTGATCGGTGAGCCAGGGCAGGTCGTGAGGGGACAGTCGGCCGGTGAGCAGATGGCCACCGATGTGAGGCAGGGCGAGGACGGTGGTGAGCACCGGGTGTCCCGTGGAGTTTCCGGGAGGGACGGCCGCGGGGCCGGGTTGCGGCCAGAACCTGCGGTGCTGGAAGCCGTACGACGGCAGGGTGGTCAGGCGGCCGGCCGTGCCTGCGGCACGCCAGTCGACGCGATGGCCGAGCCGGTACACCTCCGCGAGCGCCTGGGTGACGCGGGTGCTGGGGTCCTCGTCGCGGTGGAGCGTTCCGACGGCAGCGGCGGTGACGTCGGCGGCGTCGAAGGTCTCTTCCAGCGCGGATCGCAGCAGCGGGTGCGGGTTGACTTCGATGAACGTGCGGTGCCCGGCGTCGAGCAGGGCGCGCAGGGCCGGTTCGAACAGGACGGTCTGACGGGCATTGCGCCACCAGTAGCGGGTGTCGAGCGCGGTGCCCTCCAGCGGACCGCCGGTGACCGTGGAGAAGAAGGGCACGGTCGCGGTGCGGGGACCGACCGTCGACAGAGCGTCCAGCAGGTGATCGCGCAGGGGCTCGATCTGGGAGCTGTGACCGGCGTTGCTGACGCCGGGCAGGCGTCGGTATCGCACCAAGTCGCTGTCGAGCCGGCCCAGCAGCCGGGTCAGCGCTTCGGGATCACCGCCGACCGTGGTCGAGGCGGGGCCGTTGACGGCGGCGATTTCCAGCGCCGTTCCGTGGGGACGGAGCCGGACGCGCACGTCGTGGGCGGGCAGGGAGACGGCGGCCATCGCGCCATGGCCGTACAGGTTGAGGAGTGCCTGGCTGCGCAGGGCAATGATCCGGGCAGCATCTTCCAGGGACAGTGCGCCCGCGACGTAGGCGGCGGCGATCTCTCCCTGGGAGTGCCCGATGACCGCGGCGGGTTCGACGCCGTGGGCACGCCACAGAGCGGCGAGGGACACCATGACGGTGAACAGAGCCGGCTGGGCGACGTCCACCCGGTCGAGAGGAGGGGCGCCGGGAAGCTGTCGCAGGACGTCGAGAACGGACCAGTCGAGGTAGGGGCCGAAGGCGGCGGCACACCTCTCGGCGCTGGCGGTGAAGACCGGGTCGTGGTCGAGGAGGCCGGCAGCCATCCCCGGCCACTGGGATCCCTGGCCGGGGAAGACGAAGACGGCGGTGCCGCCGGTGACGCGCTGTTCCTGTCCCGGGTCTTCGGCAAGGGCGGTGAGTCCGTCGAGGAGTTCGGCCCGGTCGTCTGCGGTGACGACCGCGCGGCGGGCGAGCGCTGGGCGCGTGCCGAGGGTGTGGGCGATGTCGGCGAGCGGCACCGTGGGGCGGGCGGTCAGGTGCGCGTGCAGGCGACGGGCCTGCTCCGCGAGCGCGGCGGTGGTCCTGGCCGAAAGGGGGAAGGCGTGCGAGGCGCCCGGCGACGGCCGGCGGTCGGTGTCCGCCGTCGGCGGGGGAAGCTCGAAGGCGCCTTCGAGGATGAGGTGGGCGTTGGTGCCGCCGGCGCCGAAGCCGGAGACTCCGGCACGTGGCGGCCGATCGGCGGTCGGCCAGGGACGCGCCTGCGAGAGCACACGGACCGTGCCGCTGGACCAGTCGATGTGCGAGCTGGGCCGGTCGGCGTTCAGGGTACGGGGCAAGGTGGCGTGGCGCAGGGCCATGACCATCTTGATGACGCCCGCGACGCCGGCGGCGGCCTGGGTGTGTCCCAGGTTGGACTTGACCGAGCCGAGCCACAGTGGCCGGTCGGAGGGACGATCGGCTCCGTAGGTGGCGAGCAGGGCATTGACTTCGATGGGGTCACCGAGCCGGGTGCCCGGGCCGTGGGCCTCCACGGCGTCGATCTCGTCGGGGCGCAGTGCCGCGTCGGCCAGCGCGGCATGGATCACACGCTGCTGGGCAGGGCCGTTGGGGGCGGTCAGGCCGTTGCTGGCACCGTCCTCGTTGAGCGCACTGCCGCGTATGACGGCAAGGACCCGATGCCCGTTGCGGCGGGCGTCACCGAGGCGTTCCAGGACGAGGACGCCGACGCCTTCGGACCAGCCGGTGCCGTCCGCCTCGGCCCCGAACGCCTTGGAACGTCCGTCCGGGGAAAGGGCGCCCTGGGCGGTGAAGTCGGTGAACATCGTCGGTGTGGACATGATCGTCACACCGCCCGCCAGGGCCAACGAGCATTCCCCGGCACGCAGTGAGCGACCGGCGAGGTGGAGGGCGGCGAGGGAGGAAGAACAGGCGGTGTCCACGGCGAGGGCGGGGCCTTGCAGGCCCAGGACGTAGGCGAGGCGCCCTGCCAGCAGACTGGTGGTGCTTCCGGTGTAGACGTACCCGTCGAGGTCCTCGCCGGAGCGCTGGACGACGCTGTCGTACTGCTGGGGGATCGCCCCGATGAAGACGCCTGTCGGTGTCGCCCTCAGGGCGAGCGGATCGAGCCCGGCGTGTTCGACGGCTTCCCACCCGACTTCCAGGACCAGGCGTTGCTGAGGATCCATGGCGAGCGCCTCGCGAGGCGAGATACCGAAGAACGCGGCGTCGAACCCGGCGGCATCGTGAAGAAAGCCGCCGCGTCGGCTGCCGCTGGTGCCACGCGCGTCCGGCGCGTCGGAGAAGAGCCGCTCCAGGTCCCAACCCCGGTCGGTGGGAAAGTCGCCGATGACATCGCGTTCTGCGGCGACCAGGTCCCACAGGTCGTCGGCGGAGTGGATGCCGCCGGGGAACCGGCAACCGATACCGACGACGGCGATGGGTTCGGCGGCACCCGGCTGTGCCGGATCGGCCCCCGGCCGCCCCTCGGTCGTGTTGTCGGCCGGCGGAAGGGAAGGCAGGGTGGGCGCTGCGACAGCGTCCAGATAGGCCGCGACCGCACGCGGGGTCGGGTGGTCGAAGAGCAGGCTGCTGGGCAGCGGCATGCCGGTGGCATCGGTGAGCTTCTCCACCAGCTCCAGCGCCGTCAGCGAGTCCGTTCCCAGGGAACGGAACGCCAGGTCGGGCTCGATCGCGTCGATGTCGGCGTGGCCGAGTACGGCGGCGGTCTCGCGTCGGACCACGTCGAGAGTCGCCAGACCTTCGTGGGACACCGGCCCCACTGCTGCTACCGCACTCGGGTGAGGGACGGCGGACCCTGCCGGGGTCGCCTCGGCGCCGGCCCCGGGAGGCCGGCCCCTGTGCTGGGGAGGAACAGGCCACAGGGTGCTCCGCTGGAACGGGTAGGTGGGCAGATCCGCCCGAGCGCCGGCCGGCAGCGCCGCCGGCCAGTCCACCGTCTCGCCACCGATGAAACGATCGGCCAGGTCCAGGAGACCTGGATCGGCCCCGGGTTCGGCGATGACGCGGCAGACGTCTTCGGTGCCGCGTGCAAGGGCGTCCAGCGCCCGCAGGAACACAGACGGTCCGGATCCGACGATCACGCTGCGTTCCTTGAACGCGGTGCGATGGCGGGCGAGCGTCACGGCGATCGCGGTGAGTGGAACGTCCGGGTCGCGGACGAGCCGGTCCCGCAGTGCGGCGGCATGTGCCCTCAGCGCGGCAGGAGTGCGTGCGGACAGCGGCCAGGCGGTCGGTGCGTCCGCCGGCGCGCTGCACGGAACCGGAGGCGGGGCCTCGGCCACCACGACATGGCAGTTGGTTCCGCTCATGCCGAAAGAACTCACACCTGCGATCCGAGTGCTCTCGCCGTCCGGCCAGGACTCGGTGGTGATCTGCGGACTCAACCGCCAGCGATCCAGCGGGACCCGGGGGGAAGGGGTACTGAAGTGCAACGTTGCGGGGATCAGGCCGTGCTCGACGGCCAGTACGGCCTTGATCAGTCCGGCGATGCCCGCGGCGGCCTCCAAGTGGCCGAGGTTGGACTTCGCCGAGCCCACGCGCAACGGTTGCTGTGGGGACCTGACGGCGCCGAGGACCGCGCCGACCGCTTCGGCCTCGACGGGGTCGCCGACCACCGTTCCCGTGCCATGGAGTTCGACGTAGCCGACGTCGGCAGGGTCGGTGCGGGCATCTGCCAGAGCGGCGCGCAGGAGGGACTGCTGAGCCCCGGCGTCCGGCACTGTCAGTGGTGCTTCTCCCCCGTCATGGCCGAGGGCACTACCGCGTAGGACGGCGCGGATCCGGTCACCGTCGGCGAGGGCTGCGGCCAGCGGCTTCAGTACGACCAGACCGCCGCCCTCACCGCGTACGAACCCGTCGGCTCCGGCATCCAGGACACGGCAGCGGCCGCGCGGAGACATCGCTCCGGTGGCGGCGACCGCCTCGTCGGCGGCGTCGTCCAGCATGAGACTCACACCGCCGGCGATCGCCAACTCGGCTTCCCCGGAACGCAGGATGCGGCAGGCTGTGTGGACGGCTGTCAGCGAGGAGGACTGGCCTGTGTCGACGGTCAGACTGGGGCCGTTGACACCGAGGAAGTGGGAGAGTCGGCCGGCGGCCATGGCACGCTGGCCGCCCGTGACGGAGTGCAGGTCGGGTGCCGCCTCCGCGGTCCGCAGAACGGCCTGCCAGTCGTCGTTGGCCATGCCGATGACCACGGCCGCCCGTCCGCCGCGCAGCGTGGCCGGGAGCAGGCCGGCATCTTCCAGTGATTCCCAGCCGAGTTCCATGACCAGCCGCTGGTGAGGGTCGACGCGACAGGCCTCTCGGGGAGAGAGCCCGAAGAACTCCGCGTCGAACGCGTCGACCGCGTCGAGGAATCCCGCCCGCCCGGACGGGCGGGCGGCGGGGCGGCCCGGAGGCGCGGCGACCACGGCGTCGACGCCGTCACGCAACGCTGCCCAGTAGGCCTCGGGACCATCGGCACCAGGAAACCGGCAGGCGATGCCGACGACGGCGATATCGGACTCCGCGGATCGTTCCTCGTTCATGGGTGGTGCCTTCCGTACAGGTACCGAACAAAAGGAGGGGGGAGGTGACGTGTCCCGAGGCGCGGGCGTCGCAGGTCACGGCACAGCGGTCACAGAGGCAGGTTTCCGTGCTTGCGCGGCAGCGCCGAGCGGCGCTTGGACCGCAGGAGCCACAGGGCTCGGTGCAGCCGCTCGCGGGTGTCGTCGGGGTCGATGACTTCGTCGACCGCGCCGCACTCGGCCGCGGCGAAAGCGTCGAGTTCGCCGGCGCCGGCGCCGGGCCAGGCGAGCACGATGTCGCTGCCGAGGTGCCGGGACCCGAGAGCCAGGTAGCCGGCACCGGACACCGGTCCGGCAAGGACGGTCAGCAAGGGCACGGTGGCCTCGGCATAGGCGTACATCAGCCGGGGCATGTCGTTCCTCGAAGCGGTGGAGGCGGCGGGGGCGACGGGCCGGGGTCTTCCGGCAACTCCCGCGAACGTCACGATCGGCAGACCGAACGCGTCGCAGGTACGGACGAAGCGTGCGACCTTGTCGCACTCGGCGGCTCCCATCAGTCCGTCCGTACCGAGAGGGCGGGCGGCCACCACACCGACGGATGCGCCGCCGAGCCAGCCGAATCCTGTGACGGCTTCGGTGGCGAACAGGGCCTGCGTCTCAAGGAATCCGTCCGGGTCCAGGACATCGGAGAGAATGCGGTGCGCCTCCGAGGACGGGGGCGGCACGCTCGCCGTACCCGCCGGGGCGGCGCCGCCCCGGCCCGGCGCGCGCATGCCGGAGCCGGGCGTCCCGCCGGCGGCGGGCAGGTGCGACAGGAGGGCCCGGACGAATCGGAACGCGTCGTCCTCGTCCACGGCGAGGTAGTGGGCGGTACCGGACAGGGTGTTGTGCATGCGCGCACCCCCCAGTTCCTCCAGGCCGACCCGCTCGCCGACCGCGTGTCTGGTGGCCTCGGGCCCGGTGACGAACATGTGTGAGGTGCCCTCGACCATCACCACGAAGTCGGTCAGTGCGGGCGAGTAGGCTGCGCCACCCGCGCATGGCCCGCACATCACCGAGATCTGAGGGACCGCACCCGACATCCGCACGTTGCGGGTGAAGATCTCGCCGTACAGCGCCTGCGCCACCACACCCTCCTGGATTCGGCCGCCCGCGCTGTCGTTGATCCCGATGACCGGCGCACCGGCATCCAGAGCAAGATCCATGATCTTGACGATCTTCCGGCCCGCGGCCTCTCCGAGACTGCCACCGGAGACGGTGAAGTCCTGTGCGAAGCAGCAGACCGGCATTCCGTGGACAGTGCCGTGCCCCGTGACCACGGCATCGCCCGGTCGGCTGGACGGGCTTGCCTTCATGGGACCGCGGCGGACGAGTGAGCCGACCTCCGTGAACGATCCGGCGTCCAGCAGCATGGCGATCCGTTCCCACGCCGAGCGCCGCCCTCGGTCACGCTGCCTGGCTGCCGCGTGCGAACGGTGCGCCAGCACCGCGGCCCGGCGACGGCTCAGCTCGGCGGCCCCGGCGAAATCGCCATAGTGATGATGGTTCACGACCTTCCGAACGTGCGCGGGGAGTCAACCGCTCCCGTGCCGCCGCGTGTGTTGGATCACAGCCTTATGGGCAACTTTCGTTGTTCAAAAGGGAATTGGGCAACAGACAGGCCGCGCCGGTCGTGCATGTCCGTCAGCGAGCGTCATCCAAACCGAAGTTGCAGGTCGCGGGGCCGGCGTTGTCCGAGGCCGAACTGCCGACCACACCCTGGATCACGCCCGCCCAACGGCCGGGCGCCGGGAGGTGAGGTCGACGACCGTGTCCGGACAGAGGAACTTCCCGCGTCGCCTTACCAGGTCGGAGGCATACAACTGCTGTACCACCAGCAGACGAAGAACATCCTGGACGTACGCGAGGTGTGCCCGACCGCCTCGCCCGGCCACGCCCGGTGCTCCACGGAGATACACAGCGACCCGAAAGTCGGTCGCGGCCAAGGTTGGGAGGGTGGGATCGCCCTCGATCTCGGCATGGTCTCCGCCGCCTGCGCGCAGTGCCACATCCTCCTGGTGGAGAGTGACGCGGGACCACCGAAGGGGGCAGCCTGCCGGCATACGCCTCGGCCTATACGCATCCAGGCGTGGCGATCACCGCGGGCAACCGCGACAACGGCTGCGGCCTGCCGAACTTTCCCGCTGGGCTGAGCTCGGTGATTTCGGTGGGCGGTAACGACAAGTAGGGCCTACGTCTTCCACGGCACCGTCACCACCGCGGCTGTTCGGCTATGGCTCCGGGGCTGAGCCGGCCTGCGGTCTCAGTCCCCGAGGAACCACAAGTACAGGCCCTGCCCGTCGAGAACTACCTGACCCAGTTCGGTCAACTCGCGCGCAAACTCATCGCTGAGCACGCCTGCAGGCAGCCGCGGTACCTCCTCCAACAGGGTGGACACCTGGCGGTGGTTGAAAACGGTGTCCGCATACGGCAGCAGATGTCCCAGCATGGGAAACACCGACTGATCAAGACCAGCCAGCTCAGGACCCCAGACCACACCATGCTTCGCGCGGGCCTCGATCGTGCCGTCCTCGCCTCGGACCTGGAGGTTGATCACGGTCAGACCCTATGCCCTCATGACCTGCCGGACACGGCCCAGCACTCCAGCGTCCGCCGCTCAGCCTCTGTGAACACGAGCGGTGGTCTCGGCTTCCCTGCCGTAGTCCGACAGAGCGCAGAACGGCGGACCGGGCCAGTGGCAGCAGACGGACTCGCCCCTGAGCAGAATCCGCACGGATCGCCCAGGACCTGCACCCAAACGCGACGGCCGACCCGCCGCGCGGGACCGCTTCGATCACCGCCGCCGCCGAAACCCGGCGTGAGCCGATGCCTTCGCCGATCACGCCGCACCGCTGTGCGCCGGGTCATGGTCGGCGATCTTGGCCATGGCGCGTTCGGCGAGCGCCGTGATGGTCAGGGCCGGATTCACACCGAGGTCCACGGGCAGGACCGAACCATCACACACGATCAGGTTGCGATAGCCGAAGACGTGGTGGTCGCGGTCCACGACCCCGGTATCCGGCCCGGCGCCGATCGCCGCTCCGCCGAGCAGGTGGACCGTCGTGGGAACGCTCCGCGTGGATTCCGAGATCGACGCCTGGGCGGCACCACCGATGCGTTCGGTCAGCCAGTCCGCGAACTCGTACGCTGCGGGCACCCGCATCGCCGGAGCGACCGGCCCAAGCTCTGTTTCCAGGCGGATGCTCCCATCGCGCCTCCTGCCCTTGGGCCGCAACCGGATCGTGCCCTCGGTCCGACTCATCACAAGCACCAGCTGGGTACGCCTCGACCAACCACGGACCCGCAGAGGCTGCAGCGTGCGGCGCGGATCGCGCAGCACCGCTGAAACCATCCGCCGAAGCACAGCGCGCCCATTCCCCGCGTCGGTGATCGGCCAGAACAAGGGCGACTGCGAGTCGGCGCCAGGGCCGTAGGTGAACGGCTGGATCAGACTGCGCGAATCTGGCCGAGCGGCACGGGTGATCGACGGGCCGTCGGTGAAGTCCCAGCCCCGGGACCCGGTGACGGCCACCACCGACTCGCCGTTGGTCCGCACCCCGTATCCCACTCGGTCGGAGACCCCGGGCAGGGATCCGGCCGCCTTGCAACGATGCAGCAGTTCCACCGTGCCCAAAGAGCCACCGGCCAACACCACACCCCCCCCCGCACGTGATCACGGCAGACCCCTCGGACAGGCGGCTACCGGGACGCCGGTGCTCGACGACATAGCCGTCCGACCCGTCATCGGCACCGCTCGGCCTGATGTCGAACGCCTCACGTTCCGCGAGCACTTGGGCGCCGGCCTTCTCGGCGAACCACAGATAGTTTTTCGTCAGCGTATTCTTCGCGCCGATCCGACAGCCCGTCGTACATGCCCCACATCGGACGCACCCGGTACGTTCGGGACCCGCGCCGCCGAAGTACGGGTCCGGGACCGTCATGCCGGGGTTGCCGAGGAAGATCCCAAGCGGCGGGGCATGGCAGGTGTCAGAGAATCCGCGCTCCGCGGCGTACTCATCGAGCAGGGACGCGGACGTACTCGGCTCCACGGAACTGTCGACGCCGAGCATGTGCTCGGCAACCGTGTAGTGCGCGTCCAACTCCTGTTGCCAGTCGGCCGGCCCAGCCCACAGCGGATCACGGAAGCAGTCCGGATCCGGACGATAGAGCGCGGCGGCATAGCCAAGCGAGCCTCCGCCCACACCGCAGCCCGTGCCGACCAGCACGTGACGCAGCTGCACAATCCGGCAGATGCCACGCAGGCCGACCTGCGGCATCCACAGGTAGCGCGAGACCTGCCAGGTCGAGGATGGCAGATCATGATCGGCGCACCGCCTGCCCCGCTCCAGCACGAGCACCCGGTACCCCTTCTCGGCCAGACGCAACGCGGCCACCGCACCCCCGAACCCGGAACCGATCACGACCCAGTCGTAGTCGAACTTCCGCCCCGGATCAGTCATTCGGGTTCCCTCCGCAGGATGCAGGCAACGACTCGGCTCCATGGCCCACGGCCCTTGTACTCACATCAGGGCCAACAGCACTCGAACCGCGAGGAATCGGCCCAGCCGTTCCTCTTGGCGCATCGGCCACGTCTGCCGACGCTTGACGAGCCGGGTCACGAAGCGAGCATTTCGATTGCACGCTCATCCACTTTCGTCAAAGACACTCGGTGACCACGGATTTCCGGCCAGGCGGGGTGCTGTCGGATCTCAGCGACAAGTGAGCTCTTGCCTGACCGGCATCTTTCTCCACTTCGAGGCTAGGGTCCCGTAGTCCGTACGGCATCTGTCATCCGACTGCACCACCGTCGCAATCGGGGTCGGAACAGGTATCTGCGTACCCGCTCCTGGATAGGCTCGCCCCCTCTCATCAAGCCTCACCACCCCCAGCCGTACCGTGCCGCCTGCGGCCCGGCCAATCTCCAGGAGCCCCGGTGACAGCGTTCGAGTCCGAACCGGACAGCGCCCGCATACCGCTCCCCGGGGTGTCCGAAGGGGGCAGCCCGGGGCCTTCCCGATCCTGGCTTGCCATCGGGTTCCAGCTGAGCCTGGGCGCGCTGCTGGCGTACTTGCTGGTCCACGCGGTCGAGAGCATCGTCAGCATCGTGATGCTGACCCTGCTGGCGCTGGTGATCGCCATCAGCGCGGAACCGTTCGTGCAGGCCCTGCTCCGGCGGGGGCTGCCCCGGTCCTGGGCGGTGACGATCGTGCTCGTCGGACTGGCCCTCTTCCTGGGCGCGCTGTCGCTGCTGTTCGTCACTCCCATCACCAACGAGGTGAATGCGCTGGCCCGGAATGTACCGATCTGGCTCCAGCAGCTCCAGAACCACCACTCCGAGCTGGGAAGACTGGAGGACAAGTACCACCTCGTCGAGAAGGCCAAGCAGGCAATGGGCTCGGGCGGCGCCAACAGCGTGGCGAGCGGGCTGCTGGGGGCCGGGCAACTGGTGGTCACCACGGTGAGCGGGCTGTCCCTGGTGGTCACCCTGACCATCTACTTCCTGTCCGGGCTGCCCACGCTCAAGGAGTTCTGCCTGCGCTTCGTGGCCGGCAGCCGCCGCGAACACGCCGCCGAGATCACCGACGAGATCCTGTCGCGCACCGGCCGCTACATGCTCGCCAACGTCGCCACCTCGGTTATCGCCGGGGTGGCCACCTACGTCTGGTTGCAGATCTTCGGCGTCCCCTATCCCGCCGCGCTGGGCGTCTTCGTCGCCGTCATGGACCTGGTGCCGCTGGTGGGGTCCACCATCGGCGGGATCGTGGTGTCGCTGGTGGCCCTGGTGGTCTCCTGGCCGGTCGCCATCGCCACCGCGGTCTTCTACATCTTCTTCCGGGTGGCGGAGGACTACCTGATCACGCCCAAGGCGATGAAGTACGCCGTGGAGGTACACCCGCTGGTCACCGTTCTGGGCGTGGTGATCGGCGGGGACCTGCTGGGGCTTATCGGCGCGTTGCTGGCGATACCGATCGCGGTGGCCATCGGCCTGTTGCTGGAAGACGCCGTCTTCCCCCGCATCGCCGCCAGCTGAACGTCGGCCGCCGGGTCAGTGCCCGGCGCGCAGCAACTCGCGCCACTGCTTGACACTCCGGCGGCCCGGGGGGTGGTCCCGGTGAACCAGGCTGCCCTTCGAGCCGGTGTCCAGGTGGTGCGCCCGGTATCCAGTGGGAGCAGGACGAGGGCCGCGCGGGCGATCCTGGTGATGCTGCTGGTGCCGGGGGCGGACAGAGAGGGTGGTTCGTGAGCCTACGAGCGTTCCTGTCGTCGCCTGATGGTGCGGGTGCGGGCGAAAGCGACCGATCCGCGGCCGCTGGTTTGCCGGGGTAGCGAGGTGAGTGAACGCACGCCGTACCCGAGTGGCTTAGGAGCTGTTGTCTTTTCGATCTCGAGGGTGTCCGTCGAACGGAAGTCTCGATGTCCTGTCGCATGCGACGCGTGCCGGTTCTCGTCCAATCGAGGTATCCGCTCGGGCTGCAGTGCCGACGTCGGCTCGTATCCGGTGGGCTACGCTGTGCGGCCATGAATACCGGGACGGCCTTGCGCCACACACGGATCGGTGACCCGGTGCTCTTCTGAGCGCCGTACGGGCCGGTTTGGGCCCGCTGTTCGATCGAGGCTCTTGCGCTGCGGCGCGGGCTCCGCCTCCGTCGTGTTGATCACAGGCTCTGCACATCAACCACGACAGGAGTATGCATGCCCACCAAGACGCTGCGGATTCCCACCGCGGACGGCCAGGCCGACGCCTTCGCCGCCTTCCCTCACCACAGCGAGCGGCACCCAGCGGTGCTGATGTACGCGGACGGCTTCGGCATCCGGCCCGTGCTGCGGGAGATGGCCCGCGAACTGGCCGGGCACGGCTACTACGTGCTCGTCCCCAACTCCTTCTACCGGCACGGCCCGGCACCGCTGGTCGAGCTTCCCGAGTACATCGGAGAAGAGGTCCGGCCCGCGGTCTTCGCCCAGCTGATGCCCCTGATCGAGGCGCACACCGCCGAACATGTCCTGAGCGATGCCGACGCCTACCTCAGGTTCCTCACCACCCAGCCCGAGGTCGGCGCCGGACCGGTCGCGGTGACCGGCTACTGCATAGGCGGCCTCTACGCGATGCGCACCGCCGCGGCCCACCCCGACCAGGTGGCGGCCGTCGCCGCGTTCCACGGCCCGGTGGGTCGCGATGGGGCCAACCTCTTCTCCAAGCTCACCGCCCAGGTCCACCTCGGCCACGCGGAAGGCGACATGACGCCTGAGTCCCTCGTCGAGCTCAACCAGGCCCTGGATGCGGCAGGTATCGGCTACACCTCCGAGATCTACCCCGGCACCATCCACGGCTTCACCATGTCCGACACCGACGCTTACAGCGCCTCCGGGCTGAAGCGCCACTGGGATCGCCTGCTCCCCCTTCTGGACCGCACCCTGGCCAACAGCTGAGGCTCCAGCCCGGAGAACAAGGCGTCTCGAATCGGCCCCGATCTGTGAGGATCGCCGCCCGCGAAGCCGGCAGTTCACCACGAGCGCCTGTCGTGGCAGGCGCGGCACCGGTCGCGCGAAGCGCATGCATGTGCAGAGCTGGAACAACCAGCTCTGCACATGCGTAGCGGTGGGGCTGAGCCGACAGCCGACCCGCCGACAGCCGACGGGCCTGCGCCAACGCGCGGATCTTGCCTGTCCCGGGGAGGTCTCATATCGAACGCCCGCTCTATCCGCCGACCGGCATACGTCATCAGCAGGCAAGCCCTCGGTGGCCAACAGCAGTTGCCGGACAGCCTGTGACTCAGCCGCCCTTCGCCAGGCATGGATCGCAAACCGTCACGACGCCGTCCGGATGCTTTCACGGCCAGCCGCGGGTCCGGTGGGCCCGAAGGCGTGGTCCATGCCTGCGCAGCTCCAGCCCGGCCGCCTCGGCCAGGGCCCCGGCGTGGACCAGGCCGGGGTCGCCCCGGTCGGCCCTCGGCCTACCTACGGCAGGCAACGTGTCCGCACGGCGGGCCGCCGTGCGGACACGTCATGGACCGTCAGTAGTAGCAGACGCCCGTGTGCCTGCCGCCTTGGCCGTTGGAGTAGTCGTATGCCTGAAAGTGGAAGTAAGAGCTGGTGATGGGGCCGAAACGGCCGTCTTCGTCCAGCACGTGCTTGCCCAAGTCCTTGTTGATCTGCGTCTGGGCGTTCCTCACCGCCTGCTCGGTGGCGGGGCCGAAGTCCCGGTCCTCCGCGATGTTCTGGTCGAAGCAGGCGTTCAGGCTCTCCTGCACGACCAGTACGGGGAGGCCCTTCATCCCCCGGACCACGACGCAGTTGTAGTTGCCCGAGCCCGCCGACGGCACATGGAGGTACCAATCGCCACCGAGACTCACGTTGGTGAAGCCGGTGCACGCGACCTCGGCGGCAGCCGTCTTGGGCGCAACCTGCGCCGACGCCGTTCCCGGGCTGCCCACCACCAGCGCCGGGACGGCGAGGGCCGCCACTGCCGCCAACGAAGCCAGGCTTGCCCGTCGTGTAGTTCGCATTGATTCCTTCTCCTTGTTCTGCGGGACGGTTTCGTGTTCTGGCGCTGCACTTGAGGTGGAACAGGCGTCGGAGAAGAGGACGAGAGCGGGAACCCGTCCGAGCAGGTTCACTGTCCCTCCCCGTAGATGGTGCTTTGCACGGGCCCGTGCCCGGGCCATTCCTGGTTTGCGAAGCGGCACCGATGACCACTCGGCGGCGCTTCGCCTTGCACGCCAAACGGTGCGCCACCGACCTTGTGGAAACCTTGTGAACCAGCCGCAACCTGGGCATTTGAACAGCATTCGCGCCTTGGTCACCGTGCCGCGATCCGGGCGCGAGATCTCCCTGCTCGCCGGCACCATGAACACCACCCTCGACCGCCTGCAGAGTTCCGTCGAACAGCAGCACCAGTTCACCGCCGACCGGCCTCACGTCGTGCGCGCCGCCAACGACGACACCCTGCATTCGACCTTGCCGACCTCGTCCGCGGCGAGACCGGCCGCAGGAGACTGCCGCCCCACCTCGCCCTGACCGCGCACATCCACCCTGAACCGATCCCCGTACACGGTCATCAGGCACTCCTGGCCCGCGTACTCGGCAACCTCCTCGACAACGCCGAACGCATCGCCACCGCACAGCACGGCACACTCACGCTCGCCCCAAGCCCCGAGGGTGCCCACTTCCTTGCGCCTCCCCGCAAGCGCCGACCGCGGCAGGACCCGTTGACCACGGCAACTCCTGCCGGCCCCACCGAGGTGAGGTGTCCCGATGCTGAAGATCGAGCCTCTTCGCCTGTGCCAGTGCATCTGCCCAGGTCAACAGCAGTGCAGGTCAGGCCCAGGAGGCCACCGGCACGAACGAAGTATCCTGCCTGGACGGTCCACACACTTCCGCATACCGGCTCTGACCTGCGAGGCAGCACACCGAGCACAGACCGCTCGCACATCCGCTGCACATTTTTTTCGCCCGCCTGATGCACTATGGCAGGGGGCGAAGCATCCAACCGGGTCATGATTTCCTCACGCGTATTCGACGACGGACGACCTGCCGGGACACACGCGTTCTCCCAGTCCACTTCCATGGCAAAGCCGTACGTGTCCAAGGTCAGGGCGAGAGTACCGTGCCGCATCCGCACCTGTTCGATGAGAAACGACCCCATGGGTATGACGGCATAGCTGTACTGGGTTTTGAGAGGTGCCGACCTTCGCCGTTGCCGCTGTTCGGCCACCTCAAGTTTCTTCAGCCTGCACTTCATATCGGTGATGCGCACAGCAACGGCTTCATACTGCGAAGCGCCTGCAAGGCGCCATACCAGACAAGCGTCTCGAACGCGGGGTCGATGCACTGCCTTGACCGGATGCTGGTCCGCGCGGAGGTCATCAGGGTGGCTGACGCGCTGAACGACTCCTTGTTCCATTTCCGCTCCCGACTACGGCGTCGAGTTGGTGATGCACTGTCACCGCAGAAGGCCGAGATCCATCGGCGTTCTGGACATGGCGACTTCACGCACTTGCGCTCCGGGACCCCGGCCAATTGCTCCGCGAGAGGGACCTCCGCGTCGGCAATCAGCCGAGAGCAGTCACTGACAGGCCATCTCATTTGGCTCGCTCGACAGCCTCTGGGTGTGGAGATCGTCCAGCGGCTGGTGCCGGAGGCGCCGACCCGTCCGCAAGGAGGAGGTCGGCGTCGGCACGGGGACCGGGAAGTCCTGACTGCGATCGTGTTCGTGGCCACCTCGGGCTGCACCTGGCAGCAACTGCCCTCTGCCTCGTCGGGCCATCGGGGGCGACGGCTCACCGACGCTTCACGGAATGGTCGAAGGCCAGAGCGTGGGCGAGGCTCCACCGCCTGGTCCTCGACGAGCTCGGCGCCCGCGGCGAGCTGGACTGGTCCCGCTGCGCCATCGACTCGGTGAACGTGCGCGCGCTGAAAAAGTAGAGCTGACAGGCCCGAATCCTGTGGACCGGGGGAAGTACGGCTCGAAGATCCATTTGATCACCGACCGGAGCGGTCTGCCCCTGTCCGTCGGTATCTCCGCCGCGAACCTGCACGACAGCCAAGCCCTCATCCCGCTGGTGAAGGGCAAACCGCCGATCCGCTCCCGGCGCGGCCGCCGGCGCCGCAAGCCTGCCTTGGCGGATGACGCGACGCTCTGTGGCATTCCGCGGCGCCAGGTGACGGTCTATCGGCATCTGTTTGTCGCGAGGAGATCAGGGACGTGCTCGGGCTGCAGGGTGAAGGTGGTCGACGCCGCAGCCAGGTCCTGATCAGGCGTTCTTCTGGGAGCGCGTGTCCTCGGCTTTCTGTCATCGCGTCCAGATCAGGATGGCTGCGAACTGGAGTGCCCCTTCGTAGGCGGTGGCGAGTTCGTCTGCTCGCATGGCCAGGCCCCGCCACTGCTTGAGGCGGTTGATGCACCGCTCGACGGCATTGCGTTGCTTGTATGCATCCGCGTGGAAGCTGGGTGGACGACCACCTGCCCGGCCTCGTCGAAGGCGGTGTCCGATCTGGTCAGAGGGCTGCGGGATGACGGCCCGGATGCCTCGGCGGCGAAGATGCCCGCGAATTGCCCGGGATGAGTAAGCGCGGTCGGCAAGGACGACGTCGGGTCGGGTGCGTGGCCTGCCCGGGCCGATGCGCGGGACTCCGATGCGGGCCATGACCGCCTCGAAGACTGGCGCGTCACCAGCCTGGCCTGCGGTGACGTGGACAGCGAGGGGCCGTGCCTGGCTGTCACTGGCGATGTGGACTTTCGTGCTCAGGCCGCCACGGGAGCGTCCGAGCGCGTGATCGGTGGGTTCATCCGTGTCGGGCGCCCCTTTTCCGGGCTCCGGCCGCGTGCTGGTGAGCGCGGCAGACTGTGGAGTCCACCGACACGGCCCAGCCCACTTCGTCGGCAGCGTCCGCCTCGGCGAGGACGGCAGCGAAGATTCGTTGCCAAGTGCCGTCGGCAGCCCATCTGATCAGGCGTTTGTGAGCGGTCTGGAACGCGCCGAGCTCGTGGGGCAGGTCCCGCCAGGGCGAGCAGGTGCGGTACTTCCACGCGATGGCCTCAAGAGTGCGGCGGTGGTCGGCCCACCGTCGTCCACGGGCCGGATCAGCCGGCATCAGCGGCTGATCCGGTCCCACATCGCATCAGTGATCAGTAACCGGACAGACACAGCCGACCAACTGATCAGCACACCAAAGAGACACGCCCTAGTCGCGGTGGGTCAGTGCTGGCTGTGCCCGCCGTCACTACGACGGCGTTGGAGCGTGAACTTCTCGAAGACCGACAGCTCACCTGTGGGCGTGATGATGTTGTAGTAGGTGACGTGGATGCGGGTCATGTCACCGGGGTGACGGCCCGGGTCGACGGCGAACTCGGCGAAGCCGTACGGATGCTCCGCGTCGCGGACGCCGATCCAGACCGCCGTCTCCTTCTCCTTCACCGAGTTGAACTTGCCGACGTGCTCCATCTGGACGTATGCCGAGTGATGACCGTGACCGTCGGCGTCGTCGGTGGTGAAGCTGTTGTTGGTGATGCCGGACACGCCGCCACCGCCGAGGACCATGTGAGTGGTGCCATGCTCGCTCTCGATCACGTCGAGTGCGGTCTGACTCGGGTTGGGTGTGAGGGTGACGCTGCCGGGGACGACGCCACGCACCGCCAACGAGCGCTCGTAGTCGTGCTCGTGGCCACATACCACCAGGTCGACGCCGTACTTGTCGAAGAGCGGGCCGTACGCCGCGCGCAGCGCGACATCGGGGCCGTTCGCGGCGGTCGCCGAGCTGATCATCACCTGGTGCATGCAGATGACGATCCAGTCGATGGCCTTCGAAGCCCGTGCCGACTTGAGTTCCTGCTCCAGCCAGGCGAGCTGCCGACCGCCGGAGTAGCCGTTGATGTAGATGTCGCCGCCCTCCTGCAGGGCGATGTCGTCGTTCTGCAGGGAGATCACCTTCACCGAGCCGACGGTGAAGGAGTACCAGAGGTTGTCGAGTTCGGGCTGGGTCTCGGTCGAGGGCAGCTCGAAGTAGGTCTGGTACGCGTCGAGACCGAGCTTGCCGTTGCCCAGCTCGATCTCATGGTTGCCCGCGGCCGGCATCCACGGACGGAATCGCGCCGAGCGGCTGTTGTTGGCGAGGAAGTCGTGCCAGACGCGGATGCGGTCGGGCCCGGTGTTGGCATAGCAGAGGTCGCCGTTGAGGAGGTGGAACAGCGGGCCGACCTTCTCGATGCCGGTGACGATGTCGGCAGCGGCGGGCGTGGCGTTGGGCTCGAAGTCCCGGCCCGAGGCGTCGGCCGGGTTCGCTCCGGTCTTCCACGTCACACTGGGCGCACCCTGGTCGCCGAAGCTGGTGAAGGTGAACGGAGCTCGGCCGGACGGCGCCGTGTGGAAGGTGCCGGCGTCGGGGGTGGCGCCGTCGTGCTGGGCCGCGTACAGGTAGTCGGTGTCGGCCTTGAGCTTGCTGATCAGCGCGTGATGGACCCAGACGGTCCGCCCGGAGGTGCCGTCCACGTAGGTCTTCGTCGTCGCGTGCACTGTGGAGCCGAAGCCGCCACTCAGCGTGCCGTAGACGACCCGAGGGTTCTTGACGGCCGCGTCGGTGACCCACGAGACGACCATCTGGCTGCGTGGGTCGGCGCCGAAGGTCAGGTGCAGGCCCTGGACGGGGGTGGTGGCCGAGCCGGTGGTGAGACCGGTGACCTCCGACTTCGCAGGAACCGCCTCGGCGGTTCCTGCGCCGAGGACCAGTGGCCCGGCGGCGGCGCCGGACACTGTCGCGCCGAACAGGCCGAGCGCGTTGCGACGAGAGATTCTGGTTTGCTGGGGCTCTTCGGACATTCCAGGGGCCTTTCGCGTCGTCGGGTGCAGTCGCACACCGACCGGACAGCAGCGCTCCGAACCTGGCAGGGGACTGCGGCAGGTCAGCGGTGCACGCACTCACGGACGCTAGGAAGCACAGTCGACCGGAGCGGTGAGACAGAGATGAACGCCAGATGGCGGTCACCGCAACGGACGGCACTTCCCGGCGGCCTGGCCCTGTCTTGGCTAATGCCTTGGAGCGGTTGGGGTGTTCGGGCGCGCTCCCGTCAACCGTGATGAAGTCGACGCCGCGAGGCCCGCGCGCCATCTCGTCGGCACAGGGTCTCCGCGACGGTTCGATGTCCCGGTGCGGGACGTCACGTCGGATGGCCGCGTAACGAGCTGGTGCGTGATAGCGGGTGAGACGTTCCGGCTGGTGGGTGGCATGATCCCGGTGGCGATCACGGTCAATCGGGCGGTTCTTGCACATCGACTGCTCACCGGAGTCTCCCAGCGTCATCTGGCCTGTCTGGTCGAGGAGTTGGCCGTGCCATGGCAGGCCGGCGTCGAGGGACGCCGCCATGCAGCACGGGGCGGGGTCAGGAAACGGGCCGAGGGAGCCGGCGCCCGCCACCGACTTGTCTTCGTCGACCGGCTGGTGGCCACCCTCATACATCTGCGGCACGACCTCCCGCACGCAGTCCTTGGGCTGCTGTTCGGGGTCGACCGCTCCACCATTTCCCGCGCAATCGGAGAGGTACGTGCGCTCCTGGCCGAGCGAGGGTGCGCGGTCCCCGAATGCCCTGGCCTGCGTCTTCGGACACTGGCGGATGTGTTCGCCTACGCCCAGGCCGAGGGCATCGAACTGCGGCCGGACGCCACCGAGATCCAGGTCCGCAGGCCACCGGCCGGCCGCGGCGGACGGCGCGCGTTCGTCTCGGGCAAGAAGAAGCAGAACACGATGAAGGCCACCGTGATCGCCGACTGGCGTGGCCCACGTTATGGACCGATGCCCTGCGACCTGGCCGTATGCGCGATGCCACCGCCACCCGCAACGAAGGCATCGCCGCCTGCTTCCAGCATTTCCCCGAAGTGGAGGTCCTCCTGGACGACGGCTGCCTCGGCCTGAGCCGGGATCACCCAGGCCAGGCGATCACCCCGCCAAGGAAACCACGGCCCGGAGCACTGCCCGGGCGATTCGAACAGTGGGAACGTGACCGTCACGGGCACTCGTCCGACCGCATCACGGTCGAACACGCCCTGGCAGATCACAAACGCTGGAAGCAACCCATGCGCTGGGCCCACCGCCGCGACCGCCTGCCCGACACCTACCGAGCCATCGCCGGCCTCGTCTCCGACCGCACGATCAGCTTCTGAGAGCAGGCAACGACCAGGCCAGACACGTCTCACCCGCTATCACGCACCAGCTCGTAAGATCGTTCGGGCCGCAGGCCAGCTGGCGGCCGCGGTGATCGGGCCCTTCGAGGAGGGACCTCATCGCCCGGACCGCCCTGAGCACCCCGTGGACGGGGCGAGGTCCCGGCGGCGGAGACGGGCCCAGCGACACCGTGATGACGGCGCACAGCGGCTCGAACGGTTCATGGTCGCCCTGCTGCGCCGGGTGAGAACAGCACCAGTCCATCGGCCGGGAACGGGATGTCGTAGTCACGGCTGAAACGACGCACTTCCGCCGCCGACCCGGTGACCTGCCGCAGCCACAGCAGATACGCCACCGACTGCATCTGCACCGCGGTCAGATACAGCCGCCACCGCCACGCGACACGATCGTGCACGGGCGTCGCGGACCTGTTCCACCAGGCCGTCGGCCGGCGCCGCCTTCACCTCCCCAGCCCGCACGAGGGTGAGGTACATCTGCGACGGCAGCAGCTCCACCAGGTGTGCGGCCGCCGCCGGTGGGGACAGTGCCGGGTCCGGCAGGGCGCGGGCGAAGGCGAGCACGTCGTGGCCGTCCGCGGACGGGCGGCCCGCCCGCCGAATGGCGCGGCCCTCGCGTGCTGACAGCTCAGGACGCATTTCCCGGTCGGCTCCTCCACCAAGCCCAAATCGCGCAGCGCGCGGACGCTGCGGCGGTGTGGCGGTGTGGTTCAAGCTGCCAGTCCACCGCCCAGCCGACCCGGCCCTCGCGGCGTACGATCGCACCACCCGCAGTGCGCCGAGGGTCTTCTCTCCCCCACCTCACCACTCTCCTCACCGCTCCGCGCCGTTGCCGAGGATGATGGCGCTTCCTGAATTTGGTTCTGTCAGCGATCTCGTGAAGGCCGAGGTCAAGGGGTTGTGCCGACAGGAATGCCCTGGTCATGGGGGATGTCTGTTTATCGGCCGAGGGCGTGTTCTTGTTCTCCACCCTGCGAGGTGGCCGGTGTCGGGGAAGTTGCTCCGCCTCTTCCCTCGGTGGTCCGTGGCGTGGAACACGCCGTTACGGAGGGGGGTGTTACGGGCGCCGGACGGAAGCTGTTGTGCCGGGAGTGAGTCCGAGGGCTGCCTTGGCCTGTCGGGTGCGTTCGTCGGCGAGGACTTCCGTCTCGCCCGCTTCGACGGCGGCGAAAGTCTGCTCCGCGATCGCTTCCGGGGTGTTCTTGGGGCCGGTGACATGGGCGGCCATGTCCGTGTCGATGTAGCCGCAGTGCACGCCGACGACGAGGACGCCGGTGTCGTGAAGTTCGCCGCGGATCCCGTTGGTCAGGGCCCAGGCGGCGGCCTTGGAGGCGCTGTAGGAGCCCATCGCAGGGTTGGTGAACCAGCTCGCGATGGACAGCACGTTGACGATAGCGCCGGGTGGGTTGCCTATGAGCAGCGGGGCGAAGGCACGGCACATGGCGAGCGTGCCGAAGTAGTTGACCTCCATCTCCGCACGGGCCGCGGCCGGGTCGGGCGCGGCCAGCAGGGGGCTGTCGGTAAGGACGCCGGCGTTGTTGACCAGCAAGGTCACCTCGGAGCATGTCTCGGCTGCCGCGGCCACCTGGGCGGGATCGGTGATGTCGAGGCGGACCGGGATCACGCCGGGCTCGAGGACCGACCGCGGGTCGCGGGCCCCGCCGTAGACGTGCTGTGCGCCGCGCTGCAGGAGCAGCCGGGCCATCACCTGTCCGAGCCCCCGGTTCGCGCCGGTCACCAGTGCCGTTGCCCCCTGGATCTGCATGGTTTCAATGCCCGTCTCGCCCGGCCGATTCGTCGGCAGATTCTCGATCATGTGGTGGACCATTTGAGATGAACGGCGGTCTCGTGGAACCCCAGAGTGCGGTAGAAGTCGGCCGCTCTGCGGGTCGGCACGGTCACCTCGATGTCCTTCGCCTCCCGGGCCTTCGCCTGCGCGGCCCGGATCAGCGCGGAACCCGCACCGCGGCCCCGCATGGTCTCGGCCACGGTGAGTTCGAGCAGTTCGAGGATCGTTCCGCCGGCGAACAGGGTGGGCATGCGTACCGCGAGCAGGTACCCGACCACGCACGAGTCCTGCTCGGCGACCAGGAACTCGGCGCCGCCGTCCGAGGCAGCCTCGATGATCCGCGGAAACGTGGCGCCGTCGAAGACCGCTCGATCGGGCCGGTAGCTCGTCACGAACCCGCTCAGCAGACCGTAGATGTCATCGGCGTCCGAGGGCGTGGCGTCGCGGACAGTCGTCATGCCGGCCCGTCCGCCGGGAGGCTGCCGATCGACGCCGTAGCGGCCCCTGGGACGGCGGCCATGAGCTCCGCCGCCTCGATCTCGATGCTGCTGTCGCGCCGGCCGCTGCCGCAGTGCACACGTCCCAGACTACTGACCGTCTCGTCGAACACCACCGTCGCAGCCCGGTCCGCGGACACGGGGCACACCCCGCCCGGCTGCATCCCCGCCCGCGCCAGCCGCCCGGCATCGGCGGGAGACAAGTCGTCTCGGCGGATCCCGGCTGCGCGGGCGAGGGCGCCGTACCTCAGCCGTGCATGGCCGGGCAGCACCGCCAGCAGGAGACGGTCCTCGGGGGTGACGAATGCCAAAGTCTTGACGGTTCGCTCCAGCGGAACGCCCAACGCGGCACAGACCTCCACAGGGCTGGTCACGTGAGGGTGCTCGTGCAGCTGGAAGGACACACCGAGCGAAGCGAGGATCTCCGGTGGACCAATGGGTGCGAGACCATTCACCCCGGCGAGATTACCGTGCACGATACGGGAGTTGATCGCCTTTTGCGGAGCAGAAGGCGGCCACGCCGCTCCACCGGGACCCACCCGCGGTTGAAACCGCAACCAAGTGAGGAGGCGAGCAGAGGCGGCCACTCAGGGTTCTGGCAGCGATCTCATGAAAGCCGAGGTCAGGGCCGTGCCAGGATGCGAGCTCGCAAGAGCGCGAAGGACGTGCGACCGTACATGCTTCTCTTGAGGAGCTTGACTCTGCAGACATGTCCTTCGACTACGCCCGGGCTGTAGGCGAGCGTAAGTCCGGCGGTGACGGCGTCGAGGTCCTGCCGGAGGAAGCCGGCGAAGGACCGGATCGACGGCTGACCGCATTGTTCGCCCTGGCGGATCCACTCGGTGAGCAGATGGCCCCGGCGGTTTCGGACGAGGTCGGTGAAGGCGCGGGCGATGTTGCACGCTTCTGTGATGTCCGGTCAGGCCAGCCGGACGCGTTCCAGCTCAGCGGCTTGACGCGGTGTGAGCTTTTCGCGTGGCCGCATGATCCATCCGCTGATGGTGCGTGGGCTCGGGATCGGTGCGGGGGCAGAAACGGCGGTGCCGTCGCGCAGGGTTCGCACGTAGCGGGAGAGCGTTGAGTAGCCGCCGGGAGAAGCCGCGTTCGCAGATCTGGCCGTACAACTCTTTGGCGTTGGTGTGGCCAGCGGCGAACTGGGCCTGGAGGTAGGACTTGAAGCGGTAGAGGGGCACGTTCCGTCGGTCGCTGGCTGAGGCGAGCAGAACGTCGAAGTCGGTGTCGCGGTAGCGGTGGACGGTCTTGCGGTCGAGTCCGAGACGGCGAGCGATCTCACTGATCGGGTAGCCGGTCTCGACCATCCTGCTGATCACCTCGTGCCGGCGTCGGACCCGGTCCATGATCAGCGTGGTCGGCCCGAGCTCCAAGGTGAGCTGCCGCGGTTGGGCCTGCCGCTGTTGTTCAGCGTATCTCCGCAGGCAGACGCGGTGTTCGTGGCAGACCCGTTCGACAGCGAGAGACAGGTTGCGCAGCAGGTGCCAGCGATCAGCCACCTCCGTGGCGCCAGGGGCGGCCTCCTTGACGGCACGGGTGTAGGCACTGGCCCGGTTCCGGCACACGATCTCGGCACCGGCATGGTCACGGAGCCAAGCCAGCGTCTCGGAGCTCCGGTCTGGCAGGACGTCGACGAGCTGATGGGTTTCGACGTCGACGCGGATCGTTCCGTAGCGACGGCCGCGGCGGAAGGCGAACTCGTCCACGCCGAGCACGCGTGGGGCCCGGTCGGGCACGGCCGGAGCATGCAGATGCCCGAGGAGCCGCATCCGGCCTGCTGGAACCGAGAGTTTTCGGCACAGCCGTGCCCCAGGCCGTCCACCCAGCTCGGCCGCCACGGAACCAAGCACGAAGCGCAGGCTTGAGCTGGCCCTCTGGTAGGGCCCGCTCACACCGTCAACCTGCTCAACGAACGTCTGGCGTCGGCAGGTTGGGGTATCGCAGGAGTACCGGCGGACGGTCAGCCGAACCAGTACCGGCCCGCCGGCGACGGGACAGTCGTCCAGCCGGCGACCGTAGCGGCTGTGGACCCGGCGGGATGCGACACCGCAGTCCGGACACGCTCTCGAGGAGCATGTGCTGGACAGACGGACCAGTGTCCAGCCCACGAGCGCATCCACACACTCCACCCGCACACCACGAATCCCGGGAAAGAACACGCCCTCGGCCGATAAGCAGACATCCCCCATGACCAGGGCATTCCCGACGACACAACCCCTTGACCTCGGCCTTCACGAGATCGCTGACAGAACCCTGAATTTCCCCGCTCTGCGCTCAGGGCTCCCCCAGACCCGCTCACCTTGCCTCCTCACCCACGGCCCGCTGACCTGCGGACGGGATGGGACGGATGCGGCTCGGGACGCCTGCTGCGGGCGACGGAGGCGCCCGCTGACGGGGGCGCCCCGGTGCGGGCTTCCGACGCCGGGACGTCATGCTCCCTGGCCGTCCGCGTCGCGCGCGGGCGACAATCGCCCGCATGACCGAGTCCTCCGGTGGTGCGTCCACCTTCCGTGACCTGTCCGCCCTCGTCGCCTGCCCCCGCGTCAACACCCTTGCCTTGTCCGTCGATGGCTCTCGTCTCGTCGCCGCCGTGCAGTTGCTGTCCGGGGACGGGACGCGGTTTGTGTCCGGCCTGTGGGAGATCGATCCGACCGGGGAGCGCGACGCCCTGCGACTGACCCGGTCCGACAAGGGTGAGTCGGGGCCGGTGTTCGGTCCGGACGGGACGCTGTACTTCCTGTCCGGACGCGCCGCTTCGGACGGCGACGAGGACGAGGGCGCCGCGCTGTGGGCGCTGCCGCCGCGCGGAGAGGCCGTCGTCGTGGCCCGGCACCCAGGCGGGATCGCCGCAGTCACCGTCGCCCGGGACTCTGGCGCGCTGTGCCACACCGCCGGGCTGCTGCCGGGTGCCGCCGACGCCGAGACGCACGGCAAGTTGCTCGCGGCGCGAAAGGACGCGAAGGTCACCGCGATCCTGTACGAGGCCGGCCCGACCCGCGCCTGGGACCACGACCTCGGCCCGGCGGAGCCGCACACGTTCGTCCGTGCCGGTGCTGGCGCGGAACCGGTGGTCGCCGGTGGGCAGGGGATCGGTCTGGAGGACCCGGGGGATGCGGCGTTGTCGCCGGACGGCACACGGGTCGCGTACCGCCGGTTCGTGCCCGGGCGGGTCCCGGACGAGCATCGCACCGCCGTGATAGTGGCCGACGCGGTGAGCGGTGAGGAGATCCACGTCGTCGGTGATCTGGAACACCTCTACGAGGCGCCGCGGTTCACACACGATGGCTCGGCCGTCGTGTGCTGCCGGATGCGCTACCCGACATACGACGACCCCTGGGAAGCGACTCTCATCCGGGTCGACCTGGCCGACGGCGCGGTGCGGGACCTCCTGCCCGGGTTCGACAACTGGCCCGGTAATGTGGCCTGTTCGCCAACGGACGACACGCTCTTCTTCACATCCGACGAGCAGGGGCACGCCCCCGTCTTCCGGCGCGACCCAGATGGTGGCGTCACGCGTCTCACCGCTTCGGGCGCGTACGGCTCGCTGACCGTCGCCCCCGACGGGCGGACGCTCTACGCCCTGCGCCACGCGGTCGACGCGCCGCCGACGCCCGTCCGGATCGACGCCGACGTCGTCGACCAGACTCCGGCCCGGCTGCCCGCCCCCGGTGGCGTGGGGGAACTGCCCGGCACGCTCACCGAGGTGCACGCGGAGGCCGACGACGGGTTCGTGCTGCGCGCCTGGCTCGTGCTGCCGGAGGGCGCGTCCGCCGAGCGGCCCGCTCCGCTGCTCGTCGCCGTCCACGGCGGACCGCAGTCCAGCTGGAACGGCTGGACCTGGCGGTGGAACCCGTGGCCGTTCGCCGCGCGCGGCTATGCCGTACTGCTGCCGGATCCGGCCCTGTCGACAGGCTACGGGCAGATCAACCACCGGCGCGGCTGGGGGCAGTGGGGCGGGCGCCCCTACACGGATGTGATCGCGCTGACCGACGCGACCGAGGCCCGCAACGACATCGATGCCTCACGTACGGCGCTCGCGGGCGGCTCGTACGGCGGGTACATGGCAAACCGGGTCGCCACCAGCACAGACCGGTTCAAAGCGATCATCAGCCATGCAGGTCTGTGGGACCTGCGAACGTTTCAGGGCGACACCGATGTGCCCTGGTACTTCCAGCGGATCTTCGGCGACCCACTGACCCGCCCCGAACGGTACGAGGCCGACTCTCCGCACCTGGACGTCGCGAAGATCCGCACCCCGATGCTGGTCATCCACGGCGCCAAGGACTACCGCGTGCCCGTCGGACAGGGTGCCACTCTCTTCCAGGAACTGCAGCGGCACGAAGTCCCCGCGAAGTACCTCTACTTCCCGGACGAGAACCACTGGATCCTGAGGCCGAACCACACGCGCCTGTGGTACGAGACGTTCCTCAACTTCCTCGACCACCACGTCCTCGGCACCGAATGGCAGCAGCCCGGCCTGCTGTGACCGGGCCGAGCCCGCCAGCCATCGGCTCAACCGAATTGCGTCACCATGGGAGACCGGCATGGCGGACTTCCGACGGCCCGGAGGGGACGGCGGAGCCCATCGTGCCATCAAGCTCTCTGCAGCCACGCCCGGGAGGGGCCGCTCAACAAGTCAGCCGGGTCCAGGGGCCGCAGACGCCCGTGAACCGGCCAGCACGGCCGGCACGAACGAGCGACCCTCCGCCGACAACTCGCGCCCCACTCGTTGAAACGCCCCACTCCGTTGGACTCCGGACCAAGTGGGGCGACGAGTAGACATGGTGATTTTCAAGAATCCCCATAAAGGACGGCAGGCTCGCCCGCGGTCCTGGTGTGAGACGGCCTGCGTGGCTCCCGCTCATCCGTCCGGCACCCGATGGGTCGACGGCGAACCAGCCGCCCGCCAACGGTGGCGCACCCTGGTCACCGCCCACCAACGGCGCCTCAGCGGCGCTCAGTAACGGTAGACGTCACCGCCAGTCATCCGGACAAGAAGACCGACCCGCCGATCTGCTGGAGGGCCTCAGCGGGCTGTCGACCGAGGCGCGGATGCCGTTCCAGTGCGCGAGTTGCGGCTCGTGCGCAAGGTTTCCACAAGGTCTGGGACGCACCGTAGATGAACCTGCCTGGCGGTCATCCCGATTCGGCGGCTGGGCCAGGACACGGTCAACGACCACGTGAACGGTCCTAGGTTTCGCAGCCTGGGAGATCAGTAAAAATTCCGCTCGAGCAAAGGATCTGTATGAAGAGTCGACACAAATTCGGTGCCGGACTCGCAGCCATTGCGCTGGCCACCGGTGGCATCTCCCTCGCCACCGCCTCGCCGGCTGCTGCAGCAGTTACCTGCGGGCCGACCGCGCCTGACAAGGACACGGGCACTGCGCAGGTAATCAACCGGGATCCGGCCTACCCCACCGGAGTTGCAATGCGGACCGGCCCCGGCAGCAATTGCTCGCTCATCGTCCGAGTCCCCTGGAGCGCCTGGGTCGACCTCAACTGCTACCGCATCGGCCAGTCGGTCAACGGTTACACGACCTGGTCCGCCGTGCACTACGCACAGTATTTCGGCTGGATCTCCGACGCTTACCTTTCCGGCGCTGGCACCAATAAGCCCTGCGCGTCATAGATCAGTGCGCCAGTGACGTCGACGGGGATGGTCGGGGTGCTGACCATCCCTGTGGATCTCCGTCTTGATTGAACCCGACTCCCGGGCGCTGATCGCTGTGTCGGCGGCCGCGAACGGTCGAAGATGGACAAGGACCCGACCGAGTGGCTCCCGCCGTATGCCGGCTACTGGTGCACCTACTCACCGACTGGGCCGCTGACAAAACCCGCTACCAGCTGGCCGTCGACCCGCCGAGTAGACCGCGCTCACCGAACGCCTCGCCGCCTGCCCCGACCAACCCATCACCGTCACCGTCGCCCTCACCCACCGAGCAGGCCTCTGGCCCGTCACCACGGCGGAGAGACAGCGACGGACCAGGCTGAACAGAAGGTACGCGCCGGCAACCGGTGGTACGCCCTCCCCTTCCCCGGGACGCACCATCGGTGACGAAGCGCACCTGCGGCCGGGCTTGGGCACGGATCGCTGGCGCCAGCGGATCGGCCAGAAACACACAGAGGCGATGAGAGGCGTTGCTGCCAGCATCATGATTCGCTTCGCGGTCGTGATGTTCCGGGACGGGCTACTCAGCATCCGTCGCAACTCTCACACCGGCCGGGGTGACGTGCTACTGATCGGTGCTCGGAGAAGAGGGGGTTGAGTCGTCGATGGTCCAGGTCTTGCCCTTGCACACGGGCGGACCGTAGACGTACCTCTTGCCCGAGGTGGCTCCGATGGCGATGAGGCTGACGTGTTCGCTGCAGTTGTTGCTGTACAGACCGGGTATGTTGTTGATGTCAGGGCCGGTGTCTTTGCCTGGTCCGACCCCCTTCAGCGGCCGCACTTCGGGCTTTGAGCCCGTGGGCGAGGGCACGCTGGTGTAAAGCCTCAGTGCTTCGGATGTCTTGTTGTCCACGGTGAACACTGCTGCTGGCTGGCATGCCGCGGTGCTTAGGAGGCCGGCGAGGCTGCAGACAGTCAAGAGCGGTCGACGCCATCGACGACGTGTGTGCGAGGCCGTCCTGGTGTCCGGCGCTGTCATGTCGTCCGCCTGTCATCGGCGTGTGGGGCGGGTCTGGGTATCCGCGGACTGGTTTGGGCGTTCGCCCGGGTGGGGGCCAGGCTGCCGGAGCCGGTTTCTGAGCCGGTGTGCCAGGTGCGCGATGGGCGACCAGCCGGCCGGTGTGCCGTGGGAGCGAATGTACGGCACACCGGCCGGCCGAAATGCCGGCTTGGGAGCTGGCGGCCCGGTCTCAGGGGGTGGGTGCGGTAGTGAGGAAGAGGGATGATCCGGGGTCGGTCATGGTGTCGTAGACGCCGTGGCTGGTGCCGGTGATGTCGGTGGAGTAGCCCTCTACCAGTCGAGCAGCGACCCGGGGCAGGCGGCGCTCGCTGAGTGCCTCACGGCCTGCCTCGACCAGCCCATCACCGAGACCCTTGCCCGCTGAGACACAAGTCCAGGCCCGCGGCTACGGGGGAAAGCAGCGGGCCCGGACACCCTCACGATCGCACGCCATCCCCGCGTACCGCACGATGTTCGTCCGGCCGGGCCGGGGTGTCAGCTGAGGTGAAGCGTGGTGAGGGCGGTGGTCCAGTCGGTGACGATGGCCTGCTGCGCTTGGGCGAGGGTGACCTTGCCCGCGCAGACCGCTGTGTGCAGCTTGGTCTCCACCGGGTCTTTCTTGTTGTTGACGCCCTGGCTGTTCCTGTGGCCCGGATCGGTGGGTTCGACCCACAGGTTGCGCGGGTCGTTGGGGTCGCCGCCCAGTTGCAGGCTTATCAGATGGTCGTACTCGGCTTCGCCCATCGCGCCGGTGTAGTCGTAGGAGGCGGCGTTGAGTTTCTTCTCCTTGCCGGTGACGTAGGTGGAGGGGCGTACACCGGAGGTGTAGCCGCCCTTGCGGCAGATCGTCGTCTTCAGGTTGGCCTGGGTGACGGCCGGCGAGATGGCGCCCGGGGTGCAGGCCGGGTCCTCCAGCGGCTCGCCCTTCTCATAGTGGTAGTGGCACGATCCGGCGGCCGGCTGCTGCTGCACCGTGTACTTCTTCTGCGGACCGGCCCCCACGGCGATCGCCCGGCCCCCACCCCCCGCCCCGCTTGCGCTTGAGGCGGTCCCCGATGCGGTCGGGCTCCCGGACGGCGACAGGCCGCCCAGCGATCCGGATTTGCAGCCCGCGAGCAGCAGGCAGGACAGCGCCACGATCGGCATGGCACGGCGGGTGGACAGCATGACGGCCCCTCATGGTCAGGCGACGGATGCCCAGATGTTGCCCTACCTGGCCGGAGCCGTAGCGCGCGGGGTGGGGCGCGCGGACGCACACCCGGCGTACGACCGTCGACGGATCCAGCCCAAGCAGCACGGGACCCGGACGGACACAGGCCGTAGGGCGCCGCTCGTGGAGGCACTGGGCGCCTGGCTGCCGACTGCCTCTGATGTCCAGATGCCGGCCGGACCGATCCCCTCCGGCTTGGTGGCGCACGCTGGAACGGGAGCGCCACCGCAGGGAAACGGGTTCCGCGGGGCACCCCCCATCCCTGCCTCAACGCGCCGCCACCGGTTTCACCGCGCCGATGCCGTGTCGCGGGGTGGCGGTTCGCGTGGGTATAGGGGGCAACCGATGCCGGTGACTGCCAGCACCATGGTCCAGTCAGTCTTGATCGCGCTGCGGGCCGAGATCAGCGTGATCGTGCCCGCGCAGACCGCGTTCTTCAGCTTCATTCCGACCCCGTCCTTGGTGATGGCGGTCTTCGTGCCGGAATACCGCTCCGGCCACATATTGGTCGTCGCCGTCAGGGAACCACCGAGTCGGACAGCGGCAGACAGGACTGGGAGCACGTTGCGGCGTGAGCGATGCCGCTGCCGGCGGCAAGGCCCGCGACAGCGACGGCGGAGATACCAGTCGATGAACTCCCCGAGACCGAAGCCCGCTACCGTCCCCGACGCCGGGACCTGCAACACCGCCCTTCTCGTGGGCGCCCTCGCTGCCCGGCGTGCGGGAGAAGTTCTAGGCCGACCCAGGAACGGAAGGCCGTCCGGCGGCCTTCGAAGAAGGCTTTCTGCCCTGCGAGACAAAGATGCTTCTCTGCACCTACCGGAGGCACGGAAAAGGGGCGGCGCTCTTTCGTTTCGCCTGGGATGATCACGGCAGCACACTCAGCTAAGCGTCGCGGCTGTCAGGCCCGGGGGCGGAAGGACGGCACCATGCCAACCGAGGAGGGTGCGGGAACGGCGGACCCGGCCTACGCGCGCATCCCTGACACCTCAGCCGGCGGCATGGTCATCTTGCTCAACGGGACGTCCAGCTCCGGCAAGTCCAGCATTGCCCGGGAGCTCCTCGACATCCTCGACGGGACGTGGTTCCACATCCCGGTGGACGCCTTCCACGCCATGCGCTGCAAACGTGAGATAGCGGACGAAGATCTCCAGGCTGAGATCGACCGCACCGTAAAGGGCTTCCACCGCGCCGTCGCCGGCATGGCCGCAGGTGGCAACAACCTCGTCGTCGACTACCTGTTCAGCCGCCGCTGGCGGCTACTGGACCTCCTCGACCTGCTCGTGCCCGAAGACACGCTGCTGGTCGGTGTCCGCTGTCCACTGCCCGAGCTGGAACGCCGCGAGATCGAGCGCGGTGACCGACAACCGGGACTGGCCGCGATGCAATTCGGCCAGGTGCACTCTCACGAGCTGCATGACCTCGACGTCGACACCAGCCTCCGCAGCCCGCGGGAATGCGCCCTTCGCATCCGCGACTTCCTGCCGGACCGACCGCGTCCCACCGCCTTTGAGACGCTCCGGCAGACGCTGCGGACCCCGAGCTGATCACCCCTGCACCTTGAAGCAACCACGAGGAATGGACACTTCTGCTTCGGATGGATTCCCACCCGAGAGCCTTGGTGCCGCTCTCGCCGAGCTCGGCCTGTTGCCGCCGGCGCTCGCGGGTGCTGGCTTCGGTCTCCGGCAGCCGCGGGACCTGGGCAGGGTCGAGGCAGAGCATCGGGCATCCGACACCCCGTTTGTCCAGCCTTCGAGCCAATGCTGGTCTGCGGCGATGTCATCCGTCCTGACCTGGTCCGGATGCTCACCCCAACCACCCACAAGTACCTGGCTGTGGTCATGGCCGAGGTCCGCGCCCCGAGGGGTTCGCAAGCCTGGCGCAGCTGGCCGAGTCCGGGCCGGTCGGCGCCCGAGGCGAGGCCACCATCGCGGCGACCCGGATCGCGATGCTTCTGGCCTGCAAGGGCGGGTCAATCACGAGCATGACCGTCGATGACTGCGTGGAACTGGTCGGCACCTTGCGTCGGGTCCATGTCCGCGGGGGTCATTGCACAGTCGACTACATCGCCCATTGGGCTGCGGAAGAGCCGGTCCGCTGGGCGCCGTAGGTGGTGCCCTGCCCGATCAGCGACGAGGGGATCAGCAAGGCCCAGGACCGCAAACACCGCACACCGCAAGGCCCGGATGGACCAGCGCACCCGCGAACGGCTGCCCGTCCTGCCGGTGCCGGCCGACACCGTCGACCGCAAGCGACGCGCCACGGCCGAACTACTGGCTGCCGCCGAGCAAACCCGGCCCGGGAATCTGATCCCCGACACCGCCGCAACCTTGCGTAGAGCCGTCGCGCTCAAGGCCGCCGGGCACCTGACCTCGACCGGGCGGCGTCGGAACCTCACCTACGAGGAGACCGAAGCCTTCTGGGCCTTCGCCGCGCCGGAACTGGCGGACATCCTCTTCACCATGGTCCGCCGCCTGCGAGGAGGCAGCTGCGCGATCCCGCTCGTGACCTCCTACGACGTCCAGGAGCGCGTCTGGAACCCGCCGATGCCTCTGCTCAGCGCGATATCGGCACCGAACACCGACCGAGGAGGAGTGAGACGCCTTCCTCGCGCACTTCGAGAAGCGCAAGGCCTCCATCGGCACCTGCGCTCGTGCCATTTCAAGTCCTTGTGTCCATGAACACGCTTGCGTTCGTTGCTCGCTCCTCCGGCCGGGCCCGGCACAGCGCGGCCGGTTGGAGGAAATCCGCGATGGTCTCGCCGGCGCATAGGACAAGCTCGCCCGAATTCACCGCAGGTCCCGCAACGGCACTGCCGTCGGCCTTGGCCTGCCTACCCTCCGAGATCTACAAGGGGAAGCGCCATGACCTCCCGAGCGACGATAGTTCATCGAAACGGTCGGCTCTCTGGCCTATACCGCACCAAGGAATCCCGGATCGGCCGGGCCCATCTGCTGGGCGAAGTCAGCGGCGACGCCGAGGACTTCTCGCATCGGCACGGCGCGGCGAGTGGTGGCCGCAAGATCCGCTTGAGCCTCCTGCGACCACAAGAACGGAATCACCGAGAGGCCCTGCGAGAAGGACAGCGAGGCCGCCTCCTCACGCCAGCCCGGCCAGCGCAGCCCTTCGTAGAAATTCTCCAGCCGTCCGGACAGCATCCAGGAGATCCATACCGAGTGACCCATCTCCATCGCTTCCCACTCCAACGTGTCAGGGGCGAAGTAGGTCATCTGTCCTGGGACACCGGGCCGACCCGCCGCTTCCGGATCGTGGCTGTTCAGCGCGAACACCCCGCCCAACACGTCGTGGCCGACGACCAGGCCCTTCGCCGGATGCCAGGCAGGATCGAAATCGGCGGGGAACGCATTGACCTGGGCAAGGCTTGGCAGGCTGCCGTCGACTTCGCCCGACCCGCCGCCGAACACACGCACCCATCCGTCATCGAGAACCAGGCCGCCGCTGTTCAACGCCACGGCGCCGAGCACTGATCGCGCCGTGACCTGCATCTGCAGCAGGCACCGACGGCTCTCGCCCCGGTCAACGGGCAGCACCTTTACCGGAACGGTGCCGGCCGCGAACAGCTCCTGAAGCTCGGGCCAGGCCGGGTCGTCCACGTTGATCAGCTCATCGGTTCCACGCACCCGATGATGATCGCAGTGCTGTCCGACGTCTCCGACGCCAGGTCCGAGGGACAGATTCCTGTGGACCGGCGGGTCGACGCAGGCTCCCGAAGTTCGGAGAAGCATGCGTCCGATGCCCAGTCCTCATCGTCTCCCCGGCCGAGAGGCCGCGGCTGATCGAGATCCGCGACAATCTCGCCGACCGGATCACCGAAGCCGAACGCGAAGGACGGCTCGGTGCGGGAGCGCAGGAATTCGGCGGTCTTTCTGGGAAACCCCACGCCCGGTCAAGTCGTCGCCCGCTGTGGAAGCGCCAGGAGGCCCTCACCAGCCGAGGGCGACAGCGTGGTGGACAACAGATCTGGCGAGGGCAGCGCCGGAAGGTGACTCGGCCTAGTGAAGAGCGACTTCGGGGGCGTGGATCTGGCCGCCCGTCACTCCTGATGTATGCGGAACAGGTCGTTCGGCGGGCCGGCGGCCTGCGCGGCAGGACTGGGGCCGCTTTGGGCGATGGCCGCGGTCTGGCGTTCCATGAAGGCGTTCCAGTCGGTGGCCCGTTCGACGAGGATGTCGCAGACCTGCGGGTCGGTGTAGAGCATGAAGGGGTCGGTGAGGATCGCTTCGGCGACTTGCTCCCCGACGGTGGCTGGGTCGAGGACGCCGAATTGCTCGCCGGGGCCGCGGGTGCCCACCTCGGGGCCGAAGGTCGGCGGCAGTGAGGCGGCGATGTTGGTGGCCACGGGGCCCGGGCACAACACGGTCACGCCGATACCTCGTGGCCGGAGGTAGAGGCGCAGCCCCTCGGAGATCTGTACGACTGCCGCTTTCGATGCCGCGTAGGGAAGCCGGTCGTAGGCGTAGGTGAACAGACCCGCGAAGGAAGCGGTGTTGACGATGTGCCCGTGGCCCTGCTGGATGAGCAGGGGCAGGAACGTGGCGTTGCTGCGGACGACGGAGAAGAGATTGATCGTGATGATCCGCTCCCACTCCTCGACGGGGAGGTAGTCCGGCCGGCCCCGGGTGAGCACGCCGACGTTGTTCATCACGATGTCGACCGTGCCGAAACGGTCGAGCGCGGTCTGCTTCAGCTCCTCGAACGCGGACTCGCGGGCGACGTCGCTGTGTACCGCAAGCGCCGCACCGCCGTCCTGGGTGATCTCGACGGCGACGGCGCGGGCCCCGGCCTCGTTGATGTCCGCGACGACGATGTTCGCGCCACGGCGGGCGAGGGAGAGAGCGGTCGAGCGTCCGATGCCGCTGCCTGCGCCGGTGATGACGGCCGTCTTGTCCCGCACGGTCTGCGTGCTGCCGCCTTTCTCAGTCCTGCTCTGCGGTGTGGTGGTCGAGCACTTCGTGCCCGATGCGCATGGCGGTCGCCGCCGCGGGGAAACCGGCGTAGCCGGAAGCGTGGTAGACGACTTCTTCGAGTTCCTCCCGTGTCAGGCCGTTGCGCAGGCCGGCCGGGAAGTGGAACCTCAGCTCGTCCTCGGCGTGCAGCGCGATGAGGATGCCGAGGGTGACCAGACTGCGGGAGCGCCGGTCGAGGCCGGGCCTGGTCCACAGCCGCCCGAAGACGTTCTCCAGGCTCAGCTCACCAAGGCCGAACGCGAATCCTCCGCCGTCGATCTCGGCCTGTGCGCCGCTGCCCGAGATGACTTCGGGAAGGATTTCCTGCAGCACTGCGAAGCCTTCGTCGCGGGTCGTGGACATCGAGACTCCGTTCTTGGAGGGTCGGCTCACAGGAGGTCCGGCCAGATCTCGGGCGGCAGGCCGTTGCCGTCGAACGCGGCCAGAGCATCCGGCGACGCGGGTGCCAGGAGGAACCCCACGATTCCGTCGACGAGATCGGCAACCTCCACGGTGAAGGGCAGCATGGCCCTGCCGTGCGCGTGCCCGAGCTCACGGTCGGCGCCCGCGCGGACGACAAGCACCATGGCGTGCGCCACCCGGTGCTCCCGCAACTGCTCCGGCAGGTGCGGGGGTAGGGAAGCGAGACGGTCGTGGAAGGCGCGGGTGGAGGCTCGCAGCTCTGCCGGGATCCGCTCGAACACATCCCTGCGGTCGTCCTGCCGCAGAGCGGCCACGAACCCCAGATAGCGGCTGCCGGGCTCCTCGCTCTGCTCCATCACCGCTGTCACCTGGCACTCCACCCAGCCGCGCAGATCGCCTGCGCGCCGGTCGGCGAGCAGCATCGTCCGCCGCCGGTGAAGCCTGGGAAGGCGGTGCGTGAAGATCGCCTCGACCAGGCCGTCCTTCGTACCGAAGTGGTACTGAACGGCGGAATTGTTCGCCGCGCCCGCTGCCGCCCCAATCTGCCGCAACGAAACGCCGTCCACGCCGCGATCGGCGATCAGCTGCTCCGCCGTCAGCAGGATCTGTGCCTTCGTCGAACCGAGATCTTGCATACGGCGCACGCAACCACCATCCACGCTGTAAGCCAAGTGTCTTAATTCCCAGACAGGCCGCTGAAATGGGAACCGTGCGATGCGAACGATGTGTGCCGGGCGGGAGCAACCCTGCGCAGCCATGCAGAAAGCGAGGCGGTGGTCGGCCGCCTCCCAGACTCGCAGGCTGCGGAGGCAGATCGGGCTGCCGGCCAGGTCGAGCAGTTCCAGTGGACTAGCGTGTCGACCATGTGGACGGACGACTGGTTGACGGACACCCGAACCTCCTACGACACGGTCGCGGTTGGCTACGCCGACTTCGTGCGTGATGCCATTGTCCGGCTGCAGTACCCGCGCGCGGCTCTGACGTTGTTCGCCGACAGTGTGCGTGCCGCGGGCGGCGGGCCGGTGGCGGACATCGGCTGCGGCCCCGGACACGTCACCGCCCACCTGCACGCTCTCGGCGTCGACGCCTTCGGCATCGACCTTTCTCCCGGGATGGTCGCCGTGGCTCGGCGCGACCATCCCGGCCTGCGGTTCGAGGTGGGCTCGATGACGGACCTGGACCTCCCTGCCGGCTCGGTGGCCGGATTGCTGGCCTGGCAGTCGTTGATCCACATCCCCGATGACGAGGTGCCGTCTGTGATCGGGCACTTCCATCGGGTACTGCGGCCGGGTGGACCGCTGCAGCTCCTGTTCCACGTCGGCGACGAATCACGCCTGAAGACCGAGGGCTACGGCGGCCATCCGATGAAGGTCCATGTCCACCGTCGTCAGCCGGGCCAGGTGGCCACCTGGCTGCGCGACGCCGGGTTCGAGGTCGAGGCCCAGATGCTGCTGACCCCCGAGGAGAAAGCATCGCAGGCGATTCTCTTCGCACGGCGTAGCTGATCGTTGAAGAGCGCGTTGCGCCGCGGGTCTTGTGTCCGGCGATCTTGGTCGGCAGGGGGTCCGCATGCGTGCTCCAAGTTCAAGCACTCGGGACGGACAACGCACGCCGGCGTCGGTGATGTCCGAACTCATCACCGCATGTGGGCAGTTGAGGACCGTCCGACGCCGCCGCAGCAGCCGAGAAACGTGTTGATCCGTGCACCTGGCATGTGGATGCTTCGTACCGGTCAACCCACCGAATACGGAGGCACATCCATGAGACCGAGCCGCGCCGCGATGCTGATCGCCGCGACCGTTCTGACGCCCGCCCTTCTCTTCACCGCACCGGCCTTCGCCGCCGACTCGTCCACGTCGACCACGCCCGTCACCACCACGCCTGCCACGGCCTGCCCGGACGTCTCGGCCGGCACCGGGACCCCGGTCGACGAGCTGACGGACGACCAGGTCAGGGCCGCGATCCAGGACATCCTCACGGACGACGACGCCGGGGCGGGCGTGCTGCGCGAGGCCGACAAGGCGCTGAGCGGTACGACGGAGGACATGCGTGCCTTCCTGGAGACGGGATGCCGCCTCGCCCAGGCCGAGGACGACTCCGTCGCGGTCGCCCATGTCCTCGCCGTGGCCACCCAGAACGGCGACAAGCGGGTGATCAAGGCGGCCAGCGCCGCCCTCGATGCCGGTACCCCGGAAGCGCTCCGTGCCTTCCTGGAGACGGGGTACGCCCAGGCCCAGGTCGAGGACGACTCCGTGGCCGTGGCACACATCCTGTACGTGGCCACGCAGAACGGTGACAAGAGGGTGATGGCGGAGGCCAACGCCGCCCTCGATGCCGGTACCGCCGAAACCCTGAGCTACTTCCGGTGGACCGGATACCGGCTCGCGCAGGCCGAGGACGACCGCGCGTACATCACCCACATGCTCACGGACCCGAACATCAGCGACGCCATGTACGCCGCGATCCAGGCGGTCCTCGACGACGGCAGCCCGGAAGCCCTCCGCTACTTCCGCACCGTCGGCCAGTACGAGATCGACAGCTGAGCACAGCACAGCCGCGGAAACCCGACCGACCGGGCCAGGCCCGCGCCGCACGCGGCCCAGCCCGGCAACGCGGCGGAGGTCGGCCTGCTCAGCATGGGTCGGCTCTCGCCACTCCTCGCCGGGACGTGCGGCTCGGCGTTGGTCGACGAAGTGTGATCCGCAGCAGCGGGACGATCTCGGCGGTGGGTGCCTTGTGCGGGCCCGCTGTTTCCGCTCTTGGGCAACGCCGTCGGGCAGGCGGAGGGCGGAGATCCCGGGGTGGTGTCGTTCCAGGTCCGCCCAGAACATCCCGGCGAGCAGGTGCGGGCGTCCGACCGCAGGCGAAAACTGTCATGTTCACATCTTGACGGACTTGGTATAGACCTTTTACTTTCCGAATGTCAGGTCGTCCTGATGTGCGACCTGTCGGTGTCCGCCACACCCACCCACATGCCACCTCGGAAAGGCTTACCAACCCCCCATGGCTGATCGATCCTCCCTCCTCACCGCCGCGTTACGCGGTAGTCCTGTCATGGCCCTGCTGGCCTTGCTGCTCAGCCCGTTGGCCGCGGCACCCGCCGCCGCGGCGACCGGCACGGTCACGGGCCTCGCCGGCAAGTGCCTGGACGTCGCCGGGGCCGGCACCGCCGACGGCACCCCGGTGCAGCTCTACGACTGCAACGGCACCAGCGCCCAGCAGTGGACCACAGGCGCCGACAACACCTTGCGCGCCCTGGGCAAATGCCTTGACGTCACCGCCAACTCCACCGCCGACGGCGCCAAGGTCCAGCTGTGGTCCTGCACGGGCGCCGCCAACCAGCAATGGACCGTCACCGCCGCCCACGACATCGTCAACCCCGCGGCGAACACGTGCCTCGACGTCACCGACGGCTCCTCCGCGAACGGTGCGCGGGTCCAGATCTGGTCCTGCTCCGGCGCCGCCAACCAGAAGTGGAACGCCCCCGTGGAACAGAGCGGCGAGCAGTGCTGGGCCACGCACTACGGCCCCCAGCCGCCCGGTGCCCTGACCGCCAGCGGCGAGGTCTTCGACAACAACGCCGACACGGTCGCCACCTCCCTGTCCCGTCAGCCTCAACTGCCCTTCGGCACGCGCGTCCAGGTCACCAACGTCGCCAACGGCCGGTCCCTGACCGTTCGGGTCAACGACCGCGGCACGTTCGTCCAGACCCCGCAGGAGCCCAAGTGCCTTGATCTGACCGACGGCGCGTTCAGTCGGCTCGGCGGCGTCCTCGACCCCGATGCCGGACACATCGTCGTGACCCAGCAGGTTCTCGGCTGAGACGTCTGGCTCGACCGGCCGCAGGCCGCAGGCCGCAGGCCGCAGGCCGCAGGCCGCAGGCCGCAGGCCGCAGGCCGCAGGCCGCAGGCCGCAGGCCGCAGGCCGCAGGCCGCAGGCC
>NZ_JBSHBL010000061.1:0-64704 GCF_053611985.1 Streptomyces sp. NPDC054770
CGGACGCGCCGCCCCTTTGTGCTGCCTGCGGGCTAATCCAGCCAGTGCTGCCGGCCGAGGCTGATCAGCCGCATCTGCCGGGCGGCGACCTGGGAGACGCGCTCCCGCTCGGCCTCCGAGGGCTCCGGCGACTCCGGCGACTCCGGCGACTCCAGGGTCTCCAGGAACAGCGAGGCGGTGATGAGCATCTGGTCCACGTAGAGGTGGGCGAGCATCAGCAGGTCGGCGTCGTTCCACCCTTCGGCCTCGGGGTCCTTGGCCAGCTCGGTCTTGACCTCCTCGGCGAACCGGGCGAGTTGGTCCCGGATCGCCTCCCGCACCGGCTGCACCCCGCCGTGCCGCTCCCGGGCGATGAACCGGATGTGCGCCGGATGGGCGGCCACGTAGTCGGAGATCAGCCGCACGGCACGGGTGATGCGCTCCTCGCCGGAGGTGGAGACCGTGGTGCGGACCATGGGGTGCAGGCTGCCGAGCGCCTCGTCGACCAGGGCGACGCCGAGGTCGGCGGTGGAGCGGAAGTGCCGGTAGAAGGCGGTCGGGGCGACGCCCACGGCCCGGGTGACCTCGCGCAGTCCCAGGCTGCTCAGGCTCTGCTCCTCCAGCAGGGCGAGCGCCGCGTCCAGGAAGGCCTGGCGGGTCTTCTGCTTCTGGGCCTGTCGGATGCCGAGGGTGTGACTCATGTCATCCAGTTAACAACTGTTCTCCGGAATTGGAAAGCCGTGCGAGTTGCTAGACTCAAAGTCAGTGAACAAGTGTTACTACAACCGTTCACCCAAATGTAACTCGGAGGGGGATCGAACCCATGCTGTTCCTCGTCGCCGCACTCATGCTGTTCGGCGTGGTGCTGGGCACCGTGGCCCACGCGCCGCTCGACGTCACCGCCGGACTGGCCGCCGTGATCGTCGTCTGGCTGGCCGTCTTCGCACTCCGCGAGCGCCTCGCCCGTCGCCGCACCTCGGCCAACTGACCTTCCGCCCCCGCTCACTTGAGGAGCCGAGCATGATGCAGCTCACCGCACCCGCCACCCCCCGCCCGCAGACCCGCACCCGCGACGCCGACGGCATGGCCGTGGCGTCCTTCATCCTGGGCCTCCTGGGCCTCCTGGTCCTGAACCTGTTCCTGGGCCCGATCGCGATCATCCTGTCCCTGGTCTCCCTGTGGCGCGGCACCGCCCGCAAGGGCCGCGCATACCTGGGCCTGACCCTGGGCGTCGCCGACCTCGCGGTCCTGGCGATCGCCATGGCGGCCTCGAACACGGTCTCCTGGAGCCTGTAGACCTGACCTTCGAAGCGCCGTCCACAGCAGCGCCCCTTCAGGGGCGCGGGGCTGCGCTGAGTCTGCGGCTCCGCCGCGCGGGCGCGACCAGCCACGAACCACCGGCACCCGCAAACGGCGACCGACCCCTACGGCGCTGGGCGACCTGCACCCCGCCCCCCGTAGAATCGACGTCATCATGGCCTACCTCGACCACGCCGCCACGACCCCGATGCTCCCGGAGGCAGCCGCGGCCCTCACCGCGCAGCTCGGCGTCACCGGCAACGCGTCTTCCCTGCACGCCTCCGGCCGCAAGGCCCGCCGCACGGTCGAGGAATCCAGGGAGACCCTCGCGGAAGCGCTCGGCGCCCGCCCCAGCGAGGTCGTCCTCACCTCCGGCGGCACCGAGGCCGACAACCTCGCGGTCAAGGGCCTCTACTGGTCCCGCCGCGACGCCGACCCGGCCCGCACCCGGGTCCTCGCCAGCCCCGTCGAGCACCACGCGGTCCTGGACGCCGTCCACTGGCTCGGCGAACACGAGGGCGCCACGGTGGAGTACCTCCCCGTCGACTCCCACGGCCGGGTCCACCCCGAGGCGCTGCGCGAGGCGATCGAGCGCAACCCCGACGACGTGGCCCTCGCCACCGTCATGTGGGCCAACAACGAGATCGGCACGGTCCTGCCGATCCGCGAACTCGCCACCGTGACCAACGAGTTCGGCATCCCGCTGCACTCCGACGCGGTCCAGGCCTTCGGCCAGATCCCGGTGGACTTCGGCGCCTCGGGCCTCGCCGCGATGACCGTCTCCGGCCACAAGGTCGGCGGCCCGTACGGCATCGGCGCCCTGCTGCTCGGCCGTGAGTACACCCCCGTACCGGTCCTGCACGGCGGAGGCCAGGAGCGGCACGTCCGCTCCGGCACCCTCGACGTCCCGGCGATCGCCTCGTTCGCGGTCGCCGCCCGCCTCGCCGCCGAGCGCCGCGAGTGGTTCGCCCGCGAGGTCGGCGCCCTGCGCGACGCGCTGATCGACGCCGTCCGTACGGCCGTACCGGACGCGATCCTCGGCGGTGACCCGGTGGACCGCCTCCCGGCCAACGCGCACTTCACCTTCCCCGGCTGCGAGGGCGACTCGCTGCTCCTGCTGCTCGACGCCCAGGGCATCGAGTGCTCGACGGGCTCCGCGTGCACGGCCGGGGTCGCCCAGCCGAGCCATGTCCTGCTGGCCACCGGCACCGATCCCGACCTGGCCCGCGGCACCCTGCGTTTCTCGCTCGGCCACACCTCGACCCAGGCCGATGTCGACGCGGTCGCCAAGGCGATCGGCCCGGTGGTGGAGCGGGCGCGGGCCGCCGGCCTCAGCTGACCCGGCGGGCGTTCCCGAACACCTCCGCGACACGCGGAATTCGCGCCGACTCGGCTGCAAAGAAGGTGAGTTGGGGGTTTTGCCTCCAGGGATCCCACAGTGCGTGGCCATGGCCCGCCTCAGGTCGGTCCGTAAGTTCTCCCGGCATGACAGACAACGCCTCTGCCTCCGAGCAGACCCCCGAGCCCGTTTCCGTCGACTCCGTCTCCGCCCAGTCCGGTCGTCACCGCACGGACAACACCATGAAGCGGCGGCGCGTGCTGATCGGCGGCGCCACCATCGCCGCGGCCGGCGGGCTGATGGCCGCGGGCCTCGCCTCCGCCGACACCACCACCTCGGAGAGCGACTCCGACGCCGCCACCACCGTCGGCAGCGACGCCTCCTCCGACGTCTGCACCCTCACCTCGGAGGTCACCGAGGGCCCGTACTGGCTGGCCGGCGCGCTCGTCCGCGAGGACATCCGCGAGGACCGGGAGGGTGTCGAGGTCCAGTACACCTTCACCGTCGTCGACCAGGCCAACGACTGTGCTCCGCTGGAGAACGCACTGGTCGAGATCTGGCACGCGGACGCCCTCGGCGAGTACTCCGGCTACGTCGGCAAGAACGGCCACACCGAGACCGACGACAGCACCTTCCTGCGGGGCGGTCAGACGACCGACTCCAACGGTCAGGTGAGCCTCGTCTCGATCTGGCCCGGCCACTACGTCTCCCGGGCCGTGCACGTCCACATGCGGGTGCACACCGACGTGACGCTGACCGACGACTCGTACACGGGCGGCTCGATCATCCACACCGGTCAGCTCTTCTTCGACGCGGACATCAACTCCGAGATCCAGGCGGCCTCGCCGTACTCCGACAACACCACCACGGAGACCCAGCTCGACGACGACACGATCTACGACGACGGCGGGGCCTCCTCCGGCCTGCTGACCCTGACCGCACTGGGTGACAGCGTCTCCGACGGGTACGCGGCGACGCTCACCGTGGGTGTCAGCTCCTCCTGAGGCCGACGGGCCCGGAGCACCTGGCACCGCAGGTCCGGTGGCCGCCCCGTCACGGCCGCCGGGCCGGCCGCTCAGCCCAGTGCGCGGGCCAGCGCCCGGAGCTCCTCGTCGGTGGCGAGGCGGTTCTCCCGGGACATCAACTGCCTCACCTGACCGAGCAGTTGGTCCAGGGCGGCCGGCGGCAGCTCGATGCCGAGGGCCGCCGTCCGGTCGGCCAGGGTGTAGGGGCCGCTGTCCGGGGTGAACGGGATCCGGCGCTCGTTGCCGACCAGGGACGGTTCCACGCAGTTGTGGAGCAGCGGGTCGACGGCCGTCTCCTGGGTGATGAAGTCCAGGCCGCCCCAGCAGAACGCGTCCGGGCCGGTGAGCGGGTGGTTCCAGGCGGTGCGGTGGCCCGTCAACTCGGCTCCGAGCCGGGCGAGTTCGGTGAGGGTCTCGGTGCGGATGCCGGTGCGGACGCCGTAGACGGCCTCGAAGGCCAACGCGGTCGCGGCGAGATCGGCGTTGCCGGGGCCGCCGCAGTAACCGTTGACCGACAGCTCGACGGCACCGGCACCGGCCCGGACGGCGGCGACCGCGCAGCCGACGGCCAGTCCGAAGGTGTTGTGCGGATGCAGACCCACCGCCACGTCCGGCGCCAACTCCCTGGTCCGGCACACGAGATGGCCGTACGCCTCGGGGCTCAGCGCACCCGGCCCGTCGAAGAGGGTCAGTTCGCCCGCCCCGGCCGCGGTGAGCGCCGCGACGGTGGCGGCGTGGTCCTCCTCCGTCAGGTACGACACCATCAGCATCGGCGCGATCACGTCCAGGCCCAGCGAGCGGGCGTACCCGATGAGCCGGGCGGCCCGGTCCAGTACGGCGGTCCGGTCGCGCGGGGTGTCCGGGGTGCGCCACTCCTCGCCCCGCCACGCCGCCGCGTACACGTCGGGCCGGTAGAGCAGCGCCGTCTCGCCGAAGCCCTGCACCCACACCTGCACGGCGTCGTAACCGGCCCGCGCGGCCCGGTCGATGTCGTCCGTCGAGCGCATCAGCGGGCAGATCACCCGGCACTCCGGGTTCTCGCCCTTGACCAGGTCCACCTCCGCCTTCAGCACGTCCTCGGCGCGCCCGCCGGGCCCGGCGGTGACGACCTCCGGCACCCCGGTGGCCACCACCCGCCGCAGAAACGCCCGCTTCGCCCCGGCCGGGGCCGTGACGCCCGGCAGGGTCTCCAGGGAGCGCAGCGTCGCATCCCGCAGCCGGACCGCTCCGGGCAACGAACCCACCACGTCCGTACGGCGGTTGAGCGGGCTCACCGACCAGCGGCCGGGCTCATGGGCGCCGGGCGTCCGCCGCGCGGCGAGCTCGGCGCGGAAGCGGGCGATCTCCTCCGGGGTGAAGACGGGGGGTTTGCGCACAGGGGTCCTCCAGATTCCTCGCGTACGCCTTCCTCGCGATGCCCCATACAAGCCCTCTGTCGACACCCTTGGCAAGAAGACGCCGAAGATCTGCGCAGCAAAGGTCTCATGTTTACTTTGTGTCGACACTTGGCTATGACTGTCGGCAGGCTCCGATCCCCCATGGAGGGAGACTCCTGTGCTTCAGGACATGCCCCGACCTCAGTCCCCGCCCCCCGCCGGGCGGCTCGCCGGCAAGGTCGCCGTCATCGGCGGCGCCGGAAGTGCCGGCCCCGGCTGGGGCAACGGCCGTGCCGCCGCGGTGCTCTTCGCCCGCGAGGGCGCCACGGTCCTGCTCACCGACCGGGACAAGGACGCGCTGGAGGTCACCGCGGACCAGGTCCGCGCCGAGGGCGGCACGGTCCGCACCGACCTCCTGGACGTCACCGAACCCGACGCCGTCCAGGCCTACTTCACCGAGGCGGCGGCCCGGACCGGCCGCATCGACATCCTCGTCAACAACGTGGGCGGCTCCCGGCCCGGCGGCGCCGCCGAACTGGGTCTGGACGACTGGGAGAGCCAGCTGCGCACCAACCTGACCAGCGCCTTCCTCGCCTGCAAACACGTCATTCCGGTCATGCGGCGCGGTGGGGGAGGGGCGATCGTCAACACCGCCTCCTGCTCCGGGCTGCGCTGGACCGGGGCCGCGCAGGCCGGGTACGCGGCGGCCAAGGCGGCGGTCATCCAGCTGTCCCGGGTCACGGCCGTCCAGTACGCACCGGACGGCATCCGCGTCAACACCGTCGTCCCGGGGCAGTTGCACACCCCGATGGTGGAGGCCCGGCTGGCCGGGCAGCGCGCCGGCGGTGATGTCGAGAAGCTGCTCGCCCAGCGCCAGGCCCGGATCCCGCTCGGCTTCATGGGGGACGGGCGGGACACGGCGTACGCGGCGCTGTTCCTGGCCTCGGACGAGGCGCGGTTCGTGACCGGCACCGAGATCGTCGTCGACGGCGGAATGACGGCGCGCTGTGACTGAACCCGCCGCGACCGCCCTGCCCCGCACCCCGCCGCCGGGCTGCCCGCCCCCGCATCCCGCGCCCCGGGTGCCGAAGCTCCGCCTGCCGCCGGGCAGTTGCGACGCCCACTGCCATGTCTTCGGGCCCGCCGACGTCTTCCCGTACGCGCCGGAGCGCACCTTCACCCCGCCGGCCGCGCCCAAGGAGCAACTCCGTTCCCTGCACGCCCACTTGGGCCTGACCCGGGCGGTGGTCGTGCAGTCGTCCTGCCACGGCCACGACCACCGGGTGCTGCTCGACGCCCTCGCGGCCGGGGAGGGGTGGCTCCGGGGCGTGGCCCTGATCGGCGAGTCGACCGGCCGGGCCGAGACCGAGGACCTGCACCGGGCGGGGGTACGGGCCTTCCGGCTCAACTTCCTGCCCCATCTGCGGTCCCGGCCCACCAGCGCGGAGATCGACGCCGTGCTGGACCGCGTGGACGGCCTCGGCTGGGCCGCCCAGCTCCATGTACGGGGCGAGGACCTGCCGGACCTGACGGACCTCGTACGCGCCCTGCCCGGCCGGGTGGTCATCGACCACATGGGCCGCGTCGACCTCGCGGCGGGCCGGGACGGTCCGGCGGTGCGCAGCCTGCGCGCGCTCATGGACACGGGGAAGGTGTGGGTCAAAGTGAGCGGCGTCGACCGGGTCTCTCTGGAGGGACCGCCGTTCTCCGACGCCGTCGGCCTCGCCGCATCCCTCGTCGCGTACGCCCCCGAACGAGTCGTGTGGGGCACCGACTACCCACACGTCAACATCACCGGCGAGCCCCCGGACGACGGCCTCCTGGTCGACCTCCTCGAACACATCGCCCCCGACCCGGCCCACCTGCGGCAACTCCTGGTGGACAACCCGGCCGAACTCTTCGACTTCGAGGCGACAACGCGCCCCAAAGGGGCGCGGGGAACTGCGCGATCAACCACAACAGCGCCGCACCCAACCGACAACCCATCTTTCCGGACTCCCCAACAAGACACCTAGTGTCGCCAGAGATGCCAGATATTCCGACTGCAGATGCCTTGAAGGCAGAAAGTGTCGACAGTATGGTCCCGGTTGATACGCGTGAGGAGACGGCCATGCACCAGCTGCCCCAGTGCACCCTCATCCGGCGCGGCGACGCGGCCTACGAACGGGCCCGTCTCGACGCCGTCTGGAACGAACGCAAACCCGACCGCCACCCGGACCTCATCGCGCTCGCCGGAACCGAGCGGGACGTCGTCGCGGCCGTCCGGCTGGCCCGCGCCGAGGGCCGGCGGATCGGCATCCGCTCCGGCGGACACAGCTGGGTCGGCAACGGCGTCCGCGACGGCGGCATGCTGCTCGACCTGTCCCGTCTGACCGAGGTCACCGTCGACCCGGCCGCCCGGACGGCGATCGCACAGCCCGCCGCCACCGGACCCGCCCTGCTCGAAGCCCTCGCCCCGCACGGCCTGTTCTTCCCCACCGGCCACGCCCCCACCGTCGGCCTCGGCGGCTTTCTGCTCGGCGGCGGCTACGGCTGGGACTCCCGCCACCTCGGCCCGGCCTGCCTGAGCATCCGCGCCGTGGACGTCGTCCTCGCCGACGGCACCCTGGTCCACGCCACCGACGCCGGCCACCCCGACCTGCTGTGGGCGGCCCGCGGCAGCGGCCCCGGCTTCCCCGGGGTCGTCACCCGCTTCCACCTCGCGCCGCACCCGGCCCCGAAGCGGCTGCTGCGCACCCTGCACAGCTACCCCCTGGACCTCCGCGACGAGGTGCTGGCCTGGACCTACGACATGCTCGAACTCCTCCCGACGGAGGTCGAGTTCTCGGCCAAGGTCGGCTTCGTCGAAGGCCTCGACCGGCACACCGTGTCGGTCACCGCGACCGCCTTCGCCCAGGACCACGACTCCGACCCGCTCGCGCCGCTGGAGACCGCGCCCTTCCGGGACAAGGCGCTGCGCGCGGTCGTGAGCGCCGGGACGAGCATGGCCGAGCTGTACGGGCACGCCGACCGGATGACGCCGGCCGGGATGCGCTGGGCCCTCGACGGCATCTGGACCGACGAGCCGGTCGACAAGGTGCTGGACGCGGCCCGGCCGCTGTTCGACTCGATCCCGGACACCACCAGCCATGTCCTGTGGATGCTGTGGGGCGGCTTCCCACAGCGCCCCGACGCCTGCTGGTCCAGCCAGGCCAAGCTCTACCTGTCGCCCAACGCGGGCTGGACGGACCCCGCCGAGGACCTCGCCCACGAACGCTGGACGCACGGCGAACTCGCCGCGATCCAGCACCTGTCGAAGGGGCTCCAGTTCTCCGACAACAACCTCGCGGACCGCTTCGACCACGGGCTCGGCCCCGCGGCCGCGGCCCGCCTGGAGGAGATCCGGGCCGTGTACGACCCCGAGGGTCTGTTCCACACCTGCATGACTCCCGCCGAGTCCACCACCGCCTACGCCGCCGCGGGCCCCGCGCGGACGCATTGATCCTTGCCCTTAAGGAGAGCCGTTCCATGCCCACCTCGAGAATCCCGCGGCGCCGCACCCTCGTCCTGCTGACCGCCCTCGCCGCCACCGTGTCCCTGACCGCCACCGCCTGCGGCGGCGACTCGGCCGCCGGCACCCGGACCGCCGACGGCAAGGCGGAGATCACCGTGCTGCGCTCCAACGGCGCCGTCTTCGAGCCGCTCTACATAGCCGAGCAGCAGGGCTACTTCAAGGCCGCCGGCCTGGACGTCACCATCAAGGCCGGCGCCCAGGACACCTCGCAGAACGCGCCGTCCGTCCTCAACGGCGAGGCCCAGTTCGCGATGACGGACAGCTCCGGCTTCCTCAAGGGCGCGGCCCAGGGCCTGCCGATCCGGATCGTCACCGGACTCCAGTCGGCGACGACGAGGACCGCCCCCACCGACGGCCTGCTGGTGAAGAAGGACAGCGAGATCACCTCCTTCAAGGACCTGGAGGGCAGGACCGTCGGTGTCTCCGCGCTCGGCGGCACCATCCAGTTCATCTGCGAGTACCTGACCCAGAAGGCCGGCGGCGACCCCTCGAAGATCAAGTTCGCGGCGCTGCCGACGACTTCGCTCACCGACGCCGCCAAGTCGGGGAAGACGGACGCGGTGTTCTCCTTCGGCCCGTTCTACTTCGCCGGCAAGGACAGCGGCCTGCGGTCCATCGGCAACGGCATGAACGACCTGCCCGGCATGGTCCAGGGCCTGCTGTTCGCCGGCCAGAAGTACCTGTCGGCCAACGGCGACACCGCGAAGAAGTTCGTCGACGCCGTCGCGAAGGCCATCACCTACGCCGACGCGCACCCGGCCGCCGTCAAGGCGATCGACAAGAAGTACACGCAGGTCGACGCCGGTTTCATCGACTCGCACGACATCAGCTACTACGACAAGAACCTCGACAGGACGATGATGCGCACGGTGATCACCAAGATGCACGAGTTCGGCCTGCTCGACAACGAGCCCAAGGACGCCGACGTGTACTGGGACCAGGCGCCCGTGGTGACCTCGTGAGGGTCCTGCGGGTCCGGCTCCTCCAACTCGGCGCGCTGGCAGCGGTGCTGGCCCTGTGGGCGCTCGTCGCGGGGGCGGGCGTGGTGAGTTCGACCGCGCTGCCGGGCCCCGCCGCCGTGGCCGCCGCCCTCGGCGACCTGCTCGGCAGCGGCACCTACTGGCAGGCCGTCGGGGACACCCTGGACGGCGCGGTCACCGGCCTCGCGGTGGCCGTCGTCGTCGGCATCCCGGCCGGCCTGGTCACCGGGGTGTACGCGGCGGCCGAGGAGTCCTCCCGGCTGCTGGTGGAGATCCTGCGCTCCTTCCCGGTGATCGCACTGCTCCCGGTGTTCCTGCTGGTCCTCGGCTCGACCCCGGGCATGAAGGCCACGGTCGTCTTCATCGCCTGCGTCTTCCCGGTCCTGCTCCAGTCCCAGTACGGCGCCCGCAGCGTGACCCCGTCCGTCCACGAGACCGTACGGACCTACCGCATCCCCCGCCTGCTGCGCTTCCGCCGGGTGATCCTGCCCGGTGCCGTTCCGTCGGTGATGACCGGCCTGCGTCTTGCCGCCACCACCTCCGTGCTGGTCGCCATCGGAGTCGAGGTGCTCACCACGCTCCCCGGCATCGGCCACATGATCATGGAGTCGCAGCAGGCCGGCGCCTCCGACCGGGCCTACGCCTACATCCTCACGGCCGGCGCGATCGGCTACTCGATCACCCTGCTCGCCCAGTACGCGGAGCACCGGCTGCTGCGCCGGCGCCCCCCGGTCCGGGCGGGGGAGGCGACATGACCGGTCGCGTCCTCCGCCAACTCTGGCTCCCCTCCTCGGTGTTCGTGATCCTGCTGCTCTCGACCGCGGGCAGCACCAGCTTCTACTTCCCGCCCCTGACCACGGTCCTGCACACCCTGTGGGACCAGCTCGCGGGCGGCGGCCTCCTCGACGACCTCTGGTTCAGCCTCCGCAACATCGTCCTCGGCCTGGCCCTCGCCACCGTCGTCGGCATCGTCGCGGGCCTGGTGATCGGCGAGGTCCGCACCCTGCGCCTGGCACTCGGCCCGCTCCTCGACTTCGCCCGCGCCACCCCGACCGTCGGCTTCGTGCCCGTCATCATCCTCACCCTGGGCATCGGCTCGGGCCCCAAGGTCTTCCTGATCTTCCTCGGCTCGCTCTGGCCGATCCTGCTCAACACCGTCGCCGGGGTGGGGCAGATCAACCCCGCCGTGCACGAGACCTCGCGCAGCTACCGCGTCCCCTGGCACCTGCAACTGCGCCGGGTGGTCCTCCCGGGCGCCCTGCCGCAGATCTTCGCCGGCATCCGGGTCGCCCTGTCCATCGCCGTCGTCCTCATGGTCGTCAGCGAGATCTACGGCTCGCCCATCGGGCTCGGCAACTTCATCCTGCAGAGCGGATCGAGCTTCCACGTCGCCGACACCTGGGCCGGCACCCTGCTCATCGGCATCCTCGGCTACGGCCTGAGCGTGCTGCTCCTGCTCTGCGAACACGCCCTGCTGGGCTGGTACCAACAGCGCGCCCCCCGGGCGCCCCGCACGCCCGTCGCGTCCGTCGAGAAGAAGAGCAACGGAGTGGTCGTATGACCCGCGGATCCGCCCTCCACGTCGAGGACCTCTGCATGACCTTCGGCCGGGGCGGCCCGCAGGAGCACCGGGTGCTCGCCGGGCTGAACCTGCGGGTGGAGCCGGGGGAATCGGTGTGCGTCGTCGGCCCTTCCGGCGCCGGCAAGACCACCCTGCTGCGCTGCCTCGCCGGACTCACCCCGCCCACCTCCGGCACCGTCCGCTACGGCGACCAGCGCCTGACCGGGCCGCACGCCGACATCGCCGTGGTCTCCCAGGACTACCGAGGCTCGCTGCTGCCCTGGATGCGGGTGTGGGACAACGTGGCCTTCCCGCTCCAGGGCCGTGGCGTGAAGAAGGCGGCCCGCAGGGCGACCGCCCTTGAGTGCCTGGACGCCGTCGGCCTCGCGGACGTCGGCGACAAGTACCCCTGGCAGCTCTCCGGCGGTATGCAGCAGCGCGTCGCCATCGCGCGCGGCCTCGCCTACGACGCCCCGGTGCTGCTCATGGACGAGCCGTTCGGGTCGGTCGACGCCCAGTCCCGGTTCGACCTGGAGGACCTGACCCTCCAGCTGCGCCGCCGCCTCGGCATCACCGTCGTCGTGGTCACCCACGACATCGACGAGTCCGTCTACCTCGGCGACCGCGTCATCGTCCTCGGCGGCCGTCCGACCGCCGTCCTCGACACCCTGACCGTGCCCTTCGGCACCGACCGCGACCAGCTCACCACCCGCGCCGACCGGCGCTTCGCGGAACTGCGCACCAGAGTGCTGGCCCGGATCCGCGGCGAACGCCTGGACCAGGACGCCGAGCCGGCCCACAACTGACCCACCACACCACCGGGCAGGGGGCTCGGCTCACCCCTGCCCGCACCGCCTCACCCCCCACACGTCGCGATACCCCCTGCCCGAAAACACCGGAGAACGAAGGAGTTCACAGTGCTGCCCACCGACCGGACGGACGACACCCCCGAGACCACGTCCGCCACCGACCTGCTCGACCGGCCCGTCGCCAACCGGGCCCGCCCCCGCGCCCTCATCGTCGCGGTGGCCGCCGCCCTCGCCCCCGCCCTGCTGGCCCCCGCCACCGCACAGGCAGCCAGTACCAAGAAGGCCAGGAAGACCAAGGCGACCACGATCACCGTCGGCTCAGACGAGACCCTCACCCTCACCGAGACCACCACCGCGACCGAGCTGGTGATCGAGGAGGGCGGTGTCATCACCGTCGGCGACGGCTACAGCCTCAGCCTCACCGTCAACGGCGTGGAGACCGGCAGCGAACTCGCCGCGCTCACCGACGGATACGGCGGCGTCGCCACCGCCATCGCGGCCGGCACCTACACCGGCACCATCGTGCTGAACGTCGCCGAGGCCACCGACGTCGCCTACAGCACCCTCACCTTCCCGTTCCGCCAGGCCATCTACGTCGACGCCGACGGCGTGGACGAGGACAAGTCCGTCCCCTCCGGCGTCCTGGACGGCACCGTCACCGACACCGGGGCCTCGGACATCACCCTGCTCTCCAACGGCGAGGCCTACAACGGCGTCTACGTCGCCGGCGGCAGCTACACCCTCACCGACCCGACGATCGCCTTCGACGGCAACGGCCGCTGCGACTTCGTCGGCTACGGCGCCGCGGTGGTCGGCACCGGCTCGGGCACCACCCTCGTCCTGGACGGCGCGAACATCAGCAACGTGGGCGTGGTCCGTACGGCGGTGATCGCCGACGCCACCGCCAACGTGATCGTCAAGAACTCCACCATCAAGTGCGCCGACGGCGTGGTCCCCGCCGAGTACCCGTCCGCCGGCACCGGCGACACCCGCTACATGATCACCGTGCCGTGGATGCTGGGTATCTCCGGCAACGTCCGCGCCACCAACCTGCTCGGCGCGAGCACCAAGGCGTCGTACATCAACTCCTCGATCTCCTCGGAGAAGTGGGGCGCCCTGTCGGTCGACGGCGGCAGCTACTGCACCCTCACCGCCATCAACAGCACCATCGCCAACACCGGCGGCCAGGGCTACGGCAGCTACGCCATCGGCAACGTCACCGAGCACTTCCTCGGCTGCACCTTCGACGTCGGCGACTACGCCCTGATCCACTGGGGCGCCTCGGCGCACTACGGCGACAGCACCAAGGACGCGGTCTCGGACCTCAACGACTCCCTCTCCCTAGGCCTCACCGCGGCCGAACTGGACGACCTCGCGGTCCAGTCGACCACCATCGACGCGGGCCGCTTCATGGTCATGTGGTACGCGGCGGGATCGGTGGCCATCGACGGCGGCACCCAGATCACCACCGGCGAGACCGCGTTCATGTGCAAGGCGGTCGCGGGCACCGTCACCGTCGACGGCTCCGACGGCGCCACCGTCACCTCCGGCAACGGCGTCCTCTTCCAGCTGATGGACACCGACCGCCCGAGCAGTGTCACGGTGTCCGGCGAGCCCTGGTCCAGCGAGACGACCGGCACCTACACCGAGCCGACCGGTTCCCCGGCCAAGTCGTCGAGCTGGGACCCGACCACCTCCCAGTCCACCGACGCGAAGGGAACCTTCACCGACATCGCCCTGACCGGCGACTTCTACAACTCGGTCTGGGGCGGCGGCAACGCGAGCCTCCAGGGCCAGAACCTCACCCTCTCCTTCACCCGCACCACGGTCGAGGGCGTCATCTCGGCGAGCACCGCCAAGCACAGCGTCTCCACGATCACCAAGACGGAGTACCGCGAGATCAGCGAGGTCACCAACACCCCGAGCGCGGTGGTCAACAACGGCGTCCTGGTGACCCTGGGCGAGTCCGCCACCTGGACGGTGACGGCGACGTCGCACCTCAGCGCTCTCACCCTGGCCTCGACCGCGTCGATAACGGCCCCGACCGACAAGACGGTGACCCTGACGGTAGACGGCACGACGACCACCATCGAGCCGGGCAGCACCTACACCGGCGCCCTCACACTGACGGTGTCGTAAGCAGACCAACAGAAGGGAACCGGCCCCCGAGGAAGGATGCGAACCGATTCCCGGGGGCCGGAGCTTTGAAACGAGGGGCTGAGCAACGCCCTGGGGGCGCGGGGCTGTGTCAATTTGCGGCTCCGCCGCGTGGGCGCGACCAGCCCCCACTCACCCGCACCCGACGAACAACCTCTACGCCCCAATCATGTTGTATCCCCCATCAGCCACCAAGAAGCCCCCGGTGATATGCCCGGCATCCTCAGTCGCCAGAAACAGAGCGGCACCAGCCAACTCCTCCGGCCCCGGAATCCGCCCCATGGGGGTACTGGCCCGCAACACATCCCCCCGCCCGCTCTTCCAGTCCTCGCGCCCCAACGTCGCCGCCGTCTCGATGAACCCCGGCGCGAAGACGTTCACCCGCACCTTCGGCGCCAACGCATGCGCATAGGACTTGGTCAGCCCGATGATCCCGTACTTCGCGGCAGCGTACTGCGGCGCCCGCGCGCTGCCCCGCACCACCACCGTCGACCCGATGTTCACGATCGCCCCGCCCCCCTCCTGCTCCAGCATCCGCCCCCCGAACTCGTGCGTGCACAGCAGCGTGCCCTTGATGTCGACGGCCAGCACATGGTCGATCGACTCCTCCGTGATGTCCCGCCAGGACATCTGCTCACGGGCGACGTCCCCCACGTTGTTGACCGCCACGTCCAGCCGCCCGAAGTGCGCCCACACCTCCTCCGCGAGCCGGGTGATCTGCGCGTGCTCGGAGATGTCGGCCCGTACGACGAGCGCCTTGCGGCCGAGCGCGGTCACGCGCTCGGCCGTGGCCTCGGCTCCCTCGCGGGAACCGCGGTAGTGGACGGCGACATCGGCCCCCTCCCGCGCCGCCCGCACCGCGATCTCCGCACCGAACCCGGTCCCGGCGCCGGTGACGAGCACGGTCTTCCCGGCGAATCGTTCGAACACGGCGGTCATAAGGCCTCCCAAGCCTCGAAAGTCATCGTGGGTCGGAATTCAGACGAGCGTCCGCCCGCCGTCGACGTACAGCACCTGCCCGGTGACGAACGCGGCGGCGTCGGACGCGAGGAAGAGCACGGGCCCGGTCAGATCGGCGGGCCGGCCCAGCCGACCCGCGGGGACGAGGGACTCCAGGGACGCCCGGACCCCCGGCGCCGCGAGGTACTCACGCGTGAGGTCGGTCTCGGTGTAGCCGGGCGCGACCGCGTTGACGGTGACCCCGCTCGCCGCCCACTCCCGGGCCATGACCCGCATCAACTGGTCGACGCCCCCCTTGGTCGCGGCGTACGGCGCATGGTTCGCGTGGGCGAGCAGCCCGGACACCGACGACAGGAACACGATCCTCCCGTACCCGGCGCGGACCATGATCCCGCCCACGGCCCGCCCCAGCCAGAACGCGCTGTCGAGGTTGACCGAGGTGATCCGCTCCCAGACCCCGTCCGGAGTGTCGAGCACCGGCCGCCGGTCGTTCACCCCCACCGCGTGCACGAACACGTCCAGGCCGCCCAGAAGTCGGACCGCATGCTCGACAGCGTCCCGGCAGGCGTCCGCCGAAGTCACGTCCGCGCACAGCCCCTTGACGGAGCCGGGTCCCGCCGACGCGGCCACCTCGGCGACGTCGGCCGCCTTGCCCTCGTCGACGTCCAGCACGACCACCCCGGCGCCCGCGTGCGCGAACCCGCTCGCGACCGCCGCACCGATCCCGCCGGCCCCGGCGACCAGCGCCCGGGTCCCCGTGAAGTCCCATGTCGTCCGCATGCTTCGGACGGTAGGTCACCGCACCGATTTGTGTCCACACTTTGCACACCTGTTGACGTTCAGACGGCCTCAAGTCAGGCTGTCTGTCGACAGTTAAGGGAGGTCTGATGAAACTGGTGACGTTCGACGACGGAGCGGACGACGGACCGGACGACGGACTGGTGGGCCGGCTCGACGGAGACACCGTCGTGGAACTGGACGTGCCCTCCACCCGCGCCTGGTTCGAGCGGGAGGGCCAGGTGACCGAGACGGGACGGACGTTCGCGCTCGCCGACATCCGGCTGCGCGCGCCGATCGTGCCGAAGAAGTTCTTCCACACCGCCGGCAACTTCCGGGAACACCACGAGGACCTGGCCCGCGTGGACTGGTCCCACCCGGTCAACAAGGGGATCGTCTTCTTCCAGAACGTCGACGCGATCATCGGCCCGGACGAGCCGATCGTGTACCCGGCGAACCTCACCCGGGAACTCGACTACGAACTCGAACTCGCCGTCGTCATCGGCAGGCCGGGCCGCTTCTTCTCCGCCGAGCAGGCCGTCGAGCACATCGCGGGGTATGTGATCTTCAACGACATCACGGCGCGGGACATCCAGCGCCGGGAGATGGAGTCGGGGGTCTTCTCCTTCTCCAAGGCGATCGAGACCTTCTGCCCGGTCGGCCCGTACATCGTCACCGCCGACGAGATCGACGACCCGCACGCCCTGGACATGGAGCTCAGGGTCAACGGCGACGTACGCCAGAAGTCCAGCACCGCCCGGATGGCGGTCTCCCTGCCGCAGCTGGTCGCCTACCACTCCCCGCAGACCTACAGCGCGGGCGATCTCGTCACCACCGGCACCATCGCGGGCGTGGCCGCGAGCACCGAGGACCCGTTCGCCAACTACCTCAGGCCCGGCGACGTGGTCGAGGCCGAGATCGAGGGCCTGGGTGTGCTGCGCAACCCGGTGGTCTCCTGGAGAGAGGCGTACGGCGAGGACGAGCCGCCGGCCGGGCACTGGGTGTGAGCGTCGGATGCGCATCGCCCGACTCGCCGGCCGCACCGTCCTGCTGACCGCGGACGGTGCCGTCGACGTACCGCCCGGCCTCGCCGCCGACCCCTTCGCCCGCTGGGACGACCTGCGCCTGTGGTCCGCCGCCGCGACCGGCGCCCGCCCCTACGACGAGACCGAGCTGGAGTGCCCGGTCCCGGCCCCCCGGCAGATCTTCGCCGTCGCCCTCAACTACCGCCCGCACACCGCCGAGGCGGGCTACGAGGAGCCCGAAGTCCCGCTCGTCTTCACCAAGTTCGCCAGCTGCCTCACCGGCCCGTACACCACGGTCACGCTCCCGCCCGGCCATGTCGACTGGGAACTGGAGCTGGTCGCCGTCATCGGCCGGGAGGCCCATCGGGTACCGGAGGAGAAGGGCTGGGACCCGGTCGTCGCGCTCACCGTGGGCCAGGACCTCTCCGAACGGATCAGTCAACTCGCCGGCAAACCCGCCCAGTTCTCGCTCGGCAAGTCCTACCCGGGCTTCGGTCCGGTCGGCCCCGCGCTCGTCAGCCTGGACGAGATCGACGACCCCGACGACCTGGAGCTGACCTGCGAGCTGAACGGCGAGACCGTCCAGCACGACCGCACCGCCGGCATGATCTTCCCGATTCCCCGGCTGGTGGCCCACCTCAGCCGGTTCTGCACGCTCCTCCCCGGCGATCTGATCTTCACCGGCACCCCGGCGGGCGTCGGCAACCGCCGGGTCCCGCGGCGCTTCCTGACCCCCGAGGACGAACTGGTCAGCAGGATCGGGGGAGTCGGCGAGATGCGCCACCGCTTCTGGAGGCCGAGGACCCCATGACCAGCACGCTCTTCACCGACGTCCACGTCTTCGACGGCACGGGCCGCGACCCGTTCCCCGCCCAGGTCCTGGTCGAGGGCAACCGCATCACCGCGGTCGCCGGGCGCATCCCGCACGACCTGACCGCCACCGCCCACGTGCTCGACGGAGGCGGCGGCACCCTGCTCCCCGGACTCGTCGACGCCCACACCCACCTCGGCTTCGGCTCCACCGTCGAGCACCTCTCCCGGCGCCGCGACGAACCCGACGAGGAGAAGACCCTGCTCGTCGCGCACGCCGGCCGGGTCCTCCTCGACCACGGCATCACCAGCGCCTACTCCGGCGGCAACCGGCTGCCCCGCACGGAGATCGCCGCCCGCAAGGCGTTCGCCGAGGGCTGGCTGCCGGGGCCACGCCTCAAGGCCGCCTCCTGGGAGGGCAGCGCGGGCATGGTCGAGCCCGGCGTCTACGACTTCCCCGGCACGGACAACCGCGCCTCCGACCCGGATTCGGTCGCCCGGTTCGTCACCGACATGGCCGAACTCGGCGTCGACATCGTCAAGTTGTCCCTCTCCGGCGAGAGCGCCGTCGTACCGGGCACGTCCCGGATCGTGCAGTTCACCGACGAGGAGGTGGCCGCCGCCGCGCACACCGCCGAGAAGCACGGCGTCTGGCTCACCGCGCACGCCCATGCGGCCGAGTCGGTCAAGACGGCCGTACGGCACGGCATCCGCGCCGTCTACCACTGCACCTTCGCCGACGAGGAGGCCCTCGACCTCCTCCAGGCCGCCCGCGACCGGATCTTCGTCGCCCCGACCCCGGGCATCATCCACGCCAACCTCCACGAGGCGGACAGCGAACCCGAGCCCGGCATGGAGGTCGAGGCCACCCGGGACGCGGTGTGTGCGGTCGTGCCCGAACTGGCGGCCCGCGGGGTCCGGGTGGTCCCCGGCGGCGACTACGGCTTCGCCTGGAACCCGGTCGGCCGCAATCTGCGGGACCTGGAGCTGTTCGTGGACTGGTTCGGCTTCACCCCGGCCGAGGCGCTGCGCGCGGCGACCGGGTACGGCGGCCAGGTGATGGGGATGGGGGAGGAGCTGGGCCTGGTCCGGGAGGGGTACCTCGCCGACCTGGTGCTGGTCGACGGCGACCCGCTGGCCGACATCCGGATCCTCCAGGACCGCGACCGGCTGCGGATGATCATGAAGGACGGCGTGCTGCACAAGGCGGCCGGGTGATCAGGACCAGGACCGGCGCCGGGCGGCTGGCGGGGGAGTACGACGGTGAGGTCGCCGTCTTCCGCGGCATCCCGTTCGCCGAACCCCCGGTCGGCGAACTGCGCTGGCGGCCCCCGCGGCCCGCCGCCCGCTGGGACGGCGAACGCCGGGCGGACACCTTCGGGCCGGCCCCCCTGCAGCCCCAGCCGCCCCGCGACTCGATCATGTTCCACACCAACTTCGCCGACCGGCGGGCGCTGGTGATGAGCGAGGACTGCCTCTACCTGAACGTGTGGACCCCGGATCCGGCGCCGGGCGCCCGGCTGCCCGTGCTGGTCTGGATCCACGGCGGCGGCAACCGCTACGGCCACGGCGGCCAGGAGATCCACCAGGGCCGTGCGCAGGCCCGGCGCGGCCTGGTCGTCGTCACCCTCAACCACCGGCTCGGCGCCCTCGGCTTCCTCGCCCACCCCCAACTCGCCGCCGAGGACGACCTGGGCGCCTGTGGCAACTACGGGCTGCTCGACATCGTCGCCGCCCTCACCTGGGTGCACGAGAACATCACCGCGTTCGGCGGCGACTCCGGCCGGGTCACCCTCGCCGGCAACTCGGCCGGCGCCGCCCACCTGTGCCACCTCATGGCCTCGCCGGCCGCCCGGCACCTCTTCCACGCGGCCATCGGCCAGAGCGCCTCGGGCATCGGCCGCGCGGAGGGGCCGCTGCCGGACCAGTCGGCCGCGCAAAAGCAGGGGCTGCGCTGGGCGGAGGACCGCGGCCTCGGCGCGCTGCGCCGCCTGGACGGGGTCGGACTGGTCCTCAAGGGCCACTTCGGGCCGGTCGTCGACGGCCGCGTCCTCACCGAACCGAGCGACGACGTCTTCGGCACCGCCCGCCAGCACGCCGTGCCCCTCCTCGTCGGGACCAACGACGACGAGGGCTCGGTGTACGCCTCGCTGGACATCCTGCGCCGGCTGCCCGTCGAGCCCGGCACGGATGCCGTGTACCCGCTGCGGGACGGCGGTGAAGTCCGGCGTACGGCACGGCGGTTCACCGGCGAGAGCCGGTTCGGCTACCCCGTGTGGCACTGGGCGCGGACGCATGCGGCGGTCGCACCCACCTGGATGTACCGCTTCACCCGGACCCCGCCCCTGCCGCCCGGCCTCCCCCTCGCCCCGCCCCGCGACGGGATCCCCGGCTACGGCGTCCACCACACCGCCGAACTCCCCTACACCCTCGACACGTTGACGGCCCGCGCCTGGCCCTGGACCGACGCCGACCGGGAGCTGGCCCGCACCATGGCCGACACCTGGGCCCGCTTCGTCACCGACCACGACCCCGGCGGGGGCACGCTGCCCGCCTGGCCGGAGTTCACCGGGGAGCGGGCGATGGTGTTCGGAACCGGCGGGGCGGCCATGGGGCCGGTCCAGCGGCTCGACGCGCTGCGGCTGCTGGACCGGGTGCCCCGCCCCCTGCTCGACTGACGCGACCGCACGGACGGAAGGAATCCCATGGCACGACTCCCCGGCACCGAGGGCGGCGGCGAGATCGCCGACCGGGTCCGCGCCCGGCGCGGCGGCAGCCTGCATCCGCTCGACCGGATGCTGCTGCACAGCCCGCCGGTGGCCGACGGCTGGAACAGTCTGCTCGGTGCCGTAAGGGAGCGGCTGTCGCTCCCCGCCGACCTGCGCGAGCTGGTCATCCTGCGGATCGCGGTCCTCAACCGGGCGCCGTACGAATGGGCGGCGCACGAGCCGGAGGCGCGGCGGGCCGGGGCGGACGACGCGCAGCTGGCCGAACTGCGCAAGGAGAAACCGGAGTTCGAGGGGCGTCTCGCGCGGGTCATCGCCTACACCGACGCGATGACCCGGGACGTCCAGGTCCCGGACCCGGTGTTCGACGCCCTGCGCACCGACTTCGACGAGACCGGCCTCGCCGAGCTGACGGCGACCGTGGCGGTGTACAACATGGTGTCCAGGTTCCTGGTCGCCCTGGACATCCGGCCCTAGCCGGCCGTTGCCCCTGGACGGCTTTCGCTCCGGACAGCTGTCGACAGACGGGTGGTGGCTGGTGTTCTGGGCGCCAGTGGAGTGCGATAGTGTCGACACCGATGGATCCGCTGTGAACCCGGCGCCGGGCCGGGCACGGACCGGGAGGCCGCCGGATGACCGATCAGGACACGCATGTCGTGCTCGCCCGCCTGCTGCGGCTGCGGGACCGGCGGGAGCCGCTGGTCGCGCAGATCGCCGAGTGGGTGGGCGCCGGGATCATCGAGGGACGGCTGGCCGCGGGCCAGGACCTCAACAGCGTCGACCTGTCACGGCGGTTCGACACCAGCCGGACCCCCGTGCGCGAGGCCCTGATGCTCCTGGAGCAGGAGGGCCTGGTGGAGATGAAGGCGCGCCGCCGACCCCGGGTCGCGGCGCCCTCCCTCCAGGACATCCGGGACATCTACCAGGTCCGGCGCCAGCTCCTGTCGATGCTCGCCGCGCTGCTCGTGGAGCGGGCCACCGACGAGGAGATCGGCGAGCTGCGCGGCCGGGTCGAGAAGATGCGTGGACTGGCCGACGAGGGCGACGTGGACGCGTACTTCTGGAGCCATGTGCAGCTCCAGGAGCGGATGACCGAGATCGTCGGCAACGCCACCCTCAAGCAGATCCTCGACTCCCTGGCGCTGCGCACCCTCATGCTGCGTCACCTCAGCCTGACCCGCCCCGGCCGGCTCGCCTACAGCGTCGACGACCAGGAACGCCTGATGCAGGCCTGCGAGGAGCGAGACGGCGAGCTGGCCTCCGCGCTGATCGCGGGGGCGACGGTCCGGGCGCTGCGCTCGGTGGAGGAGCAGATCCAGGAGCAGGAGGCGGACCGCAAGCCGTCACGCCGGCGGCGCACCCCGTCGGCGTGACGGCCCGGGGATCCCGGAGGCGGCTCGGGGATCCAGGAGGCGGCCCGGGGTCCCTCACTTCGCCAGCACACCGCCGTCCACCGGAAAGTTCCCGCCGGTGACCCACGCGGCCTCGTCGGACGCCAGATAGACCGCGCACCAGGCGATGTCCTCAGGCGTGCCCACCCGGCCCAGCGGAATGCGGGCCAGCAGGGCTTCCCGGGCGGCTCCCCCGTGCGCACCTGCCGACTCGGTGGCCGGGGTGCGCACCATGCCGGGCGAGATGGTGTTGGCCCGGATCCCGGACGGTCCGCCCTCCACGGCCAGCTGGCGGGTCAGGCCCAGCACCGCCGACTTGCCCGCGCAGTGCGCGACCATGCCGAAGGTGCCGCTGCCCCGGAAGGCGTTCACCGAGGCGAAGTTGACGATCGAGCCGCCGCCGGAGGCCACCAGGTGCGGCCAGGCCGCCCGGACCGGCAGGAACACCACGTCCACCTCGCCGCGCAGGGTCGGCGTCCACTGCCCGGCGAAGTCCATCTCCGCCGCGCTCGCCATGTGCGGGGCGATCGCGCCGGCCGTCACCAGGACGTCGATCCGGCCGTGCCGCTCGAACACGGTGTCCGCGCAGTGCCGGGCGTCCTCCTCGACCGTCATGTCCAGCGGGGCCAGGACGTCGAGCTTCACCCCGCGTTCGGCGGCCAGTTCCCGGGTGCGCCCGGCCGCCTCCGCGTCGATGTCGCAGCCGACCACGGTCGCGCCCTGCTCGGCGAAGAGCAGCGCGCAGCCCTGGCCGATCCCCGCGCCCGCGCCGGTCACGAGAGCGACCTTGCCCAGGAGGCGTTGTCCGGGCCGGGTATCGGTCATGGCGTGCTCCTCGTCGCGCGGGAAGTTCCTCCGACGACTGTCTAGTGTCGACAGTATGGCTTGGTCAAGAGGTCCTGTGTCATTCACAGCCCAAGGTGTCGACACTGTGCCCTTCTTCGGGCAGACTGCGGGCTCGACGGGAAGGACCGCGCATCCGGCGCGGAACCTGTGTGCACGCGTCCAGGGAAGTCACAGGCCGGCATTGGCCGGAGCAAAGGCGCGCACTTTACGTTCCGTTGAAGGGCCGGTCACGCGGCGCGCTGTCCCCCTGAAATGCCGCGTGGTCGGCCTCCCCAGCCATCGAGTCGACGGAGGGCCGCCCCATGACCGTCGTACCACCGCACCAAGAGCCGTTCAGCAGAAGGAAGTTGCTGCGCATCGCCGGTACCTCGGCCGTCGCGCCGCTGTTCGGGGTGCCATTGTTCGGGATGCCGCTGCTCGGCGCGGCTCCGGCGGCCGCGGCAGCCACGGCCGCCCCCGCCGACTCGGTCGCCGTCGCCGGGCAGACCCTGGTGCCGGCCCCCGCGGACCCGGACTTCGTGTTCACGGCCGACCTGTCCAACACCACGGGCGCGGGCGAGGCCTCGCCGATCGACTCGGCCTACTGGCTGGGGGCCTACCAGGTCACCAACGCCCAGTACGCGGCCTTCCTGGACGCGGACGCGGGGGCCGGCCACACCGTCCCGTCGTACTGGGACGACGGCATGGTCCCCACCGGCAAGGAGCAACACCCGGTTCTGCAGGTCGCGTTGGCGGACGCCGAGTCCTTCTGCGACTGGCTCACCGGGCAGGCGGACGGCTGGACCTTCCGGCTGCCGACCGAGGCCGAGTGGGAGAGCGTGGCCCGCGGCCCGGACTCCTACGCCTACCCCTGGGGCGACACCGCCGGGACGACCTACACCGACTCCGTGCTCACCAGCAGGTACAACTACAACGCGGTGTGCGCCGCGTACTACCTCGCCGACTACGGTTCCACCGAGGCCACTTACGACAACCCGGAATCCACCCGGTACGGCGAGAGCGAGCCGGTCTCCGAGATCCTCACCGTCACCGCCACCGGCGGGGTGACCGGCTGGATCGACCACGACACCTGGACCGGCTTCGTCTACACGGACCTCTTCGACGCGTTGACGGCGACCGGCGGACTCACCTCCGCCGTGGGCGCGTACGCCGACGGCGTCAGCGGGTACGGCGCCTACGACATGGCCGGCAACTGCTTCGAGTGGACCTCCAGCGTCGTCACCGCCACCAACGGCCAGGAGGCCGGTCTGGACGTCAACGCCGTGCGCGGCGGCTCCTGGTACGCGACCGGGCGCAGCTGCACGACCCACTACCGCGGCGAGGGCCGGGACGGCAGCGGCGGCTACCCCACGGTCGGCTTCCGGGTCGCCGCCGACCAGAGCTGAGCCTGCCGATGACATCCCTTGAGCCGAAAGGAGGCAGGCCATGACCCGGTACCTGTCCCGGCGCGTGTTCAGGCGCGTGTCCCTGCGGATCGTGGTGGCCGGCGGGCTGGTCCTCGCCGGTGCGCTGCCCGCGACCCGCACGCCCGCCGCCGTGGCCGCCGACGCCTCCTGCGTCCCGTCGTACACCCTGACCGGCTCCGCCACCGCCGCCACCAACACCCGGCATGTCGTCACCGCCGACCTGAACGGCGACGGCGTGGTGGACGTGATCGCCACCAACCTCGAAGGCGACTCGGTGACCGTGCTGCTCGGCGCGGGGGACGGGACGTTCGCGGCGGGCAGCACCTACGCGGTCGGGACACACCCGTACCAGACCGTGGTCGCCGATTTCGACGGCGACGGGCACCCGGACCTCGCGACCGCCGACTTCGGCGGCGCCCAGGTGAGCGTGGAGCTGAACTCGGGTGACGGCACGTTCGGTACGGCCTCGGCGATCGATGTGTCCGGGTCGCCGCGGGCGCTGGCGACGGGGGATCTGAACGGGGACGGACTGGCGGACCTGGTGGTCGCCGAACAGCAGACCAGCACCGTGCGGGTGCTGCTCGGCAACGGGGACGGCACTTTCACCGACACCGGCCGGACCGCCACCGGAAGCCAGCCGCACGGCATCGTCGTCGGCGACTTCGACGGCGACGGCACTGCCGACGTGGCCACGGCGAGCGTGGGCGACGACGGGGTGAGCGTGCACCTCGGTGACGGCACCGGAGCCCTGGGTGCCGCCACCGAGTACGCCGCCACCGCCCGCCTCTACTCTCTCGCCGAGGGCGACTTCGACGGTGACGGCAGCCCGGACCTGGCCGCGGTGAGCAACGGCGCCGACACCCTGGACGTGCTGCCGGGCAACGGTGACGGCACCTTCGGCGCGGCCACCACCTACAGCACGCCCGCGCTGCCGGTCGCCGTGGGCGCCGCCGACCTGGACGGGGACGGCACCACGGACCTGCTGGTCTCTTCTCTGCAGGGCAACTCGGTCACGCCGTACCAGGGCGCCACGAGCGGCACCCTGACCCGGCTGGCCGACGTGCCCGCCACCGGCGCCTACGACGCGACGGCGGCCGACCTGGACGGCGACGGCGTCCGCGACCTCGTGGTGGCGGACAGCACGGGCGGCCAGGTCGATGTGTTCCGGGGGGCCTGCCCGTGACCGGAACCTCACGAACGGCTGCCGCCGGCACTTCCACTGCCGGCGGCAGCCTGCTCAGGAGGCCCGAGCGGCTAGCTGTCCGTCACCATGAGGGCCGCCATCATGCCCTCGTCCTCGTGCTGCAGCAGATGGCAGTGGAGCATGTACATGTACGTGTCGTCGGAGAAGTCCGTGAACTCCATGGCGATCACGATGGAGCCGCCGCCGACCACCTCGTAGGTGTCGTACCAGCCGAGTTGGACGCCGGTCGGATCCACGCCGTTGATGGAGATCAGCTGATACGGCACGTCGTGCAGGTGGAACGAGTGCTCCAGCTGCGTGCTGTTCTTGATCGTCCAGATCTCCTTGGACCCCAGCGTGGTGCTGATCATGGTCATGGAGTCCATGCTGGTCCCGGCCTTGCCGTCGATCAGCATGGTGCCGCCGGTGTTGCCGAGGGTGATGGTGCGGGCCGTGAAGTCGCTGGTGTCGTACCGGTCGATGGTCCGCAGCGAGCTGGGCAGGTCGGACGGGGTGTCGGTGCCGCTCGCGGTGACCGCCAGGAAGTCGTACGTGCCGCTGCCGCCGCGGATCCAGCCGGTGGTGATGACCGCCTGGAGGGTGACGTCGTCCGACATATCCATGACCATCTCGGCGCGGGCGCCGGCCACCAGGCGGATCGTGGTCACGTCCGCCGCCTCGGCCAGGTAGCCCTGGTCGGTGGAGATCTGGGTCATCGTGCCGCCGTCGCTGCGCTGGATGACGATGATGTCCGACGGCGAGGCGTTGAGCAGCCGGAACCGGGTCCGGGTCTTGGTCGCGGTGAAGGTGAGGGTGGTGTCGTCGACGTTGGTGCCGTTGACCAGCAGCGGGAAGCTCGTGGCTGCCAGATAGCCGGTGACGTCGTACTTGATGTCGCCGGCGGCGTCCACGGCCAGGGACTGGAAGATCAGCGGGATGTCGTCCGTGCCGTAGGTGCTGGGCAGCGCCGCGCTGGTGTCGTCGCTGTCCTCGACGATGATCATGCCGGCCAGGCCGTGCACCGCCTGCTTCGCCGTGGTGCCCAGCGCGTGCGGGTGGTACCAGAGCGTGGTCGGGTCGTCCTTGACCGTGAAGGTCGGCGACCAGGTCTCCCCGTCGGCGAAGGCGACCTGGGGACCGCCGTCCATCTTGGGCGGGACGTGCGCGCCGTGGAAGTGGACCGTGGTGTCCTCGCCCAGGCTGTTGGTGATGTTGAGCAGGACCACATCGCCCTTGGTCCACTTCATGGTGGGGCCGAGGAACGACTGGTTGTAGCCGGCGGTGGTGCTGGTGACGCCGCTGAGCACCTCGGCGGTGCCGGTCTTCGCCTCCAGCGTGAAGGTGGTGGTGCTGTCGGAGGTGGTGCCCTCCAGGAGGTCCGGGATGTTCAGGGTGGCGGTGTTGGTCGCCGCGCCGGCCTTGTTGCCCTTCGCGTCGGTCAGCAGGGCGAAGGACGCGCCGGCCGCGGCGACGGCGCCCAGACCGACCCCGGCCATCCCGCCGAGGAACTTCCGGCGGTGAACGCCCTTGCCGCGCTTGGCCGTTCCTTCCCTGGAGTGCTCGGCGTCCGCGGTGCGCTCCGCCTTGGAGTGCTCCGCCTTGGAGTTCTTCGCACCCTTGGCGCGACGGCGCCTGCCGCCGGTGACCTGCTCTTCTTCGTTGTTCGCCTCGAAGGCGGGATCTGTGGTGTGGGTCATGGCCCCGGATGTTTGTCCTGGGGACTGTGTGAAATCTGAGGCGAAGTTAGGAGCGAACCGGCGGAACTGTGAAGCGGCCGTGAATGCTTTTAATGCTTAACTCCCTTGAAAAAGCGCCGAGTTGAGCAGACGCAGCTGGCGCCACGGGTGCGGGACGCAACGGACACAGACAGTGCGCAGCACAACCACAGGATAACGATTAAGTCACAGGTGGAACTGGGTGTCAGGCCTGTCCGACGCGCCGAACAAGCCCCATGTAGCGACCCCAGTCCCAGTGCTTGCCCGGGTCGGTGTGATCCGTCCCCGGCACCTCCACATGACCGATCACGTGCTCGCGGTCCACGGCCATTCCGTACCGCCGGCATATCGCGGCCGTCAGCCGCGCCGAGGCCGCGTACATCGCGGCGGTGAAGTCCTCCGGGCGGTCCACGAACCCTTCGTGCTCGATCCCCACACTCCGCTCGTTGTACGACCGGTTCCCCGCGTGGAACGCCACGTCCAGCTCCCGGACCAGCTGGGTGATCCGCCCGTCCTTGCGCACGATGTAGTGCGCCGCCGCCCCGTACGACGGGTTCTGGAAGACCTTCACCGCGCTCGCGTAATCGCCCTGGGTGACATGGATGACCACCCGGTCGACCGGGTAGTCGGACGGCCGGTCCGCCGTCCGGTAGTTCCCCTGGGCCGCCGCCACCCAGCGCGCGCTCCTGAAGTCCACCGCGCCCGCCACCCGGGCCTTGCGCACCCCCGGCAACCGCCAGTAGAACCGCGACAGCTCGTCCTTGGCCAGCGCCACCGTGCCCGCGGCCGCCGCCGCCCCGCCGACCAGCAGCGCCCGCCGCCCGATCCGCCGGTCCCGGTCGCCGGCCGCTGTCTGATGTGCCCCCATGCGATCTCCAACGGATACCCGCGGGCCCCGGTTCCCGCGCCCCCTTACCCTGGAGGGGCTATGACTGACACCCCGCAGCGCACCCGTCCCCTCCGCGTCCTCGCCGCCATGTCGGGCGGCGTGGACTCCGCCGTCGCCGCCGCCCGCGCGGCCGAGGCCGGCCATGACGTCACCGGCGTCCACCTCGCGCTCTCCGCGAACCCGCAATCCTTCCGCACGGGCGCCCGGGGCTGTTGCACCATCGAGGACTCCCGCGACGCCCGCCGCGCCGCCGACGTCATCGGCATCCCGTTCTACGTCTGGGACCTCGCCGACCGCTTCCGCGAGGACGTCGTCGAGGACTTCGTCGCCGAGTACGAGGCGGGCCGCACCCCCAACCCGTGCCTGCGCTGCAACGAGAAGATCAAGTTCGCGGCCCTGCTGGACAAGGCCCTCGCCCTGGGCTTCGACGCCGTCTGCACCGGCCACTACGCGAAGATCGTGACGCTCCCCGACGGCTCCCGCGAGCTGCACCGCGCCTCCGACATGGCGAAGGACCAGTCGTACGTCCTCGGCGTCCTGGACGAGCGGCAGCTCGCGCACGCCCTCTTCCCGCTCGGCGACACCCTCACCACCAAGGACGAGATCCGCGCCGAGGCCGAGCGCCGGGGCCTCGCGGTCGCCAAGAAGCCCGACTCGCACGACATCTGCTTCATCGCCGACGGCGACACCCAGGGCTTCCTGGCCCAGCGGCTCGGCAAGGCGGAGGGCGACATCGTCGACGAGACGGGCGCGAAGCTCGGCACCCACGAGGGTGCGTACGGCTTCACCATCGGCCAGCGCAAGGGCCTGCGCATCGGCAACCCCGCCGCCGACGGCAAGCCCCGCTACGTCCTCGACATCTCGCCGGTGAACAACACGGTGACGGTCGGCCCCGCCGCCGCCCTCGACGTGACCGGACTGACGGCGATCAAGCCCCGCTGGTGCGGCACCGCCCCCACCGGTCCCGGCGTCTACACCGCCCAGCTCCGCGCCCACGGCGGCGAGACCGAGGTGAGCGCGGCACTGACCGACGGCGAACTGCACGTCACGTTCACCGAGCCGGTCCGCGGCGTCGCCCCCGGCCAGGCGATCGTCCTGTACGACGACACCCGCGTCGTCGGCTCGGCGACGATCGCCTCGACGGTCCGGCGTCAGCCGGTGACGTCCACCTCGTAGAAGCAGAGGTGGTCCTTGATCTGGGCGACATCGGCCTTCGGCTCGGGATACGCCCAGACCAGGTCCGGCGCATCCGGCAGGGACCAGTAGGAGGCGGTCCCCTTGAACGGGCAGACGGTGTGCGTCTCGGAGGGCGTGAGGAGATCGAGACGTACGTCTTCGGCGGGGATGTAGTAGCGCACGGGAGAGCCGGTCTCACGCAGGACGAGAGGCCGGTCGCTCTCGGCGAGGACCAGGTCCCCGTGCGTGACGCGGACGTGCTGCTGGCTTTGCTCGATGGTGATCGTGTGTCCAGAGGCCATACGAGGTTGACACTGACGGACGCCCACTTGTTCCCAAGGCCCAGCTTCTTTGCCTGGGGGCGCGGGGAACTGCGCGACCAGCCCCCACGCACCGGCAGCCGCCAATGGCCAGTGCATACCCTGACCCCATGCGAATCTGCGTCTTCCTCTCCGCCGCTGACCTGGACGACCGCTACACCCGCCCCGCCCGCGACTTCGGAAAACTGATCGGCAAAGGCGGCCACTCCCTCGTATGGGGAGGCTCCGACACCGGCCTCATGAAGGTCGTCGCCGACGGCGTCCAGGAAGCCGGCGGCAAGCTGATCGGCGTCTCCGTCGGCTTCCTCGCCAACAAGGCCCGCCCCGGCGCCGACGAGATGGTCGTTGCGGCCGACCTCGCGGAGCGCAAACGGCTCCTCCTGGAGAAGGCCGACGCCGTGGTGATCATGGTCGGCGGCACCGGCACCCTCGACGAGGCCACCGAGATCCTGGAGCTGAAGAAGCACGGCCGCACCGACAAGCCCGTCGTCCTGCTCAACACCGCCGGCTTCTACGACGGCCTGAAGGAACAGTTCCACCGCATGGAGGCGGAGGGCTTCCTGCCCCGCCCCCTGGCGGAGCTGATGTTCTTCGCCGAGGAACCCGCACAGGCCCTGGCCTACCTGGAACAGAGTCCCGGCGCCCGCTGATGCGAGCATGGGCCCCATGGCAACTCATGTGATCACCGGTGCCGGTTCCGGCATCGGCGCCGCCGTGGCCCGCCGCCTGCACGCGCGCGGGGACGAACTCGTGCTGCACGCGCGCGACGCGGGCCGCGCGAAGGAACTGGCCGCCGAGTTCCCCGGCGCCCGCACCCTGGTCGGCGACCTGGCGGATCCGGACAAGCTGTCCTGGGCCTTCTCCCACCAGACCCTCCCGGACCGGGTGGACTCGCTGCTGCACATCGCCGGCGTGGTCGACCTGGGCGAGGTCGGCGAGCTGACCCCGAAGTCCTGGCGCCACCAGCTCAACGTCAACCTGGTCGCACCGGCCGAGCTGACCCGGCACTTCCTGCCCCAGCTGCGCGCCGCCCGCGGGCACGTGCTGTTCGTGAACTCCGGCGCCGGACTCAACGCGCACGCGGGCTGGTCGGCGTACGCGGCCTCCAAGCACGGCCTGAAGGCCCTGGCCGACTCCCTGCGCGCCGAGGAGCACGGCAACGGTGTCCGGGTCACCTCGGTCTACCCGGGCCGCACGGCGAGCCCGATGCAGGCGAAGGTCCACCAGCAGGAGGGCAAGGAGTACGACCCGGCGCGGTGGATCGACCCGGAGTCGGTGGCGACCGCCGTCCTGACCGCCCTTGACCTGCCGGGGGACGCGGAGATCAACGACCTCACCGTGCGCCCCGGCCCGCTGCCCGGCTAGTACCGCCGGTCCCGCCGGCCTCGGGGTCGGCCACGCACGCCGCGCCGTTCAGCGCCGGGCGCCACACACCGGCGTCAGCGGTGGCGGCCGAGTCCCGCCGTGATGGCCGTCGCCGCGCGCCGGGCCGTGTCGGCGAGCCGCTCCAGGTGCCGGCCGGGGCCGGTCAGCACGCACAGCGCCGCCACCGGGACACCGTCCGCCGCGGCCACCGGCACGGCGGCGCAGCACACCCCCTCCAGCACCTCCTCGTGGTCGTAGGCGATCCCGCACTCCCGGATCCGCGCGGCCTCGTCCGGCCAGGTCCGGGGCAGCGGGCCGGTCACGGCGGCGGGGCGGGCCCAGGCGGCCAGGACCTTGCCGGTCGCCGTGTACCAGGGCCAGATCAGCCGGTCGTCGGCCAGCTGGCACGGCGCGTCCGAGGGCGCCGTCCAGTCCAGGACCAGCGTCTGGCCCCGGTGCAGCACGGCGATCGCCACCGTCGTCCCGGTGACGGCCGTCAGCCGCCGCAGCGGCCGCCGGGCGGCCGCACGCAGCCCCGGGTACGGCTGCCAGCCGTGACCCAGCCGGAACATGCCCGGTCCGATGCGGTACCGGCCCGCCCGGCGTTCCACGGCGCCCAGTTCCACCAGCTGGTCGAGCAGCCGGTACGCCGTCGTCTTGGGCAGACCGCACACCTCGGCCAGCGCGGTCACCCCGGCGTCCTGCTCCTGCTGCACGGCGTACAGCAGCGCGAAGGCCCCTTCCAGAACCCCGCGCCCGCCCACCCCGGCGAGCCCCGGAGGTGCGGGGTGCGGCGGTCCCGGACGTGGTGGCGCCGAGGCGATCGCGGTCGCGCTCTCCGATCTGTGCACGTGTCTACCCCCGTGGTCACGTGTGAGCCCCGTCCCGTACCGGTCCGGGGTGCGGTGGCGGGCGCGACACGCCGACGAACCGGCGTGACACCGCCCGGACCAGGGTGGGTTGCGCGCATGGGCCGATTCTTTGCCGAAAGGTTGTCGCCCAGCCCACCGATGTGAGGAGACTGTGAAAATAGGACGAACGGGGGTAGGCGCAATGCTGCGGTTGTGTCTGTCGGGTCCGGTGGAAGTGCTCGTGCGCGAGACGCCGGTCGATCTGGGGCCGCCCCAACGCCGCGCGGTACTGGCCGCGTTGGCCGTGGACGTCGGCCGGCCCGTGCCGGTCGAGGCGCTCGTCGACCGGGTCTGGGGCGCCGAGCCGCCGGAGGGCGCCCGCCGCGCCCTGTACGCGCACATCGCCCGCATCCGGCGGCTGGCGGAACGCCTGGACGACAGCGGCGAGGGGCGATTACCGGTACTGCGCCGCGCCGGCGGCTACCAGCTGGACCTCGACCCGGACCGCGTCGACCTGCACCGCTTCCAGCGCCTGGCCGCGACCGCCCGCGACGGCACGCTGCCCGGCCGCACCCGTGTCGCGCACCTGCGTGAGGCGCTCGCCCTGTGGCGCGGCGAGCCCTTCGCCGGCCTGCCCGGGGCCTGGCCCGCCCGGATGCGCGAGACCTGGCGGCGGCAGCGCGTGGACGCCGCCGTACGGCTCGCGGACATCGAGATCCACGGCGGCGACCCGGCGGCCGTCGTCGGCCAGTTGACGGACCTGCTCGGCGAGTACCCGCTGACGGAACCCCTCGCGGAGGCCCTCATGCGGGCCCTGCACGCGGCCGGCGACAGCGGCGAGGCGCTGCGGTGCTACGCCCTGACCCGCAGACGCCTGGTGGAGGAGCTCGGCACGGAACCCGGCCGGCGGCTGTGGGAGCTGCACCAGCGGATCCTCCGGGACCACCCCGCGGCCCCCGCTTCCGCGCCCGCCCCCGCCCGTGAACACGAGCCCGTCCCCGTCCGCGGACACCCGGCCGCGCCCGCCCCGGCGGCCGCACGACCGGCCCCGGCGACCCCCGCCGGCCCGGACCCGGCCGACCCTGCCGCGCCGGAGGCCCGGCCCGTTCCCGCCGCACCGCGGACCACCCCGGCCGGTGACGGCACCCCGTACACCGCACCCGCCCAACTCCCGCCGGGCGCGGGCGGTTTCACCGGCCGTGTCGACGAACTCGCCCGGCTGGACGCGCTGCTGGCGGACCTCGGGCGGCAACCGGCGGCGGTCGGGGTGGCCGGGCTGTCCGGCATGGGCGGCGTGGGCAAGACCGCACTGGCCGTGCACTGGGCCCGGCAGGCGCGCCCGGCCTTCCCCGACGGGCAGTTGTACGTGAACCTGCGCGGCTACGACCCGAGCGGCGCGCCGCTCTCCCCGGACCGTGCCCTGCGCGGGTTCCTGGAGGCGCTCGGGGTGCCCGCCGCCCGGGTGCCGGAGTCTCTCGACGCCCAGGTCGGCCTGTACCGCAGCCTGTTGTCCGGCCGCCGGGTCCTGGTGGTCCTCGACAACGCCCGGGACGCCGACCAGGCACGGCCGCTGCTGCCCGGTGCGCCGGGCTGTCTGGCCCTGGTGACCAGCCGCGCCCCGCTGACCGGGCTCGCCGCCGCGGAGGGCGCCCGGCTGCTCGCCCTCGGCCTGCTCGGCCCGGAGGAGAGCCGCGAACTGCTCGCCGCCCGCCTCGGCGCCGCCCGGGTGGCCGCCGAGGCCGCCGCGGTCGACGAGATCGTCGTACGGTGTGCCGGGCTGCCGCTCGCGCTCGCGGTCGTCGCCGCCCGCGCCGTCGCCCGCCCCGACGTGCCGCTGGCCGGATTCGCCGAGGAACTGCGCACCGCCGAGCGGATCCTGGACCCCCTGGACACCGGCGACCCGGCCACCGCGGTACGGACGGTCTTCGACTGGTCGTACCGCACGCTCGGCCCGGACGCGGCCCGGCTCTTCCGGTTCCTCGGCCTGCACCCGGGCCCCGACGCCGACCCGACCTCGCTTGCCGCGCTCGCCGGTACGGGGGTGGCCCGGGTGCGGGTCGCGGTGGCCGAACTGACCGAGGCCCACCTGCTGACCGAGCACACCCCGCTCCGCTACACCTGCCACGACCTGCTGCGGGCCCACGCCGTCGAACTGGCCGCCGAGCACGACGACATACGCGCGGTACGGGCCGCGAGCCGCCGCGTCCGGGACCACTACCTGCACACGGCGTACGCGGCCGACGCCCTGCTGACCCGGCGCCGCCACCCGATGACCCTCGCCCCGGCCGAACCCGGCGCGCTGCCCCGCCCGTTGGCCGACTACGACGAGGCGCTGGCCTGGCTGATCGCCGAACAGTGCGTGCTGCTGTCCGCCGTGGAGCGCCCGGCCCCGGGCCTGGACGCCCACACCTGGCAGCAGGCCGCGACCCTGACCACGTTCCTCGAACGCCAGGGCAACTGGCAGGCCCTCACCGACATCCACACCGTCGCCCTGCGCGCGGCCGTGCACCACGAGGACCTGGCCGGACAGGCGGCCGCCCACCGCGGTCTGGGCCTGGCCCGCTTCCAGCTGCGGGACGCGCCCGGCGCCCGGCACCACCTCACCCGCGCCCTCGGCCTCTTCCGGCGCCTGGACAACCACCCCGGCCAGGCGCGCACCTGCCAGAACCTGGCCAAGATGGCCTGGGCGCACGGCGCGAGCAGGGAGGCACTCCAGTACGCGCGCCGCTCGCTGGAACACTTCCGGCTCGCGCACGACCGCGGCGGCCAGGCGGTCGCCCTCAACGACATCGGCTGGTACCTCGCCGAACTCGGCGAGCTGCGCGAGGCACTCGACCACTGCCGGCAGGCACTGCCGCTCGTCCAGGCGACGGGCGACCTCAGCGGCCAGGCGCACACCTGGGACAGCCTCGGCTACATCCACCGGCACCTGGGCCGCCACACCACCGCAGTGGAGTGCTACGACCGGGCCCTCGCCCTCTTCCGCAAGACGGGCGACCTCCGCAGCGAGGCCGTCGGCCTCACCTATCTGGGCGACACCCACGAGGCCGCGGGCGCACCCGGCCCCGCCCTCGACGCCTGGCGGCGGGCCCTGGACCTGTTCGACGAACTGGGCCTGCCGGAGGCCCAGGCGCTGCGCACCAAGATCCGCACCCACGCCGCCGCACGCCGCACCGCCCACCCCGCTTAGGCTCCTCACGTGAACGCACTCTCCGACTTCGGCCCGGCCACAGGCATCGGCTCACTCCCCGGCACCGACGCCCGCGAGGCCGCCAGGACCGCGACCGGCAGCTTCGAGGACTTCCCCTTCCTGCCCGAACTGCCCGCCCGCGGCCCCGGCGCCGACATGATCGGCCGCACCGCGGGCCTGCTCGTCGAGCTGTACGCGCGCGTGGAGCCCAGCGGCTGGCGGCTCGGCGACCGGCCGGGCCGGGACACCAGGCGGGCCGTCTCCTGGCTGGGCGAGGACCTGGACGCGCTGGAGGAGTTCACCCAGGACTACCAGGGACCGGTGAAGGTGCAGGCGGTCGGCCCCTGGACGCTGGCCGCGGCCCTGGAGCTGCGCAACGGCGAGTCGACCCTGTCCGATCCGGGCGCCTGCCGTGACCTGGCCGCCTCCCTCACCGAGGGCCTGCGGCTGCACCTGGCCGAGGTGCGGCGGCGCATCCCCGGCGCCCGCCCGGTGCTCCAGCTCGACGAGCCGTCCCTCACCGCCGTACTGCGCGGGCAGGTGAGGACCGCCTCCGGCTACCGCACCCATCGCGCGGTCGACCGCCAGGTCGTCGAGTCCACCCTGCGCGACGTGATCGGCGTGCACGCCGACGGCCCGGTCGCCGTCCACTCCTGCGCCCCCGACGTCCCCTTCGCCCTGCTCCGCCGTGCCGGAGCGGCCGCCGTCTCCTTCGACTTCTCGCTCCTCACCGAACGTGACGAGGACGCGGTCGGCGAGGCGGTGGAAGGGGGCACCCGGCTGTTCGTCGGTGTCGTGCCGGGCACGGACACGGCATTGTCAGACCCTGCCGGTAGCGTCATGGGTGTCAGGACGCTGTGGCGCAGGCTGGGGCTGCGACCGGGGCTTCTCGCGGAGTCCGTCACGGTCACGCCCACGTGCGGGCTGGCGGGCGCTTCCCCCGCGTACGCCCGGCAGGCGCTCGCCCACTGCGTCCGGGCGGCGAGATCACTCGCTGACAACCCAGAGTAACGGGAGGAACACGGTGGCCGGCGACAAGCAGCAGGCGGAGACGGCAGTGCCCGCCGAGGCACGGGAGAAGCACGCGCGGCTCGCTGAGCAGATCGAGGAGCACCGCTTCCGGTACTACGTGAAGGACGCTCCCGTCATCAGCGACGCGGAGTTCGACAAGCTCCTCAAGACGCTGGAGGCGCTGGAGGAGCAGTACCCGGAGCTGCGCACGCCCGACTCGCCGACCCAGAAGGTCGCGGGGGCGTACGAGACGGAGTTCACGGCGGTCGAGCACCGCGAGCGGATGCTGTCGCTGGACAACACGTTCAACGACGACGACCTGGCGGCCTGGGCCGAGCGGATCCACAAGGAACTGGGCGACCAGGAGTACCACTTCCTGTGCGAGCTGAAGGTCGACGGCCTCGCCGTCAACCTCACCTACGAGCACGGCCGTCTCACCCGCGCGGCGACCCGCGGCGACGGCCGCACCGGCGAGGACATCACGCCCAACGTCCGTACGATCGCGGAGATCCCGGACCGGCTGCACGGCGAGCGCGTCCCCGACCTGGTCGAGATCCGCGGCGAGGTCTACTTCCCGATGGAGAAGTTCGCCGAGCTCAACGAACGCCTGGTCGCGGCCGGCGACAAGCCGTTCGCCAACCCGCGCAACGCGGCGGCCGGTTCACTGCGCCAGAAGGACCCGCGGGTCACCGCAAGCCGCCCGCTGCACATGGTCGTCCACGGCATCGGCGCCCTGGCGGGCTTCGAGGGCCTGAACCGGCTCTCCGAGGCCTACGACCTGCTCAAGACCTGGGGCCTGCCCACCTCCCCGCACAACCGGGTGGTCGACGACCTCGACGGGGTACGGGAGTTCATCGCCTACTACGGCGAGAACCGGCACTCCGTGGAGCACGAGATCGACGGGGTCGTCGTCAAACTGGACGAGATCCGGCTCCAGGGGCGCCTCGGTTCCACGGCCCGTGCACCCCGGTGGGCGATCGCGTACAAGTACGCGCCGGAAGAGGTCAACACCAAGCTCATCGACATCAAGGTGGGCGTCGGCCGCACCGGCCGCGTCACGCCGTACGCCCAGGTCGAGCCGGTCACCGTGGCGGGCAGCGAGGTGGAGTTCGCCACCCTGCACAACCAGGAGGTCGTCAAGGCCAAGGGCGTGCTGATCGGCGACACCGTGGTGCTGCGCAAGGCCGGTGACGTCATCCCGGAGATCCTCGGCCCGGTCGTCGACCTGCGGGACGGCACCGAGCGGGAGTTCGTGATGCCGGCCGAGTGCCCCGAGTGCGGGACACCGCTGCGGGCCATGAAGGAGGGCGACATCGATCTGCGATGCCCCAACGCCCGCACCTGCCCCGCCCAGTTGAGAGAGCGCGTCTCCTACCTCGCGGGCCGGGAGTGCCTGGACATCGAGAACTTCGGCGCGGTGGCGGCGGCGGCGCTCACCCGGCCGCTGGAGCCCGCCGAACCGGCGCTGGTCGACGAGGGCGACCTGTTCGACCTCACCGTCGAGAAGCTGCTGCCCATCAAGGCGTACGTCCTGGACCCGGACAGCGGGCTGCCCAAGCGGGACCCCAAGACCGGCGAGGAGAAGGTCGTCACGGTCTTCGCCAACCAGAAGGGCGAGCCCAAGAAGAACACCCTCGCGCTGCTCCAGCACATCGAGGAGGCGAAGACCCGCCCGCTCGCCCGCTTCCTCAACGGCCTCTCCATCCGGCACGTCGGACCCGTCGCCGCGCAGGCGCTGGCCCGCGAGTTCCGCTCCATCGACCGCATCGAGCAGGCCACCGAGGAGGAGCTGTCGAACATCGACGGCGTCGGCGGCATCATCGCGACCGCGCTCAAGGAGTGGTTCGCCGAGGAGTGGCACCGCGAGATCATCCGAAAGTGGAAGGCCGCTGGAGTTCCGCTGGAGGACGAGTCCACCGGCGAGGACGAGGGGCCGCGTCCGCTGGAGGGCCTCACCGTCGTCGTGACCGGAACCCTGGAGCACTTCACCCGCGACGGCGCCAAGGACGCGCTGCAGAGCCGCGGGGCCAAGGTGACCGGCTCGGTGTCCAAGAAGACGTCGTTCGTGGTCGTGGGTGACAACCCCGGATCGAAGTACGACAAGGCGATGCAGCTGAAGGTTCCGGTCCTCAACGAGGACGGATTTGTCGTCCTTTTGGAGCAGGGGCCGGAAGCGGCGGCCGAAGTAGCCCTTCCGACCGAGGAGTAGCGGTTGAAGGCCACCCGTTCGGCGCATATCAGATGCATACGGGTGGCCGGGGTGCAATCGGGCAACCGTCTACGACCGCTGCCCGTGGAAGCCTTCCGCGGCCTACTGTTGGGATATGCGCCTGCCGTGCCCAGCTGCGGTCGGGGCATTCCCGTGCTCCGGCAGGGCACGGACCGCATGGCGTGGGCACCGCCGGCTGTGAGAGGGACGGGAATGGAACCGACCGAGAGCGCCGCCCCGGGTGCGCGGCTGCCGCTGCGCCGCCGGGCGTGCGCGTGGCGGGGAAGCCGGTGGACGGGTCGGGGCGATCGGCGTCCGGGCGTGCCCGGGATGCCGGTGGCGGGCATCGCGGCGGAGGCGCGCGACCCGCTGCCGCTGGCCGCCGTCGACCCGCCGCCCGACCTGGTCGGCACCGAGCACGAACGGCACCTGTCCTGGCCCGCGCTGCCCGCCGGGGTCGTCGCGGCCGCCGCGTTCGTCCTCGGCGCCGGTTTCTACCGCGCGTTCTCCGACGACCACGCCCTCTTCCCGTCCGGCACGGTCGGCTGGTCGCTGGCCGTGCTGACCGGCATCATCGTCGGCCACCTCGTCCTGCTCGGCCGCGCCCGCTGGTGGGGCGGCACCGGCTCCGGCGCCGCCCTCACCCTCGCCGTCCTCCTGCTGTACGGCTGGGTGCCCGCCGGCATGGTCAGCCTCACCGTCGTCGTCCTGGTCGGCATAGCCAGGCGCCACCGCTGGCGGCAGGGTGTCCTGCACGGCGCGGTGGACATCCTCGGCATCGGTGCCGGAGCGCTGGTGCTCGGCATGTTCGGACGCGTCCCGACCGTCGAGTCGCCCTGGGACCCCACCGGCTGGACCGTCGCCACCGCCCCCGAGGTCGTGCTCGTCGCGGTCGCCTACCTCGCCGTGACCCGCGCCCTGCTCTGGTACCTGCACGCACCGCGCGGCGGTGGCCTGCCCACCGTCGCCCGTACCGCCCTGATGCGCCAGGGCCTGGTCGCCGTCGCCCTGCTCGGCATCGCCCCGCTGATCTGCGTGGTCACCGTCGCCCAGCCGCTGCTGCTGCCGCTGTTCTCCATCCCGTTGGTCGCCCTCGACTCCACCCTGTGGATAGCCCGGGCCCGTGCCGAGGAGCAGCTGCGCGACCCGCTGACCGGACTGCCCAACCGGCAGTGGCTCCTTGAGCGGATATGGACCGCGCTCGACGACGCCGAACGCATCGGCGCCCGCTCCGCCCTCATGCTGATCGACCTCGACCGGTTCCGTTCGGTCAATGACACGCTCGGTCATCTCGCCGGTGACCGGCTGCTCCTCCAGATAGCCGACCGGCTGCGGGCCGCGCTGCCGCGCGGTGCGGAGGCGGCCCGGCTCGGCGGTGACGAGTTCGCGGTCTTACTCCCGGTCGCCGACTCCACGACCTCGGCCACCCGGGTGGCCCGCGGCCTGGTCACGGCGCTCTCGTCCCCGCTCGATCTCGACGGACTCACCCTCGTGCTGGAGGCCAGCGCGGGTGTCGCCGTCTTCCCCGATCACGCGCTCGACGCGGAGGGGCTGCTGCGCCGCGCGGACGTGGCGATGTACCAGGCCAAGCGGGACCGTACCGGCGTCGAGGTGTACGAGTCCAAGCGGGACTCCAACACCCCCGACCGGCTGGGCCTGCTGGGCGATCTGCGGCGCGCCCTGGACGCCCATGAGGTGCAGCTGCACTACCAGCCGAAGGTGCGCTTCGACGGCCAGGTGGCCGGACTCGAGGCGCTGGTGCGGTGGGTGCACCCGGAGCGGGGGAAGGTGCCGCCGGACGAGTTCATAGCGATCGCCGAGTCGTCCGGGCTGATGCCCCATCTGACGGAGTACGTGCTGGAGACCGCGCTCGGGCAGGTCGCCCGGTGGCGGGCGCAGGGGCTGCGGGTGCCGGTGGCGGTCAACGTCTCGCCGCGGGACGTCCACACGCCGGGGTTCGCGGGCCTGGTGGCGGCGCGGCTGGCGCGGCACGGGGTGCCGGCCGGGGCGCTGCAGCTGGAGATAACCGAGCACGTGCTGCTTGAGGACCCGCAGCGGGCCGCCGACACCCTCGCGGGGCTGCACGGGCACGGCGTGAAGATGTCGCTCGACGACTTCGGCACGGGGTATTCGTCGCTCGTGCATCTGCGGCGGCTGCCGGTGAGCGAGCTGAAGATCGACCGGTCCTTCGTGGCCCGGCTGGCGGTCGACAACGAGGACGCGGAGATCGTGCGCTGCACGGTCGATCTCGCGCATTCGCTGGGGCTGCTGGTGGTCGCGGAGGGGGTGGAGGACGACGAGACGTGGGAGCGGCTGCGGGATCTCGGGTGTGACGCGGTGCAGGGGTGGCTGGTGGCCGCGGCGATGCCGCCGGAGGAGACCACGGCGTGGTTGCTGGCGCGGGGGTCGCGGGGGTGGCAGCGGCCGCGGGCGGCGTTGCCGGCCGCCGAATAGTCGCCCACCCGCCCGCCCGTTCACCGTCTCTGAAGAGGTGAGCGTCTGCCGTGGGGGTGCGGCGCGTTCGGCGGCTGCGGGTTGAGTGTGGTTGCCCGCGCAGTTCCTCGCGCCCCTAAAGACAGGGGCGCTGGCCCCTTGCGGAGTGACGAAGTGGCCGACCGGCAAGGTCGGCTTGTCTCCTGCGCCTTCCCGTTCGCTTCCGGCGTCTGTGGATCGATACGCTCTGGATTCTAGCAACGCTAGCCAATCTGTCGGCGCTCTGTTAGCGTCACTCTCAGACCTAGCGCTGCTAGAAAACCGGAAACGGAGCGTCCGTCATGACTGTCACCGCGTACACGCTCGCCGTCGTGCTCGACCTGTTCTGCGTGTTCCTCGGCTACCGGTTCCTGTTCCAGCCCGGGCCCGCCGCCGTCGGCTACGGCGTCCCGGCCGACCCGAAGGGCGACGCCGCCGCCTACCTCACGAACAAGGGCCTCAACGACGGCACCTTCGGTGTCCTGGGCCTCGCCCTGCTCGCCTTCGCCGGCGCCCGTGCCGAGGCCTGGTTCATGCTCTGCGTGGCACTCGTACCGCTCTTCGACACGCTGATAGTGCTGCGCCACGGCGGAGCGAAGGCCGTCGCGTACGGGATCCACTTCGCCACCGCGGTCGTTGTCCTGGTGAGTGCGGTACTGCTGTTCCTCGTGTGAACGACACGTCCATCAACAGGGGGTCTGGGAAATGTCGTTGTTCGTACCGAAGTTCGATGAGTCCGTGATCGTGCGGGAGGCCGACGCCGAGGTCGTCGGCGGTGACCCGGTCGGTGTCAGGCTGCTCGCCGACAGCAGTGCCACCGGCGGCGCCCTGTCCACCGTGCGCGTCACCCTCGGCGAGGGCGCCGACGGCGCCGTACCGCATCTGCACCGCAACTCCGCCGAGATGTTCTACCTGCTCGACGGCGCCGCCGACGTGCTCTCCGGCGCCGACGTCGTCACCGCCGGACCCGGTGACCTGGTCGTCGTCCCGCCCGGCAAGCCGCACGCCTTCGCCGCCGTCCCCGGCAGCACCGCCGACATCCTCATCGTCATCACACCGGGCGTGGAGCGCTTCGAGTACTTCCGCCATCTCCAGCGGCTGCGCCTCGGCGAGGCCACCCTGGAGAGCCTCCTGGAGGTGCAGGAGCTGTACGACAACCACTACCTGCGGAGCGAGGCCTGGGACACCCGCCACTGAAACCGTTTAACGGGTATCCGCCCCCGCCCCATAGGATTGGCTCCAAACCACACACACTCACCCCAGAGGAACGCTGCATGCCTGGCATCACGCGCGAGGAGGTCGCCCACCTCGCCCGGCTGGCGCGTCTGGAGCTGAAGCCCGAAGAACTCGAACACTTCGCCGGCCAGCTCGACGACATCATCGGCGCGGTCGCCCGCGTCAGCGAGGTCGCCGACCAAGACGTACCGCCGACCTCGCACCCGCTGCCGCTGACGAACGTCATGCGCGCGGACGAGGTCCGTCCCTCGCTCACCCCCGCGCAGGCGCTCTCCGGCGCCCCGGCCCAGGAGCAGCAGCGTTTCAAGGTGCCGCAGATCCTGGGGGAGGACTAGACAGCCATGACGGACATCATCAAGCTCGGCGCCGCCGAGATCGCCGCGAAGATCGCCGCCGGCGAGCTCACCGCCGTGCAGGTCACCGAGGCGCACCTGGCCCGGATCGAGGCCGTCGACGAGAAGGTGCACGCCTTCCTGCACGTCGACCGCGAGGGCGCCCTGGCGCAGGCGCGTGCCGTCGACGAGAAGAAGGCCCGCGGCGAGAAGCTCGGCCCCCTCGCCGGGGTGCCGCTCGCGCTCAAGGACATCTTCACCACCGAGGGCGTGCCGACCACCGTCGGTTCGAAGATCCTCGAAGGCTGGATCCCGCCGTACGACGCCACGCTCACCAAGCGGCTCAAGGCCGCCGACGTGGTCATCCTCGGCAAGACCAACATGGACGAGTTCGCCATGGGGTCCAGCACCGAGAACAGCGCGTACGGGCCCACCGGCAACCCGTGGGATCTGACCAAGATCCCCGGTGGTTCCGGTGGCGGCTCGTCGGCCGCCCTCGCCTCCTTCCAGGCGCCGCTCGCCATCGGCACCGACACCGGCGGCTCCATCCGCCAGCCGGCCTCCGTGACCGGCACGGTGGGCGTCAAGCCGACCTACGGGGCCGTGTCCCGGTACGGCATGGTCGCGTTCTCCAGCTCCCTGGACCAGGGCGGCCCCTGTGCCCGTACGGTCCTGGACGCGGCGCTGCTGCACGAGGTCATCGCCGGGCACGACCCGCTGGACTCCACCTCCATCGACGCGCCCGTCCCGCCGGTCGTCGAGGCCGCCCGCAACGGCAGCGTCGAGGGCATGCGCGTCGGCGTGGTCAAGCAGTTCCGCGGCGAGGGCTACCAGGCCGGTGTCATCCAGCGGTTCGACGAGTCCGTCGCGCTGCTGAAGGAGCTGGGCGCCGAGATCGTCGAGCTGGACTGCCCGTCCTTCGACCTCGCGCTGTCGGCGTACTACCTGATCGCGCCGAGCGAGTGTTCGAGCAACCTCGCCCGCTTCGACGGCCTGCGCTACGGCCTGCGGACGGGCGACGACGGCGGTCACTCGGCCGAGGAGGTCACCTCCCTCACCCGCGAGGCGGGCTTCGGCCCCGAGGTCAAGCGCCGCATCATGCTCGGCACGTACGCCCTGAGCTCCGGCTACTACGACGCGTACTACGGCTCCGCCCAGAAGGTCCGCACGCTCATCACGCGCGACTTCGAGAAGGCCTTCGAGCAGGTGGACGTCATCGTCTCGCCCACGACGCCGACCACCGCCTTCCCGATCGGCGAGCGTGCCGACGACCCGATGGCGATGTACCTGGCCGACCTGTGCACCATCCCGACGAACCTCGCGGGCAACGCGGCCATGTCGCTGCCCTGCGGTCTCGCCCCGGAGGACAACCTCCCGGTGGGCCTGCAGATCATCGCCCCGGCCCTCAAGGACGACCGGCTTTACAAGGTCGGCGCCGCCGTCGAGGCCGCCTTCGTGGAAAGGTGGGGGCACCCGCTCCTGGAGGAGGCACCGTCGCTGTGAGCAACGCACTGTCGAAGGCCAAGGGCTTCAAGAAGTCGAAGTCCGGTACGTACCTGTCCATGGCCACCACCGCGTTCGGCGCGGTCGGTGTCGCCAAGCAGATCAAGAAGGCCCGCGCCGAGCACGACACGCTCCGGCTCATCGACGCCACCGTGTCCGCCGTCGCGATCGTCACCGGTTTCGCCCTGCTGTACCGCGAGCTGAAGCGGCTGGGCGACGACGACGTCCTGCTGGGCTGAGAGGGAAGTTTCACCGTGACCACCACGATCGACCTGGTGTCGTACGAGGACGCGCTGGCGTCCTACGACCCCGTCATGGGCCTCGAGGTCCACGTCGAACTCGGCACCAGGACCAAGATGTTCTGCGGCTGTTCGACCGAGCTGGGCGCCGAGCCCAACTCGCAGACCTGCCCGACCTGCCTCGGCCTGCCCGGCGCGCTCCCGGTCGTCAACGCGACCGGCGTCGAGTCCGCGATCAAGATCGGCCTCGCGCTGAACTGCGAGATCGCCGAGTGGTGCCGCTTCGCCCGGAAGAACTACTTCTATCCGGACATGCCGAAGAACTTCCAGACCTCCCAGTACGACGAGCCGATCGCCTTCAACGGCTACCTCGACGTACAGCTGGAGGACGGCACGTCCTTCCGCGTGGAGATCGAGCGCGCCCACATGGAGGAGGACACCGGCAAGTCGACGCACGTCGGCGGCGCCACCGGCCGTATCCACGGCGCGTCCCACTCCCTGCTCGACTACAACCGCGCGGGCATCCCGCTCATCGAGATCGTCACCAAGCCGATCGAGGGAGCGGGCGAGCGGGCCCCCGAGGTCGCGCGGGCGTACGTCCGTGAGCTGCGCGAGGTCATCCGGGCGCTCGGTGTCTCCGAGGCCCGGATGGAGATGGGCCAGATGCGCTGCGACGTGAACCTGTCGCTGCGCCCCAACGGCACCGCGAAGTTCGGCACCCGCTCCGAGACGAAGAACGTGAACTCGCTGCGGTCCGTGGAACGCGCGGCCCGCTTCGAGATCATGCGGCACGCGGCCGTGCTCGACGGCGGCGGGACGATCATCCAGGAGACCCGGCACTTCCACGAGGACACCGGGTCGACGACCTCGGGCCGCGTGAAGGAGGAGGCCGAGGACTACCGGTACTTCCCGGAGCCCGACCTGGTCCCGGTCGCCCCGTCCCGCGAGTGGGTCGAGGAGATCCGCGCCGCGCTGCCGGAGCTGCCGCTGGCCCGCCGTACCCGGCTGCTCGCCGAGTGGGGCATCTCCGCGGTGGAGATGCAGGCGATCATCAACGCCGGTGCGCTGGACCTGATCGTCGCCACCATCGACGCCGGGGCCGACGCGGCCTCCGCCCGCAAGTGGTGGATGGGCGAACTGGCGCGCAGCGCCAACGAGTCGGGCACCTCGCTCGACGAGCTGGCGATCACCCCGGCGCAGGTCGCCCGGGTCACCGAGCTGGTCTCGAAGGGTGACCTGAACGACAAGCTGGCCCGCCAGGTCATCGAGGGCGTCCTCGCGGGCGAGGGCACCCCCGACGAGGTCGTCGACAAGCGCGGTCTGAAGGTCGTCTCCGACGACTCCGCGCTCGGTACGGCCGTCGACGAGGCCATCGCCGGCAACCCCGGCATCGCCGACAAGATCCGCAGCGGCAAGGTGGCCGCGGCGGGCGCGCTGGTCGGCGCGGTCATGAAGGCGACCCGCGGCCAGGCCGACGCGGCCCGCGTCAAGGAGCTGATCCTGGAGAAGCTGGGCGTCAGCGAGGGCTGAGCAGGCCGCACGCACGTGACACGGCCCCGGAGGCAGCGCTTCCGGGGCCGTGGCGCGTCAGCGGCGGCGGCCCACGATCCGGGCGAAGCCGAGCAGCCGGCCCCGGTCCGCCTTCACCAGCTCCACCGACTCCCGGGCCATCCGGGCCATCTCCGGGTACGGGCTCTCCGCGGCGCACACCTCGCTCCACAGCAGCCAGTCGCGCCAGCCGTCCTCCAGCCAGTCGGCGGCCTCGACCTGCACGGCCCCGCTGCGCGTCCAGTGCCGGTGCCACCAGTCGGCGGAGTGGAACGCCCAGAAACCGGGGTCCCAGTGCGCCTTCAGATGTTCCGGCGGCTCGGCGCCCGCCAGTTCCTCGCGGACCGCGGGCACCACGATCCCGATCCGCCCGCCGGGCTTCAACAGCCGGGTGAGCGTGGGCAGATAGAGGTCGGCGGTGCCGAAGTACTGGTACGCGTCGACCGAGACGATCGCGTCGAAGCCGCCCTCGGCGAAGGGCAGGTCGTGCGCTTCGACGTGCACCGGCTGCACGCGGTCGGCGAACCCCGCCTCGGCGATCCGCCGGGCGTTGTCGTCGGGCCTGACCCAGAGGTCCGCGGCGGTGACCTGCGCGTGGAACTCCCTGGCCAGGAAGATCGAGGTCATCGCCCGGCCGCAGCCCAGGTCGAGCACGCGCGCGCAGGGGCGCAGCGCGTCCAGGCCCAGGGCGGGGGCCAGCCATTCCAGCAGCCACAGGGCGTGCGGGCCCATCTGGTTCTCGACGGCCCAGCGGGCGTCGTAGGTGCTGCTGAGCGGATACCGGGGGAGGGTCAGACGGTCAGTGAGAGAGGCGTCCTTCGACGGTGCGGGAGAGACGGCGTCGGACATCGCTGAACGGGCTCCTTGTGATCTTCGTAGTGAAGGGCGATGAACAGGAGCTCATTCGGACCGTCAAAAAATGCACCCGCTTCGGTCGTCGGCGAGGGGCCGGTCAGGGCTGACCAGCGGAAGCTAGCAGTTCTCGACCTGGTCCGCAGCCGATTTCCTCAGGTGCGGGTACTACGCTCGCCCGCCATGACCGGACACGCCGAATCCGACGCCGAACCCGAGCCAACCGGGGTGGCGGCCGCGGAGGACGAGGACATGGACGGGGACGAGGACGAGGACCTCTACGAGGACGCCCGTCGGGCCCGCTGGACCGCCACCATGACCGGGGTGCTGCTGGCCCTGATGGGGCTCACCGCCGCGTCGATGAGAGTGGGCGGGGGCGTGGCCGCGGTGGTGCCGGCCGCCTACGGCTCCGGATCCGCCGTGTGCGTGTTCGCGGGGGCGCTCGGAGCCCGGGGCCGTACCCGCTGGGCCCTCTGGCTGATGATCCTGGGCACCATGGTGATGGCCCTCGGCGACCAGTTCGACTGACCCGCCGCCCCGGACCGGCGTCGAGCCGCCCGAGTGCCGCGCCGCGCATGAGAGGCTCGGCGTGCCGGCCGAGGACGCGGTGGAACTGGAGAAGCAACGATGTACGCGATATCCCTGGGTGACGACGGCGCCGAACTGCGCCCACTGGAGCCCTGGCACGCCGAGGAGTTCCTGGCCCACCTGGACCGCGGGCGGGAGTTCATCGGACAGTTCATCTCCTTCGGCTCCAAGGAGACGGACGTGCCCTCCGCACGGGCCATGCTCCAGCGGTACGCCGACCTGCGCGCCGCCGACACCGGCTCCCTGCACGGCCTGTGGCTGGGGGGCACGCTCGTCGGCGGGGTGCTCTTCCTGAACTTCGACGCCGAACACGGGAACGCCGAGGTCGGCTGCTGGCTGGAGCCGGCCGGCACCGGCCGCGGACTCGTCACGCGCGCGATGCGGGTACTCCTCGACTTCGCGGTCGAGCAGCGCGGCATCCACCGGATCGAGTGGGTCGCCGCCTCGGGCAACGAGCCCAGCCTGAACGTGGCCCGGCGGCTGGGGATGACCCGCGATGGCGTACGCCGCGAGGCACACCCCTATGGTGGCCTACGGCACGACCTGGAGGTGTGGTCGATCCTCGCCCCGGAATGGCGTGAAGCACGCGCGCGTGCCGCAGAGAACGATCATTAAGACGCCTCTCAGACAGGATCCGTACGGTGCCGGACATGGGAACCAAGACAGCTGACGAGACCGGTGCCGCGACGGGCACCGAAGCCACGACCGACGAGGAGAAGGTGAGCGTCACCAAGAGCGCCGACGCCGTGTCGGAGTCCGGTACCGAGGCCGGGGCCGAGCCGGAGGCGGCGGCCGCCGGTACCGAGGCCGCCGACGGCACGGACGCCGACCTCGACGCGGAGGACCTGGAGGACGACGCCGACCTTGCCGGGGACCTGGCCGAGGCCGAGGGCCCGTCCGGGGTCGGCCAGGGCGCCGGTGCCGTCGTCTCCGTCGTGCTCGGCCTGGTCTCCCTCACGGGCGGCTGGATCGGTACGGTGGCCGCCGCCCGCGAGACCCTCATCGGCCAGCTCCAGACCTCGTCGAGCGCGAGCGTCGCCACGCAGGTCAAGGAGGTGTACGGCGACGCGTGGCAGACCACCGCGCTGTGGGCCGGCCTGTTCGCGCTGGCCGCGCTGCTCACCGCTGTCGTGGTGCTGGTCCGGCCCGCCTTCGGCGCCCCCGGCAGGACGCAGGCGCCGTGGATCAAGTCGGTCGCCTGGGCGGGTGTCGCGCTCGCTGTCATCGGCCTGCTGCTCGCCGTCCTCAAGTACTCCGACGCACTCCTCGGACTGCCGTCGACCAGCTGAGACCGGCTGCGAAAGCCCAGCTCAGAAGGGGCCTTAGGGCGTCCGTAAGCACCTTACGGACGACCTGAGGCCCCTTACGCGTGTCCGGGGGCCGGCACCCCCGCGAAGATGCGGAACTCTCCCGATGTGGCGCGCCCCCCTGGGAGACGAAGGTGGAGACATCGCGGAAAGCGAAGCCCCACCACCCGCTCTCACAAGGGACACACCATGTTCGAGTACGAACTCCACCGCATCCGTTCCGCCGAACTGCGCCGCCAGGCCGCGGAGGCCCGGCTCGCCCGCGAGGCCGTCCGCGCCCGCCGCGCCGCGAGCCGCGAGGCCGAGCACCACGCCGTGGCGGAGGAGGCGCATACGGACCGCCGCGGCCGGCGCCGGCTCCCACGCGCCGCGTGAACACGGGCCGGCCGGGCGGCGCCGACCGCCCGGAGGCCGGGAACGGGAAAGCCGGTGGCCTTACGGGGGTTGGCCACCGGCTTCCCCCGTCGCTGACCCCGGTGCTTCCCCCACCGCCGTCCATCGGTACGACAAGCGCACCGGTGCTGTGGAAAACCCGTGGGGTGGCCTCCGGTCCCCATGCAATGCTCTGGCCTGTGGAGACCAGGTCCGTGAGTCCCGTGTTCGTAGGCCGCAGCGACGAGTTGGACACACTGAACGACGCGCTCGGGCGTGCCGGAGCCGCCGAGCCGCAGGCGCTGCTGCTCGGCGGCGAGGCCGGTGTCGGCAAGACCCGGCTGGTCGAGGAGTTCGCCACGGCCGCCTGCCGGCAGGGCGCGGTCGTCGCCCTGGGCGGCTGCGTGGAGATCGGCGCCGACGGACTGCCGTTCGCACCCTTCTCCACCGCCCTGCGCGCGCTGTGGGCCGCCCTGCCCGACGAACTGGCCGCGGCGGCGGCCGGCCAGGAGGACGAGCTGGCCCGGCTGCTGCCCGAGCTCGGCGAGGCCACCTCGAGCCGGCACGACGAACAGGGCATGGCCCGCCTCTTCGAGCTCACCGCGCGGCTGCTGGAGCGGGTCGCCGCCGACCGCACGGTGGTCCTCGCCCTGGAGGACCTGCACTGGGCCGATTCCTCCACCCGCCACCTCCTCGCCTACCTGCTGCGCACCCTGCGCACCGGCCGGCTCGTCGTCCTCGCCACCTACCGCTCCGACGACATCCACCGCCGCCACCCGCTGCGCCCCCTGCTCGCCGAACTCGACCGGCTGCGCACCGTCCGCCGCCTCGAACTCGCCCGGTTCACCCGCGAGGAGGTCGGCCGCCAGATCGCCGGCATCCTCGCCACCGAACCCGACCCCGCCCAGGTCGACGAGATCTTCGAACGCTCCGACGGCAACGCCTTCTTCGTCGAGGAGCTGGCCGTCGCCGCCGCCGAGGGCTCCTGCACCGGCCTCACCGACTCGCTGCGCGACCTGCTCCTGGTCCGCGTCGAGGCGCTGCCCGAGAGCGCCCAGCGGGTCGTCCGGATCGTCGCCGAGGGCGGCTCCACCGTCGAGTACCGCCTGCTGGAGGCGGTCGCCCGGCTCGCCGAGGACGACCTCATCGAGGCACTGCGCGCCGCCGTCGGCGCCAACATCCTCACCCCCACCCCCGCCGGCGACGGCTACCGCTTCCGGCACTCCCTGGTCCGCGAGGCCGTCGCCGACGACCTGCTGCCCGGCGAGCGCTCCCGGCTCAACCGACGCTATGCCGAGACCCTGGAGAGCGACCCCCAACTGGTCCCGGCCGACGCGCGCGTGACCCGCCTGGCCAGCTACTGGTACCAGGCCCACGACCCGGCCAAGGCCCTGCCCGCCGTCCTCGACGCCTCGGTCGTGGCCCGCCGCCGGCACGCCTACAGCGAGCAACTGCGGCTCCTGGAGCGGGCGATGGAGCTGTGGGACACCGCCCCCGAGGAGATCCGCGCCGCCCTGCGCCCCGTCGACTACACCGACGTCTACCCGCCCTGCGGCTGCGACCCCGGCACCGAGCCGCTGCGCTATCTCGACCTGATGGCGGAGGCGGCCGTCGCGGGCCGCTACTGCGGAGAGCGCGAACGCGCCCTGAAGATCACCAAGAAGGCGCTGCGGATCCTCCAGGAGGAGCACGACCCGCAGCGCGCCGCCTGGTTCTGGGTGCAGCGCTCCCGGCTGGTCCAGGGCCTGGCCCGGGGCGACGGCCGGCAGGAGCTCGGCACCGCCCAGGACCTGGTGCGCGGCCTGCCGCCCTCCGAGGTGCACGCCGATGTGCTGGCCAACGCCGCCGGCTGGTCCATGCTCCACGAACCCGGCCCCGAGGCCTTCGCCGCCGCCGAGCGCGCCGTGCAGTACGCGCGGATGGTGGGCGCCCGCGAGACCGAGCTCAACGCCCGGATCACCCTCGGCTGCCTCATGGTCGACGCCGGCGACGTCGAGGACGGTCTGGAAGAGCTGCACCGGGTCAAGGACGCCGTGCTCCGGGAAGGCGTCGCCCATGTCGCGGGACGCGTCTACACGAACCTCCCCTCCAAGCTGGAGTCGGTCGGCCGCTCCCGGGAGGCCGCGCCGATCCTGCGCGAGGGTGTCGTCTTCACCCGCAGATACGGCCTGCTGGACTCCGAGGCATGGATCTGGGGCAACCTCTCCGAATCGCTGTACGCGCTCGGCCAGTGGGACGAGGCCGCGGAAGCCGCGGCGGGCGCCCTGGGCTCCGCGGCCAGCGCCAAGCCCCGCGGCGCCGGCGCCCTGCGCCTCGCCCATATCGCCCTCGCCCGGGGCGACGCCGCCGAGGCCGGCCGCCAACTGGCCATCGCCCAGGCCCACTACGGCACCCACGACCCGATGCCCCAGGTACAGCTGCCCGTGGCCCGCATCGCCATCGGCGTCGCCGCCGAGGAGGGCCGGCTCCTGGACGCCCGTGCCGAGCTGGACCGCGCCCTGACGGCCGGCTTCCCGCCCGGCACCCAGCACTGCGGCTGGCCGCTGCTGCTCGCCGCAGCCGGCGCCGAGGCCGACGCCCGCACCCTGCCCGCGGCGGCCGAGGGCCGCGCCGAGACCCTTGACCGGCTCGCCGAGGCCGTCCGCAAGCTCACCACCGGCGCGCCCCTCTGGCAGGGGTACGAGCGCTGGACCCGCGCCGAGCTGCACCGTGCCCGGGGCACCGACACCGTCGCCCTCTGGTCGGACGTGGTCACCGACTTCGAGTGCCTGGACCGCCCCTACGACCTCGCCCGGGTCCGGCGCCGCCTCGCCCAGGCCCTGCTCGAAGCGGCCACCGGCGAGGACGAACGCGACCGCGCCACGGAACTCCTCCGGCTGGCCGGAGCCGTCGCCGACCACCTGGGCGCCCGCCCGCTCGCCGAGGCCGTCGCCCTGCTCGCCCAGCGTGCCCGCCTCACCCTCACCCCCCGTGCTTCCCGCCGGGCCCTCGACCCCGCCGAGAGCCTCGGCCTCACCAGCCGGGAGCGCGACGTCCTCCGCCTGGTCTCGGCCGGCCGTACCAACCGCCAGATCGCCGAGGAGCTCTTCATCTCCCCGAAGACCGCGAGCGTCCACGTCTCGAACATTCTGGGCAAGCTGGGCGTTGCAGGAAGGGGCGAGGCGGCGGCGGTGGCACACAGACTGGAGTTGTTCCCCGTCGAGGCCCTCGACCCGACCAGGTAGGGGGACCGGCAGAGGAGGCACCGTGTTCAACATGTTCGAGGAGCTGTTCGCACCCGGCCGCAAACACACCCACGACGAGCAGAAGCGGCTGGAGCTGACCCGGGAGGACGTCGGGGACACGGATCCCGGCCGCGGACCGATAGACCTCGCGTCCGGCAAGGTCGTCATACGGCTTCCGCAGGAGGAGCCCGTGTCGGACTCCGAGGCGGACTCCGCAGCGGACTCCGGGGACGACGAGGAGTGAGCGGTGTCGCCGCCGCCTACTTCACCTGCAGCTCCAGGATCCTGTCGTCGCCCGCCTTCGGCTTGCCCCGTCCGTCGGTGTTGCTGGTCACCAGCCACACCTTGTCGCCGCCCGCGGCCACGACCGTGCGGAGGCGGCCGTACTCGCCGGTGAGGAACGCCTGCGGCGCGGCGGCCGCGGTGGTGCCGTCCAGCGGGATCCGCCACAGCCGCTGACCCTTCAGACCGGCCATCCAGATCACGCCGCCGACATAGGCGATGCCGCTGGGGGAGGCGTCGTCGGTGTGCCACTGGGCGATCGGGTTCACGAACTTCGGGTCGGACGACCTGCCCTCCGCGTCCGGCCAGCCGTAGTCGCCGCCGGGCTTGATCGCGTTCAGCTCGTCCCAGGTGTCCTGCCCGAACTCCGAGGCGAACAGCCGGTCCTTGTCGTCCCAGGCCAGGCCCTGCACATTGCGGTGGCCGTAGGTGTACACGGGGGAGTCCGGGAACGGGTTGCCGGGCGCCGGGTCGCCCTCCGGCGTCAGCCGCAGGATCTTGCCGCCGAGCGAGTTCTTGTCCTGCGCGAGGCCGCGCTGCCCGCTCTCGCCGGTGCCCGCGTAGAGCATGCCGTCGGGGCCGAAGGCGATCCGGCCGCCGTTGTGGATGAACCCCTTGGGAATGCCCTTGAAGATCGTGTCGGGGGCGCCCAGCTGCTCCTTGGCCGGCTTGTTCTCGTCCCAGAGCATGCGCACGATGCGGTTGTCGGAGGCCGACGTGAAGTACGCGTAGATCATGTGGTCCGAGGCGAAGCCGGGGGAGAGCGCGATCCCCAGCAGACCCCCCTCACCGGCCGCGGACACCCCCGACACGACCCCCAGCTCCGTGACCTTCCCGGTCTTCTCGTCGACTTTGCTGATCGTCCCGTCGTCCCGGTCGGACACCAGCAGCCCGGACCCGTCCGGCAACGGCGCCAGCCCCCAGGGCGACTTCAGCCCCTGGGCGACGGTACGCACCACCTTGACCGACCCCTTGGCGGGCGCGGCCGAGTCACTCGCCCCGGCGGACGCGGAGCCCCCGGAGCCACTCGCCGACGACCCCCCGGCCCAGGACGGCGTGGGCAGGTCCCCACTCCCGCCCCCGGACGAACACCCGGCCACCACCAGGACCCCGGCCACGGCCAACACGGCGGCCCCACCTCGACGTCGCACGATCACGATCCCTTCGAAACGGCCCGGCTCCTCCGACCGACGGTAGTACAACGCGCCCTTCAGGGGCGCGGGGCTGTCCGGCGGATCATGCTGCGAACGCCCGCTGACAGCGCCCCGTAAGGGGCGCGGGGAACTGCGCGACCAGCCCCCACGGCGCCGCACCGAACCACCGGCAGATCGCGGCACTTTCGAAAACCGCTCAATCCCAAGAGCCCTGCGCAGCAGGCAGCCCGCCCAGCTCCGCCAGATCCTCCGCAGTCAGCCGGACGTCCACCGAACCGGCGTTCTCGGCCACCCACCGCCACCGCTTCGCCCCCGGCACCGGCACCACATGCCGCCCCTGCGCCAGCACCCACGCCAGCGCCACCTGAGCCGCGGTGACACCGTCGCCCCCCTGCCGGCCCGCAACCCTCCGCAGTCCCGCCACGATCGGCTGGTTCGCCGCCATCATCTCCGCGGTGAAGCGAGGGTGCCGCGCCCGCAGGTCATCGGGTTCGAACCCCTCACCCGGCGTGAGCGTGCCGCTCAGGAAGCCGTTGCCGAGCGGCATCGCCGCGAGAAACCCCACGCCCCGCGCCGCGCACCACGGCAACAGGGACTCCAGCGCCTCCGGCGACCACACCGACAGCTCCGCCTGTACCGCGCTCACCGGAAACACCTGCTGCACCCGCTGAAGCTGACGCAGGGTCGCGTCATGCAGTCGCGCGCCGGACCTGCGCCCCCCGCGCGCCCCCACGGCGCACAACCCCAGCGCCCGCACCTTCCCCGCCTGCACCAGTTCCGCCATCGCGCCCCAGGTCTCCTCGACGGGAACCTCGGGGTCGGCGCGATGCAGCTGGTAGAGGTCTATGACATCGGTCTGGAGCCGGCGCAGCGACGCGTCGCAGGCCCGCTTCACATAGCCAGGCCGGCCGTTCGCCACGATGTGCTGGTCGCCCACCAGCAGCCCCACCTTCGTCGACACGAAGGCCTCCGCGCGCCGCTCCCTGAGCACCCGCCCCAGCAGCAGCTCGTTCTTGAACGGGCCGTACATGTCGGCCGTGTCAAGCAGCGTCACGCCCAGGTCCAGCGCCCGGTGCACCGCCCGCACCGATTCGTCCCCCCGCTGCCGCGACCCGCTGTAGGCCCAGCTCATCGGCATGCACCCGAGTCCGACGGCCCCCACCGCGAGCGCCCCCGCGCCGATCGTCCTGCACTCCACCAGCCCGTGAACCTCCTTCTCCGGCCCCCAACCTAACCTCTGCCTCCCCACACCTCTGACCTAGGGCCTGCCCGGCGGGCCCTGCCGGAGACGCGGGGTGTGGCACGCACTCCCCCACTGCCTTAAAGGCGTGGGGGACCCCCAGCCGCGTTGTCGTCACTCGCCGACGTCCCCCAGCCTTCGGCCGGGAGGTGCCCCCACCGCGTCGCCCGCCGCGGCAGCGGCCGATGTCCACGTCTCCTCCGCCTTGCAGCTGCCCGCACCACACCCCGCTCACCTGCGCTGATCACGTGCTGTCGTTTTTCTCCGGCCGGACCCGCCGGGCAGGCCCTAGCCTCCTGCCCATGACCTCTGACGTATGGCTCCCCATCCCCCCGACCGAGATCCAGGGGCTCCCGGAAGGCCTCAATTACCTCTTCTGGGACGGCGAGCAGGACTTTCCCGGTGATCCCGCCGACTGTGCCGTCTACGTCGTCCCCTACATGAAGCGGCAGTCCGTCAAGGTGCGGCCGCTGGCGGGGATGCGCAACGTCCGGCTCATCCAGACCCTCACCGCCGGCGTCGACGACATGACCGCGGCCATCGACCTGATCGCCCCCGGCGTGCAGCTCTGCAACGCGCGCGGGGTGCACGAGGCGAGCACCGCCGAGCTCGCGCTCGCCCTCACGCTGGCTTCCCTGCGCGGTATCCCGGGATTCGTGCGCGCCCAGCAGCAGGAGCGCTGGGAGAGCGGCTTCCACCCCGCCCTCGCCGACCGGACCGTCCTCATCGTCGGCTACGGCGCCATCGGCGCGGCCATCGAGGACCGGCTCGTGCCCTTCGAAGTTGCGCGGGTGGCGCGCGTCGCGCGCTCCGGGCGCGCCTCGGCGCGCGGTCCCGTGCATCCGCTCACCGAACTGCCGGATCTGCTTCCGGAAGCCGATGTCGTCATCCTCGCCACGCCCCTCACGGACACCACGCGGGGCCTGGTCAACGCGGAGTTCCTCGCGCGGATGAAGGACGGCGCACTGCTCGTGAACATCGCGCGCGGGCCCGTCGTGGACACCAAGGCCCTCCTCGCGGAGGTGGAGAGCGGCCGTCTCACCGCCGCCCTGGACGTCACCGACCCCGAGCCGCTGCCGGCCGGACACCCCTTGTGGCAGGCGCCGGGAGTGCTGATCAGCCCTCATGTCGGCGGCCCCACCTCGGCCTTCCTGCCGCGCGCCAAGCGTCTCGTCACCGAGCAGTTGAACCGCTTCATGAACCGGGAGCCGTTGCGAAACGTGATTTTGACGACGGGATCCACCGACAACTGACCATCACGGCAATACGCGTGTAATCCGCTTCCGGTACGGTCCGCAACCTTCCGGGCGCGGTGCGTGCGCGCATAGCCGCTGGTCGTCACGGAGCGTAGAGAAGCTATGTCCCTGAGTGACGAGACTGGTGTATCGTCCCGGAAGGGGCTGCGCCGTGCACCGTTCGGCGCCGGGGATGGACATTTCAGATTTGTGAGGGGGGCGACGGGCGATGCACGGCCTATGGACGAACGATCCGACGCGGCGGAGCCGCCGGCGGCGACCCTGGCGCACAGCTGCGCGCAGACGCGGCCACCACACCAGCCATCACCACCACCGCAGGCACAGCGCACGCAGGAGGCACCCTCACCCGGCGCACCGGGGCCCGAGGGACCCGGGAGCGACGCGGACCGGGAGCATCCGGTGACAGCGCCGACGCCTGTGACGACCGCCCTCCCCGGAGCGCTGCGGGCACAGCCTCCGGCGGGGATGCCGCACCCCCGGCCGCCGGCCACCGGCGGCGGGACCGGCGTGGTCCGCCAACTCGTCCTGGCCCTGATCTGCGCGGGATACGCCGTCGGTTCCGCGTTCGACTGGGGCTCGAACCAGATCGCCCTGTTCATGGGCGACTTCGGTCTGACCGCGGCCGCCGGCACCGCCGCCGTGTCGTGCTTCCTCTACGCCCGCTCCCCGCGGGTCCGCTTTCGACCTGCCTGGCTGCTGTTCGCCCTCTCCTCGGCGATGGCGGCCCTGGGCAACGCGGTCTGGGGGTGGTACGAGGTCGTGCTCCAGCGGCCCGTACCCAGCCCCAGCTACGCCGACCTGTTCTTCCTGTGCTTCGCGCCGCCCGCCATCGTCGGTCTGCTGGTGCTGGCCAAACGGCCGGTGACCAAGGCCGGCTGGATCTGCCTGGCACTGGACGCCTGGCTGATCGGCGGCTCGCTGCTCACCCTGTCATGGAGCCTCGCGCTCGCCCAGGCCGCCCGGTTCGACGGGCGCAGCGTCGCGCACACCGCGCTCTCGCTGGCGTACCCGCTGCTGGACATCGCCCTGGTGAGCATGGTGCTCGCGCTGCACTTCCGGCGCTCGCCGGGCAACCGCACCGCGGTGAACACCGCGATCGGCGCCCTCGCCCTGACCGTGATGTGCGACGCCCTGTTCACCTCGCCGCTGCTGCACAGCAGTTACCGCTCCGGCCAGCTGCTGGACGCGGGCTGGTTCGCCGGCTCGCTGCTGCTCGCGTACGCCCCCTGGGCCGCACCCCGGCAGGCGGGCGCCCAGGAACCCGACGGGCACACCCGCGTGGTCCACGAGCACGTGCCCGGCGGCCGGGCCGCGGCGTCCAAGCAGCCGCCCGCGCCCGTCCCGGGCGGCGATCACAGCCGGTACCCGGCGGGCCGGCCGATCACCGGCTCCCTGGCCGCGCTCACCCCGTACCTGGCCGCCGCCGTATGCACCCTCGGCATCCTCTACAACGTCCTCAACGGCCGCAGCCCGGACCACGTCGTCCTGATCACCGCCGGCCTGGTGGTCCTCGCGCTCGTCGTGCGGCAGGGCATCATGCTGCTCGACAACATCACCCTCACCCAGGAACTGGCGCAGCAGGAGAACCACTTCCGCTCCCTGGTGCAGGGCTCCAGCGACGTCATCATGATCGCCGCGCCCAACGGCATCCTCCGCTACGTCTCCCCGGCCGCCGCCGGGGTCTACGGACGCCCGGCCGAGGACATCGTGGGCTCGGAGCTGGCCAACCTCATCCATCCGGAGGACCTGGGCTGCGTGGTGCACGAGGTGCGCCGCTTCCTCGCCGCCAGCTCCCAGGACGAACCCACCACCCGCATCGAGTGCCGGTTCCGGTCCGGCGAGGGCGGCTGGCTCAACGTCGAGTCCACCGTCAACCGCCACCACGGCGGCCTCATCTTCAACAGCCGGGACGTGACCGAGAGAGTGCGCCTGCAGGCGCAGCTCCAGCACAACGCCGAGCACGACCCGCTCACCGACCTGCCCAACCGCGCCCTGTTCACCCGGCGGGTGCAGCAGGCCGTGTCCGGCCGCCGCTCCTCCGACCGGGGCCCGGCCCTCAGGAACACGGCGGTGCTCTTCATCGACCTGGACGGGTTCAAGGCCGTCAACGACACGATCGGGCACCAGGCCGGCGACGAGCTGCTCGTCCAGGCCGCGCGCAGGCTCCAGGGCACGGTCCGCCACGGCGACACCGCGTCCCGGCTGGGCGGCGACGAGTTCGCGGCGCTGATCGTCGGCGACGGCACCCGTGACCGCAGTGCCCGGGAGCGGCACATCCTGGAGCTCGCCGACCGCCTCAGGGTGACCCTCTCCCAGCCCTACGTCATTGACGGCAACGATGTCCGTGTCAACGCCTCCATCGGTGTCGCCTTCGCCGAACCGGGTCTCGGCGCGGGTGAGCTGCTGCGCAACGCCGACCTGGCCATGTACCGCGCCAAGTCGGCCGGAAAGGGCTGCGTCAAGCTGTACAAGCCGCAGATGCAGCAGGACGTCGTACGCAAGGCGGAACTGGCCACCCGGTTGCGGGCCGCCCTGCACGACGGCGAGTTCGCGCTGCTGCACCAGCCCGTGGTGTGCCTGGAGAACGGCCGGATCGAATCGGTCTCCGCGCAGGCGCGCTGGCGCTCCTCGCAGGGGGTGCTGTTCACGCCGGCCGAGTTCCTGCGGGTGGCGGAGGACAGCGGCAAGACCTCCGAGCTGGACCGCTGGATCCTCCAGGAGGCGGTCGAGCAGGCCGCCGAGCGGGCCGCGGGCGGGCTCGTGGTGCCGGTCGCCGTCCGGACGTCCGCCCGGCGGCTGCTCGACCGGTCCTCGCCGCTCGGCTCCGTGGAGGCCCTGCTCACCCGGTACGGGCTGCCCTCGGGGGCGCTGGTCCTGGAGCTGTCCGACACCGACCCGAGGGTCCCGCTGGACGAGCTGGAGCGGCGGCTGACCGCGCTCAGCCGGCACGGTGTCCGGATCGCCCTGGACGGCTTCGGCAGCGGGTACGCGGCCATCACGGCCCTGCGGAAGCTCCCCGTCGACATGCTCAAGCTCGACCGCGGTCTGGTCGAGGGGGTCGTCGAGTCGCCCCGGCTGCACAAGATCACCAGCGGGCTGCTGCGGATCGCCTGCGACCTGGGCCTCCAGTCGGTGGCCGAGGGCGTGGACCTGCCCGAGCAGGTCACGGCGTTGCGCGCGATGGGGTGCACGCACGGGATGGGCATGGCCTTCTCCGGCCCGGTGGAGGAGTACCGGCTGCGCCGGGCGCTGGGTTCCGGCCACTATCCGGTCCCGCACGCACCGGCGGCCGAGCCGGCCTTCGCTGGTGCGGCCAGGGAGCCGGAGGGGTGTGTCGGCGTCGAGGGCGCGGCCGCGCGGAGGCCCGAAGGGCTGGGCTCGGTCGTGGTCTCGACACCGACTGGAGCACCCCGGAGGTGAACGAGCCATGAAAAGGTGCGCGGGGGTGTACACCGGTGGTGTACCCGCGGTGCTCGGAGGCGGCAGTGCCCTTCGCTCACATAATGAGACTCCCGTCCCACCCACTTGACACGTGGTGCGCGTCGGAGGGAGGGTCAGTCTCATGCGCACCCGAATTCTCGTACTTGGACAGCGCGTCGGCTGAGCTGGGACCCACCGGAGGACGATCCGGAATCCCCAGCGACCACACCGGCGCGCTCCCCTCGCTTGCCTTTTGGCACGAGGGGTTTTTTGTTGCACCAGCACCAGACGTACGGCAGCAGAATTCCGTACGAACCTCGCAAAAACCCTCAGCATCGAGAAGAGAATGCCGATGACCGAGCAGGCCCCGGGGGCCCACCATCCGCAGCCGCGGCCCCGTTCCGGAGGACAGCAGTCCGCGCCCGTCGAGCACGTCACGGGTGCGAAGTCCCTCATCCGCTCCCTCGAGGAGGTCGGCGCCGACACGGTATTCGGTATCCCCGGTGGCGCGATCCTGCCGGCCTACGACCCGCTGATGGACTCGACTCGGGTGCGGCACGTCCTGTGCCGGCACGAGCAGGGCGCCGGGCACGCGGCCACCGGCTACGCGCAGGCCACCGGCAAGGTCGGCGTCTGCATGGCGACCAGCGGCCCGGGTGCGACGAACCTGGTGACGCCGATCGCGGACGCGCACATGGACTCGGTGCCGCTCGTGGCGATCACCGGGCAGGTCGCGTCCTCCTCGATCGGCACGGACGCCTTCCAGGAGGCGGACATCGTCGGCATCACGATGCCGATCACCAAGCACAACTTCCTGGTCACCAAGGCCGAGGACATCCCCCGGGTGATCGCGCAGGCGTTCCACATCGCCTCCACCGGCCGTCCCGGCCCGGTCCTGGTCGACATCGCCAAGGACGCCCTCCAGGCGAAGACCACCTTCTCCTGGCCGCCGGTCCTGGACCTGCCCGGCTACCGTCCGGTGACCAAGCCGCACGCCAAGCAGATCCGCGAGGCCGCCAAGCTGATCACTTCCGCGAAGCGGCCGGTCCTCTACGTCGGTGGCGGCGTCATCAAGTCGCACGCCACCGCCGAGCTCAAGGTTCTCGCCGAGCTCACCGGAGCGCCCGTCACCACCACCCTGATGGCGCTCGGCGCGTTCCCCGACAGCCACCCGCTGCACGTGGGAATGCCGGGCATGCACGGTGCGGTCACCGCCGTCACCGCGCTGCAGAAGGCCGACCTGATCGTCGCCCTCGGAGCCCGTTTCGACGACCGCGTCACCGGCAAGCTGGACAGCTTCGCCCCGTACGCGAAGATCGTCCACGCCGACATCGACCCCGCGGAGATCGGCAAGAACCGCGCCGCCGACGTGCCGATCGTCGGTGACGCCCGCGAGGTCATCGCCGACCTGATCCAGGCGGTGCAGAAGGAGCACAGCGAGGGCCACCAGGGCGACTACACCGCCTGGTGGAAGGACCTCAACCGCTGGCGCGAGACGTACCCGCTGGGCTACGACCTGCCCGACAACGGGTCGCTCTCGCCGCAGCAGGTGATCGAGCGCATCGGACAGCTCGCCCCGGAGGGCACGATCTTCGCGGCGGGCGTCGGCCAGCACCAGATGTGGGCCGCGCACTACGTGCAGTACGAGAAGCCCGCCACCTGGCTGAACTCCGGCGGCGCCGGAACCATGGGCTACGCGGTCCCGGCCGCCATGGGCGCCAAGGCCGGCCAGCCCGGCAGGACCGTCTGGGCGATCGACGGCGACGGCTGCTTCCAGATGACCAACCAGGAGCTCACCACCTGCGCCCTGAACAACATCCCGATCAAGGTCGCCATCATCAACAACGGCGCCCTCGGGATGGTCCGCCAGTGGCAGACCCTGTTCTACAACCAGCGGTACTCCAACACGGTGCTGCACTCCGGCCCCGACGACGTCAACCCGGACGCCCGCGGCACCCGGGTCCCCGACTTCGTCAAGCTGTCGGAGGCAATGGGCTGCTACTCCATCCGGTGCGAGTCCCCGGACGACCTCGACAAGGTCATCGAAGAGGCGAACTCCATCAACGACCGCCCGGTCGTCGTCGACTTCATCGTCCACGAGGACGCCATGGTGTGGCCGATGGTCGCCGCCGGCACCTCCAACGACGAGATCCTGGCCGCCCGGGACGTCCGCCCCGACTTCGGCGACAACGAAGACGACTGAGCGAGAGACGTAAGAGAGAGACGCAGAAAAATGTCCAAGCACACGCTCTCCGTCCTGGTGGAGAACAAGCCGGGCATCCTCGCCCGGATCGCGGCCCTGTTCTCCCGCCGCGGCTTCAACATCGACTCGCTAGCCGTCGGGGTCACCGAGCACGCCGACATCTCCCGCATCACGATCGTGGTGAGCGTCGAAGCCCTGCCGCTGGAGCAGGTCACCAAGCAGCTCAACAAGCTCGTCGAGGTGCTCAAGATCGTCGAGCTGGAGCCGGGTTCGGCCGTTCAGCGGGAACTCGTTCTGGTGAAGGTGCGCGCCGACAACGAGACGCGCTCCCAGATCGTCGAGATCGTCCAGCTGTTCCGCGCCAAGACCGTCGACGTCTCCCCGGAGGCCGTCACCGTCGAGGCCACCGGGAGCAGCGAGAAGCTGACCGCCATGCTCAAGATGCTGGAGCCGTTCGGCATCAAGGAGCTGGTGCAGTCCGGCACCATCGCGATCGGACGCGGCGCCCGTTCGATCACCGACCGGTCGCTGCGCGCCCTCGACCGATCTGCGTAAGGCTTGAGCAAGGCTTGACACGGGCGGCCGACGATCGTTCCCGGCCGCCCGTATACCGAGACCCCGAAACTTCCGTTCCGCCCACCGTCATACGGTGGGACGCAACACCTGCACACCAAGGAGAGAACCCAAAGTGGCCGAGCTGTTCTACGACGCCGATGCCGACCTGTCCATCATCCAGGGCCGCAAGGTCGCGGTCATCGGCTACGGCAGCCAGGGTCACGCCCACGCGCTGTCGCTGCGCGACTCGGGTGTCGACGTGCGTGTCGGTCTGCACGAGGGCTCCAAGTCCAAGGCGAAGGCCGAGGAGCAGGGCCTGCGCGTGGTGACCCCGGCCGAGGCCGCCGCCGAGGCCGACGTCATCATGATCCTGGTCCCTGACCCGATCCAGGCCCAGGTCTACGAGGAATCCATCGCCCCGAACCTGAACGACGGCGACGCGCTGTTCTTCGGCCACGGCCTGAACATCCGCTTCGGCTTCATCAAGCCCCCGGCCGGTGTCGACGTCTGCATGGTCGCCCCCAAGGGCCCGGGCCACCTGGTCCGCCGCCAGTACGAGGAGGGCCGCGGCGTGCCCTGCATCGTGGCCGTCGAGCAGGACGCCACCGGCAACGGCTTCGCGCTGGCGCTGTCGTACGCCAAGGGCATCGGCGGCACCCGTGCCGGCGTCATCAAGACGACCTTCACCGAGGAGACCGAGACCGACCTGTTCGGTGAGCAGGCCGTCCTCTGCGGTGGTACCGCCGCCCTGGTCAAGGCCGGTTTCGAGACCCTGGTCGAGGCCGGTTACCAGCCGGAGATCGCCTACTTCGAGTGCCTGCACGAGCTGAAGCTCATCGTCGACCTGATGTACGAGGGCGGCCTGGAGAAGATGCGCTGGTCGGTCTCCGAGACCGCCGAGTGGGGCGACTACGTCACCGGCCCGCGGATCATCACCGACGCCACCAAGGCCGAGATGAAGCAGATCCTCGCCGAGATCCAGGACGGCACCTTCGCCAACAACTGGATGGACGAGTACCACGGCGGTCTGAAGAAGTACAACGAGTACAAGAAGCAGGACTCCGAGCACCTGCTGGAGACCACCGGCAAGCAGCTGCGCAAGCTGATGTCCTGGGTGAACGAAGACGCGTGAGCCCCAGGTGACAGGGCCGGGGCGACACGCCCCGGCCCTGTTGTCCGCCCCGTCGAATCTCAGACGGGTGATCCTTCCGCAGAGGCGCAGGACGCCCTCCGCCACGGCACTACACTGCCGTACTACATACGCGTCAGGCCCACAGCGTCGTGCGTCTCCACGCGGCTAGCCAACCTCCACCGCCTGCGGCCGTCGGGACGGCCGTCCGCATTGGACCTGTGAGGACTCACGTGAGCTCGAAACCTGTCGTACTCATCGCTGAAGAGCTGTCGCCCGCCACCGTCGACGCGCTGGGCCCGGACTTCGAGATCCGGCACACCAACGGAGCAGACCGGGCCGAGCTGCTCCCCGCCATCGCCGACGTGGACGCGATCCTGATCCGCTCCGCCACCAAGGTCGACGCCGAGGCCATCGCCGCGGCCAAGAAGCTGAAGGTCGTCGCACGAGCCGGCGTCGGCCTGGACAACGTCGACGTCTCCGCCGCCACCAAGGCCGGCGTGATGGTCGTCAACGCCCCGACCTCCAACATCGTGACCGCCGCCGAACTGGCCTGCGGTCTGCTGATCTCCAGCGCCCGCCACATCCCGCAGGCCAACTCCGCGCTGAAGAACGGCGAGTGGAAGCGCAGCAAGTACACCGGTGTCGAGCTCGCCGAGAAGACCCTCGGGGTCGTCGGCCTCGGCCGCATCGGCGCCCTGGTCGCGCAGCGCATGTCCGCCTTCGGCATGAAGGTCGTCGCCTACGACCCCTACATCCAGCCCGCCCGCGCCGCCCAGATGGGCGTCAAGGTGCTGTCCCTGGACGAGCTGCTCGAGGTCGCCGACTTCATCACCGTGCACCTCCCGAAGACCCCCGAGACGGTCGGCCTGATCGGCGACGAGGCGCTGCGCAAGGTCAAGCCGTCGGTGCGGATCGTCAACGCCGCGCGCGGTGGCATCGTCGACGAGGAAGCGCTGTACGCGGCGCTCAAGGAGGGCCGGGTCGCCGGCGCCGGCCTCGACGTCTACAGCAAGGAGCCGTGCACCGACTCCCCGCTGTTCGAGCTCGACCAGGTCGTCTGCACCCCGCACCTCGGTGCCTCCACCGACGAGGCCCAGGAGAAGGCGGGCATCGCGGTCGCCAGGTCCGTCCGCCTCGCCCTCGCCGGCGAGCTGGTCCCGGACGCGGTCAACGTCCAGGGCGGGGTCATCGCCGAGGACGTCAAGCCGGGCCTGCCCCTTGCCGAGCGCCTCGGCCGCATCTTCACCGCGCTCGCCGGTGAGGTCGCGGTCCGCCTCGACGTCGAGGTCTACGGCGAGATCACCCAGCACGACGTGAAGGTGCTGGAGCTCTCCGCGCTCAAGGGCGTCTTCGAGGACGTCGTCGACGAGACGGTGTCGTACGTCAACGCGCCGCTGTTCGCGCAGGAGCGCGGTGTCGAGGTACGGCTGACGACCAGCTCGGAGTCGGCCGACCACCGCAACGTCGTCACCGTGCGCGGCACCCTCGGCAACGGCGAGGAGGTCGCGGTCTCCGGCACGCTGTCCGGCCCGAAGAACCTCCAGAAGATCGTCGCGGTCGGCGACTACGACGTCGACCTCGCGATCGCCGACCACCTGCTGGTGCTGCGGTACGAGGACCGGCCGGGTGTCGTCGGCACCGTCGGCCGCATCCTGGGGGAGGCCGGGATCAACATCGCCGGTATGCAGGTCGCCCGCGCGGCGGCGGGCGGCGAGGCGCTCGCCGTCCTCACCGTCGACGACACGGTTGCCTCCGGCGTGCTGGCCGAGGTGGAAGCGGAGATCGGGGCGACCTCGGCTCGTTCGGTGAACCTCGTCTGATTTTTTTGCCCACCCGCCCACCCGACTCGGTGGGCTGGAAG
>NZ_JBSHBL010000062.1:0-62261 GCF_053611985.1 Streptomyces sp. NPDC054770
GGGCTGCCTCACCCCTTCGCACGCGGCAGCCCGGCCGGTTCAGCCGAGGCAGATGACCAGCAGGCAGAGTTCGGAGGGCGAGGTCGCCGCCGGAGCGGGGCTCGCCGAGGAGGTCGGCGTGCCGGCGCCGGTGCCGGAGCCGCTGCCCGTGGAGGCAGAGGTCGAGGTGGAGGTGGAGGCGGTGGCTGTCGGCGTGGCCGCGGCCGTCGTCGTCCCCGCAGCCGTGCCGTCGGTGGTACCGGACGCCGTGGCGGCGGACTGCGCCCTGGCGGCGGAGGTCGCCGCGGGGTGCGGTGCGGCAGCGGTGTCCTGACCGGGCGTCGGCGTGGCGCGAGGCGCGCCGGTGGTCTGCTCGTGCGGGGTGTTCGCCGTCGCCGAGCGGGTGGTGGCAGTGGCGTCCGGGGCTCGGTGCCGGCCGGTCGGCACCGGCGTCTGGGCGGCGTCCGTGGCCTGCTCGTCGGCGAGCCCCATGGGCCTGTTGTCCGGGGCGGTGGCCGCCTGGGCCCGGTCCGTGCCCTGCCGGTTCATCGAGGCGACGGTCAGTCCGCCGCCGATCAGGGCGACCGTGGTGGCCACCACGGCCCGCCGCTGGTTCTTCTTCCAGCGGGCCCGCTGCCGGCGCCGGGCCGCCCGGCCCACCGACGCGGGCGGGGCGGCGTCCGGACCGTCGTACGGGCTCTCGACGTCCTCTTCGGCGTACGCGTCCGTGTCGAACCACGCGGTGTCGGCCGGGGCCTGCCAGGCCGCCGTACCGGGCGTCGCCCGGGGCGAGGGCGCGGCCGTGCGCGGCGCGATGTCCGGGGCGTAGGCGCCACAACCGGGGCACACCAAGGCGCCGTTGAGGTGCCGACGGCACGAGGAGCAGTAGTCCATCCGCGTCTTCCTGACTCGACTGCGCCGACGGCGTCCCGCGCCATGGCCTGGTCTCGTTCGCACGTGGGGCCGAACGGCCAGAACGGTAGCGAGCCTTTGGCCAGGCAGTGTGCAGCCTGTGTGTCGCTTCTGCGCAGATGCCGTCCCCGCCCGTGCACAGCCCGGCTCGGACGGCGTCCGGACCGCACCCGGGGTGTTCCCGGGGATCTGCCGCCGCGGTGGTGCGGGCTGCTGAGACCGCGGTAGCCGCTGCTGAATCCGCAGTACGCCGCTGCCGCCGCGCGTACTGCGCGGTGAGGCCGCCGATTGCCCACAGCGGTACGACGACGGGACACACGGCGCCCGGAGAGCCTGAAGCGGTGTCGGAGACCGGCGCCGGGCCGCCCCGCGAGGGCCGGCCCCGCACCGGTCGGATCCCCAGCAGCAGACAGGACCTTCGGATGAGGACTTGTACCGGGTTCGGGCTCGCGGCGGTCGCCTCGTGCGTCGCGCTCGTCACCGCCGTGACCGTCGGCAGAGGCGGCGGCGGTGGCGCCGCGCCGCCGCCCGAGGGGCCGTACGTGGCGCTCGGCGACTCGTACACCGCCGGGCCGGGGATCCCCGGGCAGCACGGCCGCCCGGCCGGCTGCGAGCGCTCCGACCGCAACTATCCCGCCCTGGTCGCCGCCCGACTCGCCCTGCGGGCCGCCGAGTTCCGGGACGTCAGCTGCAGCGGGGCCGTCATGGCCGACCTGTCCGCGCCGCAGTCGACGGACGACGGCGTCAACCCCGCGCAGCTGTCGGCCGTGACCGGCGCCACGCGGCGGGTCACCCTGGGCATCGGCGGCAACGACATCGGCTTCGGATCCCTGATCACGACCTGCGTGAAGAGCGGCGTGGCGTACCGGCTGGAGCAGCGGATCGTGGGCGGCGCGGCCGACGGGGCGCCGTGCCGCGACCGGTACGTGACGGACGGCACCGACGAGGTCGAGGCGAGGATCGGGACGGCGGCCGGCCGGCTCTCCGGCGTGCTCGACGACGTCCGGCGCCGGGCACCCGCGGCCCGGGTCTACGTGGTCGGCTACCCGGCGATCCTGCCCGCCGCCGGAACCGACTGCGCCGCACTCGGACTGGCCCCCGGCGACGTGACCTACCTGCGCGCGAAGGAGCGCCGGCTCAACGCCGTGCTGCGCGAGCGGGCGCGGGCCGCCGGGGCCGGGTACGTCGACACCTACACCCCCTCCACGGGCCGCGACGCCTGCGCGGATCCCGCCGCGCGCTGGATCGAACCGCTGGTCCCGGCGGCACCGGCCGCCCCGGTCCACCCCAACGAGCGCGGTGAGCGCGGCATGGCCGAGGCCGTGCTCCGCGAGGTCGGGGCGACACCCTGACGGCCCGGGTGTCGTACCGGGGCATGATCCCGCTCCCCGGACGCGTACTGCGGTTTCAGTAGTCCGTGCTGCGGATTCAGTAGCCGGCATTGCCAGTAGCCGGACGACGACGGGGGGAGCCCGCGCCGGGACAGCCTGGGTGACCAAGCGAGATCGGATGTGGAGTTCCCTGACGTGGCTACTTTTCTGTGTCGACTGGGCCGACTGGCCTTCCGGCGGCGCCGATACGTCGCCCTGCTGTGGCTGGCCGTGCTGGCGGCCGTAGGACTGGGCGCGTCGCAGGCGCCGGGCGCCGCGGACGAGGAGTTCTCGACGCCGGGCATCGAGTCCCAGAGGGCGTTCGACCTGATGCAGGAGCGTTTCCCGGGCGCCGCAGCCGACGGCGCCACCGCACGGGCAGCGGGTCACCGCCACCGCGCACCGCGAGGCGATCGAGGAGACGGTCACCGCCCTGGGCGACGGCGCCCAGGCGGCCGGCGTCACCGACCCGTTCACGGCGGACGCGGTCAGCAAGGACGGTACGACGGCGTACGCGACCGTCACCTACAAGGTCAAGTCGTCCCAGATCAGCGACACCGCACGCACGGCACTGGACGACGCGGTCGGCCGGGCGCGGGACGCGGGCCTCACCGTCGAGACCGGCGGCTCCGCCATGGACAGCGGCGGCGGACCCGGCGGTGTCGCCGAGGTGATCGGCATCGCGGTCGCGGCCGTCGTGCTGCCGGCCACCTTCGGTTAGCTCGCGGCCGCCGGACTGCCGCTGCTGACCGCGATCCTCGGCGTCGGCCTCAGCACGTTCACGATCACCCTGCTGTCAGACGCCCTCGGCCTGTCCTCCAGCACCGGCTGCTCATCTCGGTCACCAACGAGGGCACCGCCGCCGCGGAGCCGGCCGACGGCGGCTACGGCCTGATGGGGATGCGCGAGCGTGCCCACTCCGTCGGCGGCGACCTGCGGGCCGGACCCCGCCCGGGCGGCGGCTTCGAGGTCACCACCGCCCTCCCGCTCCACTCCCTCGCACCGGAAGAACCGGAGGCCGCCGCGTGAGTGTCCGTGTCCTGCTCGCCGACGACCAGGCCCTGCTGCGCGGCACGTTCCGGCTGCTGATCGACTCCTGCCCGGACCTGGAGGTGGTCGCCGAGGCCGCCGACGGGCAGCAGGCGGTGGACCTCGCCCGCACCCACCGCCCCGACATCGTCCTGATGGACATCCGCATGCCCGGCACCGACGGCCTCGCCGCCACCGCCGCCATCTGCGCCGACCCCGGCCTGTCCGGCACCCGCGTCCTCGTCCTCACCATGTACGAGACCGACGAGTACGTCGCCCGGGCACTGCGCGTCGGCGCCAGCGGCTTCCTCGGCAAGTACGTCACCACCGACACCCTCCTCGACGGCATCCGCACCGTCGCCGCCGGCGAGGCCCTGCTCTCCCCGGGCGCCACCCGCGCCCTGATCACCCGCTTCCTCGCCGGCCCCGCCCCCGGCCCCCTCCTGGCACCCCCGAGCGCCTCGACGACCTCACCCCGCGCCAACGCGAGGTCACCGCGCTCGCCGCCCGCGGCAGGTCCAGCGACGAGATCGCCCGGGAACTCGTCCTGAGCGTTCTGACCGTGCGCAGCCACATCCAGCGCGCCCTGACGAAACTCGGCGCCCGCGACCGCGCCCAACTCGTCGTCATCGCCTACCAGACCGGCCTGGTACGCCCCGAGTCACGGCAGCTCTGAGCGCCACCGAAGCCGTGCGGGCGGAACTCAGCCGGTGCCGCCCACGCGGATCAGCGTCTGCTGGCCGTTGGCCACCAGCCTGCGCTCGCCGTCCTCCTGGACGCCGTACACCTCAAGCCGGCACACGGTCAGGGTCCGGCCGGACTTCAGCACCGTCCCGACCGCCTCCAGGTGGTCGCCCACGGCGGGCGCCAGGAGATTGATCTTGTACTCGACGGTGAGGACCTCGCAGTCCTCGGGGAACAGCGTGAGCGCCGCGTAGCCGCCGGCACTGTCCGCGATCGCGCTGGTGGCACCGGCATGGACGTAGCCGTGCTGCTGGGCCACCTCCGGACGGGCCGGAAGCAGGATGTGCACACACCCCGGTGCGATCTTCGTGATCCGCGCCCCGAGATGGGCCATCAGCCCCTGCCCGTCAAAACTCTCCCGAACGCGCTTGCGGACCACGGGACTTGCTTCTTCTACCTGTTCCGCCCGGTCATTCACCTACGTGCTCTCCTTCCGGACTCCACACCTGCTCTGCCACGTGAGGAAGGCTAGGCTGATCCACCCGAACGCGCACCGTCGATGGATGACCGTTGATCAGTGGCCGTGGAGGGTTGCCGGACGAGAAGCGTGCCGCTGCCGTTCGACCTGGTCCGGGACGAGGCGGACCTGGTGCGTCATCCGTTCGACGGCGCGGCGGCGGAGCGCGCCCCGGGACGGGGTGACGGCCGCCCCGGCCTCGTGACCGGTGCCGCTCCGGTCAGCGGGAGGTCGTCCCTTCTTCGGCCTTCCAGCCCCAGACGGTGAGCATGCCGGCCGACAGCGCCGCGCACTCCTCGGAGGCCAGGTACCGGACCGCCGCGTCGACGGCGGCGTCGTCGACCAGGCCGGTAGCGAGCATCGCGGCCCGGCCCCGCTCCCAGGTGTCCGCCCAGAAACGGCTGATGGGGCTGCCCGGCTGGAGCGGCGGCACATGGATCTCCGCGGCCACGGACCCGAGCCCCGCGCGGCGCAGCACCTGCGGATAGGACGGCACCCAGGAGACGTCCGTACCGATGGCGGCCCGCAGCCCCTGCCACATCGCCCGCATCATCGTGGTGTACGGCGTCGCGGGCGTCCGGTCGCTCGTCAGGTCGACCGCGTCGCTGAGCACCAGCACACCGCCCGGCGCGACGAGTCCGGCCAGCGTGGCGACCAGACGCTCGTGCTCGGGCAGGTGCATCAGGACGAAGCGCGCGTGGACGAGCCGGAACCGGCCGCGGACGGCGCCCGGAGCGGTGATGTCGGCCTCCAGCACGTCGAGTCCGGGCCGCGCGGCCCGCTCGGTGAGGAAACGCACGTCGCGGTCCACGGCGAGAACGGTCTCCACCCCGGCCTCGTCCAGCAGCCGACGGGAGACCGTGCCCGTACCGGCCCCCACGTCGAGGCACCGCCATCCCGGGCCGGCCCCGAGGGCCCGCAGCCGCGCCATGGTGATGTCGTCGTAGGCCAGGGCGCCGAAGTCGATGCGCTCGCCCTCGCCGGCCTGCTCGGGGCGGAAGACGGACTCGCCGTAGCGGCCGCCGCCCGGCGTGCCGGTCACGCCGCCGCCGCAGTGGCGCCGGGGCCGCCGCCGGGCCCGGGCGGCCGGCACAGCGAGTCGTCGAGGAGTTTCATGGCCTGGCCTTCGCACGTGGTGGGGCGGTACCGGCCGGCCCGTCCGGGGGCCGGCGCCCCACCGATCCTCCATCGGCGGCCACCGGCACGGCCGAGGCGCGCCGCGTCGACGGCCGATCGGCCCAAGGGCACCGGCCTCCGGCAGATCGAAGGCTGATACAACTATCTTCGCCGCACACCAGGCGCACACCAACCGCACACCAGATGGTGCCGAGGGCGACCGTCACACCGGGACGCGCTCGAGGCATCCGACCGGCCAAGAGGATCAGGGTCTGCATGCCGCACATCACCGTCGACTACTCCCCGCGGATCGCCGACTTCCTCGACCTGCGGGTCTTCGCGCACGAGCTCCAGCCGACGGTGCTGGAGCCGAGCGGTTCCGTGGGTACGTGCAAGACGCTGTTCCGGCAGGCGGCCGAGGCCCACGTGGCAGACGGGCACGGCGATGCGGCGGCCTTCGTCCATGTGGAGGTGGGGCTGTTGCCCGGGCGGCCCGAGGCGGTCAAGGCCCGGCTGTCCGAGGACGTGCTGAGACTGCTGGAGAAGCACCTGGGCACGAACCGGCCCGTGGTCTGCTCCGTGGAGGTCCGTGACCTGACCGGCTCGTACCGCCTGCGGACCTTCTGATCACCAGGCGCGGGCGGCCGCGCGGAGGTACTCGCGGACCTGTGCGACGTCCAGCGAGCGGGGCAGCACGCTGTATCCGGCGCCGGCGTTGACCGCCGACAGCACCGCGTAGAGGTTCGGCACCGCGACGGCGGCCCGCGCGGTGGGCTGCTCGCCGAACACCGTGCGCCAGTAGCGCCGTACGAGCGGCAGGTCCTCCGCGTAGGTGACCAGCGGGACCCCGCGGAGGGCGGCGCACACGTCGCCGCCGCCCGACCGCTGTGCCCACCCGGGGCTCGCCACGAGCACGTACTCCTCGTCGGCCAGCGGTGCCGACGGGAGCGCCCGCCCGCGCGGCCGCCGGGTGGCGATCACCAGGTCGTGCCGCCCGGAGCGCATCTCCTCCAGCAGGGGTTCGGGCAGCCCCTGGGCGACGCGCAGCTGGACGCCGTCGGCGACCGGCGGCACCAGGGCGAGACGAAGTTGTCGCCGGTGCCGGGGAGGTACTTCTCGGGCCAGCTGATCGCGTTCTGCGTGGTCATGGGGGTGGTGTCCTTAGGTGAGGTGCGGGGTCAGGGGAGCTTCTTGAGGAGTTCTGCGGCGAGGGGGCCGGGGGCAGGTCGCGGCGCCCCTGGACGCGCTCGCCGCGGTCGACGGCGGCGGCCCGCTCGCCGGGCAGCCGGCACCCGTCCATCTCGCGGGCCCGTCGGAGCTGCTGTGCGTCCGGGTGCTGCCCGTCTTCAGCTTCGGCACGTTCGGCTTGCCGCCCCTGGACGCGCGGGTCGTCGAGTACCAGGCACCGGCTGCCGGAGTGCCCGGCCGCCTGTCCTGGACGGCCCGGCAGGACGGCACGCCCGGGCAGCGGCTGGACGTCCTGTACGCCTGGCTGGTCGAGGACCTGCCCGGCGGCCGGGTGCGCGTCCTCACCCAGGACACCCAGCACGGCTAACCGGCCGCGGCCCTCGCCCAGGAACGGCCCAACCCCATGCTCAACGGCCACCAGGCCTGGCTGGACGGCCTGATCCGCGCCGCCGCCGGACGGCTCGACGCGGCGGCCTGAACCCGTCCCGCCGTCCGGGCGCCGTACAGTGCCGGGTGATCCCGGCCCACCGCACGACGACCAGGAGTCGCGACGATGACGCAAGCGACCGGCAGCCCCGGCGCCCCGACGTACGGCTTCGTCGGACTCGGGGTGATGGGGCAGCCCATGGCGCTCAACCTCGCCCGGGCCGGCACCCCGCTCGTCGTGTGGAACCGGACGCCCGGGCGGGCGGAGGCGCTGCGGGCGGCCGGGGCGCGGGTGGCGGCGAGCGCCGGGGAGGTCTTCGCCCGCGCGCGGGTCGTGATCGTCATGCTCCTCGACGAGACGGTGACGGACACCGTACTGGGCCGGGGCGGCCCGGAGTTCGCGAAACTGGTCGCCGGCCGGGTCGTCGTGTCGATGGGCTCGACGGCGCCGGAGTACGCGCGAGGACTCGCCGCCGACATCGAGGCCGCCGGCGGCCGCTTCGTCGAGGCACCGGTCTCCGGGTCGCGCAGGCCGGCCGAGGCGGGCGAACTGGTCGCGATGCTGGGCGGCGACCCGGACACGGTGGCGGAGGTACGGCCGCTGCTCGCCCCGATGTGCCGCGAGACCGTCTACTGCGGGCCGGCCGGATCCGGGGTCCTGATGAAGCTGGCGGTCAACCTCTACCTGGACACGACGCTCGCGGCGCTGGCCGAGGCCGTGCACTTCGCCCAGCGGCAGGGCCTGGACCTGGAGACCTTCCGCGCCGTCGTCGACTCGGGGCAACTGGGCAGCGGCATCACCCGGGTCAAGGTCCCGATGCTCGCCGCCCACGACTTCACGGTGCAGGCCGCCACCGCCGACGCCTACACCAACACCCGGCTCATCGCCGCCGCGGCCCGCGCGGCCGGGATCGCCACGCCCATGCTCGACCTCAGCAGCGACCTGTACGGCGAGAGCGTCCGGCTGGGCAACGCCCGCCTCGACATGTCCTCGGTCCTCACCGCCATCGAGGCCCGCACGGACACCGCGGCGCCGGGTGGAGAGGTTTCTCCACCCGGATCTGGGCCGGACACCGTATGACCGTCGTCATCGGAAAACGTACCGTCGACACGAAAAGGAGCGGGGAGTTCGCGAATTCCGGCGAATTCATTTCTCGGCTCGGGAATTCGCTCCGATTCCTTTCCCCGCTCGATCACCGGGAGTCGACATGCCGCAGACCTCGCCCGACCCGACCACCGCCACCACCTCGGCCGGCGCCGCCGAACGGTCCGGCGGACGGCGGTTGAATCCGGCCTTTCGCGGAATGGCCTCCCTGCTGTTCTTCGACGTCGGTCTCTCGGTGATCGCGTACTTCGTCGCCGAACTCCTCGGGGCGAGCAACTACGTGGCGCTGCTGGCCGGCACCGTCGTCTCCGGTCTGCGTGTGCTCTGGGTGGCGGTGCGGCAGCGGAAGGCCGATCCGTTCGCGGTGTTCCTGCTCGCCCTGTTCGGTTCGGGTCTCGCGCTGAGCTTCACCACCGGCGATCCCCGTTTCATCCTGGCCAAGGACGCGGCGGGGTCCACCACCGCCGGCCTGGTCCTGGTCGTCAGCTGCCTCATCAGGCGTCCGCTCGCCTACTACGCCGCGCTCCGTTTCGCCCGCTCGTCCGGCGGCGCGGAGCACGAGGAGTTCCAGGCCACCGCGAACTCCGCCGCCATGCGGGCGCGTTGGTTCCGGGTCTCGCTGGTGTGGGGCGTCTCGCTGCTGGTCGACGCGAGCCTGCGCATCGCGGCCATCTACCTGTTGCCGATCGGAATCGCCTCCGACGTCTCGCAGGTGCTCATGATCGCCGTCTTCACCCTGCTCTTCGGATGGACCGTCCTCTCGGCGAGGAGGACGGAAGCCACCGCACGGGCCGACACAGCCCGGTCGTGACGGACCCGGATACCACCGGCACGGGGCGGGTCGCCTGCGCTCGCGTCACCGGCCGTGATCACGGGCAGGTGCGCCGCCAGGAGCGCGCCGGAGGCGCAGGGCATAGCGGACCGCGTCGGCGCGGGAGTGGAAACCGCCCTTGGCGAATATGTTGTTGATGTGCGTCTTCACCGTGGCCTCGCTGATCACCAGCTGCGCCGCGATCTCCGTATTGCGCAGCCCCTCGCCGATCAGCCCGAGGATCTCGCCTTCCCGCGCGGTCAGGCCGACGCCCTCGTCCTCGGGCGGTGCGACGGGGGCGGGCCGGGAGGCGAGGGCGAGCAGACGGCGCTGCACCTCGGGGGCGAGCACGGTCTGGCCCTGGGCGGCGGTGCGCACGGCGTGCAGGATCGTCGTACGGCCGGCCTCCTTGGTGAGGTAACCACTCGCGCCGGCCTGCAGCGCGGCCAGGATCGACTCGTCGTCGTCGAAGGTCGTCAGCATCAGGACGCCGGTGTCCGGCAGGTTCCGGTGGATGTGCCCGGTGGCCTCCACACCGCTCATGACGGGCATGTTGAGGTCCATGAGCACCACGTCCGGGCGGTGCCGCCCAGCCGCCTCGACGGCCTCGGCGCCGTTGGCGGCGGTGGCTACGACGGTCACGTCGTCGGCGAGGCCGAGCATGACCGCGAGCGCCTCGCGGACGGTCGTCTGGTCGTCGGCGACGACAAGGGTGATCATGCGGTTCTCGGTCAACGGGGCAGCTCCAGTTCCACGATCCAGCCGCCCTCGCGGGCCGGCTCCGCCAGCAGGGTCCCACCCAGCAGAGCGGTGCGCTCGCGCATGCCGACGAGACCGGTCCCGGTACCGCCGGCCAGATCGGTGCGCACGTCCCCGCGGGCGGGTTCGTTGCGCACGGTCAGGGTGACGCGGTCGCCGGTGAAGGCCAGCCGCATGCTGCGCCGGGCGCCGGGCGCGTACTTGGCCGCGTTCGTCAGTGCCTCCTGCGCCGTCCGGACCATCGTGTGCGTCGCTTCGGCGCCGACCTCGAAGACCTCGCCGACGACCGCGAAGTCGACCATGTCGTGTTCGGCGAGCCGGCGCAGGGTGTCCGGCAGCGGCAGCGTGCTCCCGCGGAGCGCGTGCACCGCGTGACGGGTCTCATCGATGCTGTCCACGGCGAGTGCGCGGGCCCTGCGGACGGCCGCGGTGGCCTCGTCCTCGCGGCCGCTCTCGCGGAGGGCGTCGGCCATGTCCAGTTGCAGTGCGACACCGGACAGCGAGTGGCCGAGCACGTCGTGGATCTCGCGGGCGATGCGGCCCCGTTCGATCAGCGCCGCCTCGCGTGCCTCCGATTCCCTGGCCCGCTGGGCCTCCTGGGCCGCGAGCCGGGCGCTGCGCAGGGCTTCGAGCCGGTCCCGGTTCGACATCCCGATGTAGACGGGCAGCCCGACGGTAAGCGCCACCCACCACGGCCACGGCGCGGGGTCCGACGCGAGCCGTTCGACGAGCCGGCACGCGACCGCCGCGGTCAGCGCACCGGTCACGGCGACGCCGATGGCCGCTCTGCGGGAGGCGAGTCTGCCCCCGGCCGTCGCAGCGGCGAGGTACGGGAAGAACGACCCGGCCGTGGTGTGGTGCACGAGCGGGAGCAGCAGTGAGCCGAGCAGCATGCAGGCCGTCGCGGCGGCCAGTCGCCCGCGGTCGCCGAGCCGCGTCCACGGCAACAGCGCGCCGATCGCGGCGACCGAGGCGAGGGCGAACAGCGGCAGCGCGACCGCCGGGAGCGAGATGCGGCTGACCGGCCACTCGGCGACGGTGCCGGCGATCATGGCGAGCGTGAGGAACGGCCGGATCAACTCGTCCCGGAAACGTTCCGACGGAGCTGATGGCTGCGGTGCCGCCGTGGTCATGGGGCTGCTGGTTCCGATCGTCGGCATGGGGTGGCCGCGGCCGGGGCCGCGGCGCTCGGGGCCGCGGGACCACAGGTCCGCACTCACGCGGCTCTGCAAGTTTGGCCCTTTGCACGGGGGAGAAGAGAGGGAACCATGAAGATCTCCGTCTCCTCCGACATGGACGAACCCGTCGCCCGGCTTCTCGTGGAGGAGCTGCGCCGGCGGGGTCACGAGGTGCGCACGTACGGCGCGCTGGAACCCGGGGCCGACCCGCAGTGGGCCGTCTGCTCGGAGGCGGCCGCCCGGGACGTCGCCGCAGGCGCCGCCGACCAGGCGGTGGTGTGCTGCTGGACCGGCACCGGCGCCTCGATCGCCGCCAACAAGGTGCCCGGCGTCCGCGCCGCCCTGTGCGCCGACGCCTACACCGCCGACGGCGCCCGCCGCTGGAACGACGCCAACGTCCTCGCCCTCAGCCTGCGTCTGACCTCGCAGCCGGTGCTCAAGGAGATCCTCGACGCCTGGTTCACGGCAACGCCGAGCCAGGACGCCGAGGACCTCGGGAACGTGGCCCGCATCGGGCGCCTCGACGCGGGCCGGGGGACGGTCTAGGGGCTGTACCGGGACAGGTCAGTGGGCGCCGAGCCCGCCGCCGCCGAACGAGCCGCTGGAGCCCTTGCTCCAGCGCGGCCGGTCCTTCGACGTGCTCGGCCTGGTCTGCTGGTTGCTGAGTTCGTACGGGGTGAGCGGACGGCCGCCCTTGGGCATCAGCGGGATCTCCTCGGACTCGCGGTTCTCCCGGATCTCGTGCACCGCGCCTCCCGGCGGCAGTTTCGGCTGCTCCTCGGGGAGCGGTCGGGTCGACTCGCGGTACTTGACCCGGTTGCCCAGCCAGAAGCCTCCGGCGAGCATCGCCAGCACGGCCACGGCCACCACGAAGAGCGCGAGGCTCAGCAGTCCGCTGGGAGCGGCCAGCTGCATCGGTTCCGTACTCATACTCATAGCAAAGGGATACCCTTCTCAGAACGGTACGAATCGGACGCGCTTGGTGGCCGATCGTACACAGTGGGCGACAGCGTCCGGGCGTCAGCGCGGACCGTCGCCGGGTACGGAGACCGGGCACAGGCGGCAGTGCACGTCGACCACGCCGTCCACGGCGCGGGCCAGCCGTTCGGCGACCGGCGCCGGTTCCGGACTGTCGATCCAGCCGGTCAGGGTGACGACCCCCTCGGAGACCTCGACCCGGATGTGGTCGGCGGAGAGCGGGAACAGGCGGTCGACGACCTCCCGGCGCACCTCCTCGGTCAGCTCCTCGTCCGCCCGCAGGAACACCTTCAGCAGGTCCGCCCGGCTGACGATGCCCTTGAGCACGCCCGCGCCGTCGACGACCGGCAGCCGCTTGACCCCGCGCCGGGCCATGAGGCGCGCGGCCTCCGCCAGGGCGGCGTCGGCGTGCACGGTCACCGCGGGCGCGTTCATCAGGTCCCCGGCGGTCACCCCGCCGGCCCGGAGCTCGTCCTTGAACAGCAGGTCGGCCTCGGAGACGACGCCGACCACCCTGCCCTCGCCGTCCAGTACGGGGAGGGTGCTGACCTTCCACCGGTCCATCAGTGCGACGACGTCCTTGAACGGGGCGTCGCGGCCGACGGCGACGGGGGCGCGGGTCATCACGTCGCCGACGGTGTGCGGGCTGCCGTGCATCGCTGCCTCCTCGGATCCCGCCGATCACGAGAGGGCGGGAAGGACGCCATCCACTTCTCGCGGATCCTGATTGCGCGGTGCGCGACCGTGGCCGGCCGCTTCCCCGCGTCACTGCGGGCCCTTCCCGTCACCTCCAGCACACCACGGGAACGCCCGTGCCACCAGGGCCGGCCGGCACTGATTTCACCGAGCCCCGGCCGAGCCCCGCCGCTACGGCGGGCGGCGAGCCCTGTCATGCCGCCGGCCGCCCTTCTGTGGCGGTGCGGCCGCCCGTCGCGCAGCGTGGAGCAGGGGCCCGGCCGAACGCCCGAGGAGAGGTGGAACGCATGGACAGGGATGTCACCGAGCGACGGGTCGTGGTCGGCGTCGACGGGTCGCCGTCCTCGTACGCGGCCCTGCGCTGGGCCCTGCGGTACGCCGGCCTCGTCGGCGGTGTCGTGGAGGCGGTCGCCGTATGGGAGCTGCCGGGGCTGTACGGCTGGTCGGGGCCCGCCGTCGACATGGACATCGACGCGGAGGAGGCCCGGGACAACATGCGGCAGGAACTGACCGACGTGCTCGGCGCGGACGCCGTGAGCGCGGTCCGTTCCCACCTGGTGCACGGCAACACCACCGACGTCCTGCTGCGGGCCGCGGAGGGCGCCGAGGCCCTGGTCGTCGGAAGCCGCGGCCGCGGCGGGTTCGCCCGCGCCCTGCTCGGCTCGGTCAGCCAGCAGGTGTCCCAGCACGCCACCTGCCCGGTCGTGATCGTCCGCGCGGAACAGGACTGACCCGAGGCCCGTGCCCGTGCCCGTGCCGCGGGGCGTTTGCCGGCGCCGCGGGCTGGTTACCCGGGCCGCATGACTTGGACGTCTTCTCAGCAGGACCTGTACCGGTTCCTGGAAGACCGGTTCGCGTGCGCCCAGGCCTGCACGGAGTGCGCCCGGGTGTGCGCGCTGCGGGCCGGCGTGCTGGATCCGGACGGAACCACCGAGGTGGAGCGGCTGCGCCGCACCGGCATCATGTGCGCCGAGGTGTGCGACGCCACCTGTCGGCTGCTGACCGAGGAGACCGGCCAGGACGAGGCCGGGCTGCGCGTCCAGCTGGAGTGGTGCCGTGCGGTCTGCCTCGACTGCGCGCGGGCCTTCGACGCCCGGCCCGGCGCCGAGCCGAGCGCCGCCGCCTGCCGGGCGTGCGCCGCGGCCTGCACGGACTTCATGGCGGTGCTCGGCTGACACGAGCCGAAAGGGGCCGGCACGGGCTGACGCCAGCCGGCACCGGCCGGCGCCGACGAGTGGACGGCAGTCCCCGAGCGGGGGACCGGGCATGCCCCAGGAACGGAGACTGCCCACCGATCCGTGGTCACGACTACCGTCGGAGCGCGCGCGGTTGGCCGCCTTCCGACGTTCGTCGGCCGCCACCGGCGCGCCCCGTGACCCGTTCTCATCGGTTTTCGCCAGGAGCCCCTTGCCGTGAACAGCGGTCTTCTCACCATGCCCGCGGTCCGTGCCGGTGCCGCCGCGCCCCGACCTCCCGAAGCGGCACTGACCTGGACCGACCCGTCACCGGACGCCAGGGCTTCCTCGTCATCGACCGGCTCGTCCGGGGCCTGGCCAGCGGCGGCCTGCGGATGCGCGAGGGCTGCCGTCACGAGGAGGTCAGGGAACTGGCGGCGGCGATGAGCGTGAAGGAGGCGCTGCACTACGACCCCGCGGGCCGCTACCTCCCCATGGGGGGAGCGAAGGGCGGGATCGACTGCGACCCGCTCAGCGGCGAGGCACGCGGTGTGCGCTCCCGCTTCCTCGCGTTCATCCGGCCGTACGTGGCGAACCACTGGGCGACCGGCGACGATCTCGGCACCACCACGGAGCTCATCGACGAGGTGCTCGGCGAGCTGGGCGTGGACGGCTGCATCGCCCCGGTCGTGCGCACCCTCGATGATCCGGCGGCAGCGCGGAGACGGTTCACCGACGCGTTCGCCGTCGAGGTCGACGGTATCGGGCTCGCCGAACTCGTCGGCGGCTGCCGGGTGGCGGAGGCCGCCCTCACGGTCCTGGACCGGGACGGGATTCCACGGTCGTCCGCCACCGCCGTCGTCCAGGGCTTCGGGGCCATGGGCGGGGCCACGGCACGGTACCTGCACGCGGCGGGCGTCCGGGTGGTCGGCGTCTCCGACGTCCACGGCACCGTCGCCAACCCGCGCGGCCTCGCCGTCGAGGACATGCTGCGCCACCGCCGGGCGTACGGAACCGTCGACCGCGGCCGGCTCGGCCCCGCCGACGTCCTCCTCGAACGCGACGCCTGCCTGGCCCTCGATGCCGACGTCCTGGTCCCGGCCGCGACCTCCTACAGCATCCACGGCGCCAACCAGGACCGGATCGCCGCCCGGTACGTCGTGGAGGCGGCGAACCTCCCCGTGACGCCGGAAGCCGAGGAGCGGCTGCTGCGGCGCGGCTGCGTCGTCGTACCCGACGTGGTCGCCAACTCCGGTACCAGCGCCTGGTGGTGGTGGGTGCTCTACGGCGACGTCGCACCGGACGCGGCCGCCTCCCTGGCCAAGGTACGGGCAGCGCTGCGCGCCCTGGTGACCGAGACACTGCAACTCGCCGAGGACGCGGTGTGCACGCCCCGCCAGGCCGCACGCCTGCTGGCCGACGCCAGACGGGACGTCCTGCTGAACCGGCCGGGCGCCTGATGATCACCACACTGCTGGCCACGGTCGCGGCGGTGGGATGGGGAGCCGCGGACTACTGCGGTGCCCGCGCGTCGCGGAACATGCCCGCCGGGCGGGTCGTCCTCCTCTCCCAGGTGCTGTCCCTCCCGGTGCTCGCCGGCTGGCTGGCGGCGACCGGGACCACGGACCCGACCTGGCGGCCCTCGCCTGGGGGTGCGCGGCCGGCGCCTTCGGAGTGCTGGGCCTGGTGCTGCTCTACCGCACCTTGGCGACCGAGGGGATCGTGCTCGTCGCCCCGGTCACGGCGGTGTCGGCGGCCGTCGTACCCCTGGCGGTCGGACTGGCCCTGCAGTCGGCCCCGACGCTCGGCCGGTCGAACTGGACGCCCTCGGTGCCGGGAACGGCGTCCAGGATGCCGCGCAGCAGGTGACCCCGGCCGCCGCCGATGTCGGCGATGACGGGGAACGGCGTGAAGTCGTAGGCGTCGACGACCGCCGTGACGTCGGCCGCCGCCTTGGAGGTCATGGCGTGGTTGAAGATCTCGGCTTCGCCGGGCTGCTCCCGCAGATAGGCCCAGATCCCCTCGGCCTGGAGCACCTCGATCGCCGGCTCCCCGGTCATGACGGTGTGCTGGAGCAGCGAGAGGCTGTCCAGGTGCATCGGCAGACCCGTCAGGCGGAGCAGCGGTCGCGCGCTCATCGGGTGGTCGTCGCGCAGGACACGCGATGCGGCGGTGTGCGCGTAGCCGCCGTCCCGCTCCTCGAACACGCCGTACGCGCCGAGCAGACGCAGGACGCGGTCGAGTGCGCCGGGAGCGGCCCCGCAGACCGCCGCGAGCTTGCCGACGGGGACCGGTTCGTCGTCGATGTGGTCGGCGACGCCGATCTCCGCGGCGACCTGCAGGCAGCGCGCCGGGTAGGCGCCGTGGGCGAGCGTGTGGATCATCTCGGCGGATTGCTGTGTCATGACGGGCAGGGCTCCATCTCGTCGGTGTGACACGCCACGAAGAAGCCAGGAGCGGGGGCCCGACGCCCGACAGGTCTTCGTTCGGGGATCTGGGAATGTCCCCGTGCTGCGGCCGTACGGTGTCGGGCGGCGTCAGCCGGGCCCGAACCGGCGGCATGGCGGCCGTGCCCGCCGGAGAACCCCCTGTACGCCACCGTCGAGGAGCTGCCCGCCGACCCGATGGCTGGCATCGCCGATGCGCGTTTCCGCCGCGCCGCGGGGCTGCCTAGCGTGACAGGAGTTCCGCACCGTCCCGAGTCTTCCGCGTCCCCCGTGCCACACCAGGAGCGCCGTATGAGCCAGCCGCCCCGCCGGATCGTCACCGGTCACGACGAGACGGGCACCTCCGTGTTCCTCTCCGACGGCGAGCCGCCCGTCATCCGCACCGCTCCGGACGGCGCCGCCTTCTACGAGATGTGGAACACCGACTCCGTACCGGCGCCTCTCGCGGCGGACGAGGCCGAGCCCACGGAGCGCGACCTGACCGTGCCGCCGGCCCCGGGCGGCACCAAGATCCGGGTCAACGAGTTCCCGCCGGGCTGTGTCTCCCCGACGCACCGGACCCAGACCGTGGACTACGGCATCGTCCTGGCCGGCGAGGTCGTGCTCGTCCTCGACGACTCCGAGCGGGTGCTGCGCGCCGGGGACGTGGTGATCCAGCGCGGCACCGACCACCGCTGGGAGAACCGCACGGACACGGCGGCCCGGATGGCGTTCGTCCTCGTGGACGGCGTCTTCACCGGGCCGCTGCTGAAGGTCCTGGGCGCCGGGGTGCTCGGCTCCCTGCACGGCAGCCCGCTGGCGCCCGGCCAGTCCTGACACCGGTCGCGGTGAGCCGCCGCCATTCCCAATTTCTGGAACACGTTCTACGGTGTGCGCCGTCAGGACCGCCCTTGGGGAGCCTGGAGGCGCCGTGCACCTCGACCACACGCCCGAGCAGCAGCGGCTGCGCACCGAACTGCGCGCCTACTTCGCCGGCCTGGTGCCGGACAACGCCTACGCCCGCTACGCCGACCCGGCCGCGCAGAAACGCTTCTACCGGGAGACCGTCCGGCGGCTGGGCACCGACGGCTGGCTCGGGGTCGGGTGGCCGAAGGAGTACGGGGGGCGCGGCCTGACCGCGATGGAGCAGTTCATCTTCTTCGACGAGGCCGCCCAGGCCGGCGTACCGCTCCCGCTGATGGCGCTGAACACCGTCGGTCCGACGATCATGCGGTACGGCACCGACGAGCAGAAGTCGTACTTCCTGCCCCGCATCCTCTCCGGCGAGATCGACTTCGCCATCGGCTACAGCGAGCCCGACGCCGGCACCGACCTCGCCGCCCTGAGGACCAGGGCCGTACGCGACGGCGACGAGTATGTCGTCGACGGGCAGAAGATCTGGACCACCAACGGCGACACCGCCGACTGGGTCTGGCTCGCCACCCGCACCGACCCCGAGGCCCCGCCCCACAAGGGCATCACCATGCTCCTGGTGCCGACCACCGACCCCGGCTACTCCTGCACCGTCATCAACACCCTCGCCTCGCACGACACCACGGCCAGCTACTACGAGAACATCCGCGTCCCCGTCTCCCGCCGGGTCGGCGAGGAGAACCGCGGCTGGCGGCTGATCACCAACCAGCTCAACCACGAGCGGGTCACCCTCGCCGCGCACGGCACCATGGCCATCCGCGCCCTGCACGACGTGCAGCGCTGGGCCATGGAGACCAAGCTCGCCGACGGCCGCCGCGTCGTCGACCTGCCCTGGGTGCGCCGCCACCTCGCCCGGACGCACACCCGACTCGACGCCATGAAGCTCCTCAACTGGCAGATGGTGACCGCCGTCCAGGAGGGCACCCTCACTCCGCAGGACGCCTCCGCCGTCAAGGTCTACGGCTCCGAGGCGCGCCGCGACGCCTACGCCTGGCTGATGGAGGTCGTCGGCGCGGCCGGTCCGCTGAAGGAGGGCTCGGCGGGCGCGGTCCTCCACGGCGACCTGGAACGCGGCTACCGCTCGGCGGTCATCTTCACCTTCGGCGGCGGCAACAACGAGATCCAGCGGGAGATCATCTCGTGGATCGGACTGGGGATGCCCCGGGTACGGCGTTAGCCTGCCCTCATGAGCGGCGATCCCGGGCTCTTCACCCCGGACTCCGTGACCTGGCGGATGCACGGTGACCCGATGATGTGGGTCGCCGGCGTCCGCGCGCTCTACCTCCAGGCCCTGCACCCGCGTGCGGTGCGCGGCGTGATGGAGAACTCGGACTTCCGCCGCGACGCCTGGGGCCGGCTGATGCGGACCGCGAACTTCGTCGGCACGACGACCTACGGCACCACCGAGGCCGCCGAGCGGGCCGGGGCCCGGATCAGGAAGATCCACAGCATGCTGCGCGCGACGGACCCGGACACCGGCGAACGGTACGGCGTGGACGAGCCCGAACTGCTGCTGTGGGTGCACTGCGCCGAGATCGACTCCTACCTGCACGTGGTCCGCCGCTCGGGCTTCCCGCTCACCGGCGCGCAGGCCGACCGCTACATCGCCGAACACCGGGTCAGCGCCCGCCTGGTCGGCCTCGACCCGGCCGCCGCACCGGGCGACCAGGAGCAGCTGACCGCCTACTTCGAGAAGGTACGGCCGCGGCTCGCCGCCGGAGCCGACGCACGCGCGGTGGACGACTTCCTGCTCCGCCCTCCGACGCACCCCCTCCTGCTACCGGCGCGCGAGGTGCTGTGGCGGCGCGTGGCCCACCTCGCGTACGCCTCTCTGCCGCCGTACGCCCACACGTTGTACGGCAGACCCGCCCCCGAACCCGCCGTCGTCACCCGTCGACTGCGCGCCACCGGCACCCTGCTGCGCTGTGTTCCCGCACGTCTGCGCTGGCAACTCCCGCCGAAACACATCCTGCGCGCCATCGCGAGGCTCGGCCCGGACGCACGCCCCGCACCGTACAAAGTCGGGCGATAGACAGCCATACTGGGCGAGCAGGGGGGTGTCACGGACCGCGACGGGGGGGCGACGGCGCGCGATGGCTGACAGCAGGCTGGTCCAGGGGCGGTACCGGCTGCTCGACCTGATCGGGCGGGGCGGGATGGGCGAGGTGTGGCGGGCCCGCGACGAGTCCCTCGGCCGGCAGGTCGCCGTGAAGTGCCTCAAACCGCTCGGCCCGCACCACGACCAGGCGTTCACCCGCGTCCTGCGGGAGCGGTTCCGGCGCGAGGCCAGAGTGGCCGCCGCGCTCTCCCACCGAGGGGTCACCGTCGTCCACGACTTCGGCGAGCACGACGGCATCCTCTATCTGGTCATGGAGTTACTGGACGGCCGCGACCTCAGCCAGCTCATGGAGGACAACAGACACCACCCGCTGCCCGTCGGCGACGTCGTCGACATCGCCGAACAGGTCGCCGCCGCCCTCGCCTACACCCACCAGCAGGGCATCGTGCACCGGGACCTGAAACCGGCGAACATCATGCGGCTCACCGACGGCACCGCGAAGCTCTGCGACTTCGGCATCGCCCGCCTCGGCCACGACATCGGCTTCACCTCCCGCCTCACCGGCACCGGCATCGCCATGGGCACCCCGCACTACATGTCCCCGGAGCAGATCGGCGGCACCGAGGTCGACCAGCGCAGCGACCTGTACTCGCTGGGCTGCGTGCTCTACGAGATCGCCACCGGGGCACCGCCGTTCGACCTCGAGGACGCCTGGGCCGTCCTCGTCGGCCACCGCGACACCCGGCCCGCCCCGCCGCGCAGCCACCGCCCCGAGCTGCCCGGCTGGTTCGAGAAGGTCGTCCTCGACCTGCTGGCCAAACGGCCGGAGCAACGACCGTACGACGCCCGGGAGCTGGGCCGCCGGATCACCTCCGGGCGGACGACACCCACCTACGTCCCCACCGTCGTCACCGCGCAGCCCCGGCTCCGGCCCCCCGAACCGGCCGCCCACGAGCCCCGGCTGCCGTCCTGGACCCGGGGCATGACCACCGGCCACAAGGCGACCGGCGCCGCCCTGCGCAGCACCCCGCCCGACCCCGGTGCCGGACTCACCGGCGAGTGGACCACCCGCCCGGCCACCGGCGCGGCGGCACCCGCCCCCTCCCCGCAGGCCCTCACCGCCCTCGCCGGCCGGCACAACGCCGGGCTCAGCCTGGGACGGCTCGGCCGCTGGGCCGAGGCGGGCGAGGTGCACCGCGCCGTCGCCGCCGAACGCACCCGCCTCCTCGGCCCCGACCACCCCGACACCCTCGCCAGCCGCTACGAGATCGCCTTCGTCCTCAGCCGCACCGGCCGCGCCGCCGACGCGCTGCGCGAGTACACCGAGGTCGCCGCGGCCCGGGAGCGCGAACTGGGCGCCGACCATCTGGACACCCTCGCCGCCCGCCAGGAGACGGCCTACGTGCTGGGCCAGTTGGGCCGCCACTTCGACGCCCACCAGGTGTACACGGCCGTGCTCGCCGACCGGCAGCGGCTGACCGGCCCCGACCATCCGGACACCCTGCGCTGCCGCCACAATCTCGCCTTCAACCTCAGCAGGCTGGGCCACTTGGAGGACTCGTACCGGATGGCCCACGACGTGGCCGCGGCCCGCGCCCGGGTGCTCGGCCCGCTGCACCCCGACACCCTGGTCACCCGCTACGAAGTGGCCTACGCACTGGGCCAGTTGGGCCGCTGGGAGGAGGCCCTGCAGACCTACCGCGAGGTCGCCGACGCACGCGCCCGCGCCCTCGGCGCCGACCACCCCGACGCCCTCGCCGCCCGCTACGAGGTCGGCATCAGCCTCGGCCGCCTGGGCCGCAGCGCCGACGCGCTCGCCCTCTACCGCGCCCTGATCGACGACCGCACCCGCGTCCAGGGCCCCGCCCATCCCGAGACCCTGCGCGCCCGCCACGGCCTCGGCGTCAACCTCGGCCGGCTCGGCCGCTGGGAGGAGGCCCTCGCGGAATCACGTGACGTGTGCGCGATCCGCGAACGGGTCCTGGGCGCCGACCACCTCGACACCCTGGTCAGCCGCCGCGAGGTGGCCGTGAGCCTGGGGTGGCTGGGCCGCTGGACGGACGCGCTGACCGAGTACCGGCGCGTCGCCGCCGCCCGGGAACGCGTCCTCGGCTCCGACCACCCGGACACCCTGGCCAGCCGCAACGACGAGGCACACTGCCTGGAACAGCTGGGGCGGGGCACGGAGGCGGTGGAGCTGTACCGGAGAGTGGCGGTCCTCCGCCAACAGCGCGCTTCAGGAGGCCGACTTTGAAACGCGGCCCCACTACGCGCCCCAAAGGAGCGCGGGGCTGTCACACATATGCGGCTCCGCCGCGTGGGCGCGACCAGCCACCCACGACCCGCACGTGGAAACCGGCCCTCCCCAGCGGAGCGTACCGGCATGGCTCTTACCTACCTAGATCATCATGTGTTACGAAGAACCATGCCCGCTGCCACCGCACCCGCCCGCGCCTACGACGTGATCATCGTCGGCGGCGGCCACAACGGCCTCGTCGCGGCCGCCTACCTCGCCCGGGCCGGCCGCACCGTACTGGTGCTGGAGCGGCTCGGCCGCACCGGCGGCGCCGCCGTCTCCACCCGCCCCTTCGCCGGTGTCGACGCACGGCTGTCCCGCTACTCCTACCTGGTCAGCCTGCTGCCGAGAAAGATCGTCCGCGATCTCGGCCTGGACTTCCGCGTCCGCGGCCGTACCGTCTCCTCGTACACGCCCGTGGAGCGCGACGGGCGCCCGACCGGACTGCTGGTCGGCGGCGGCGAGCGGCGGATCCGCGAGGCGTTCGAACGGCTGACCGGGGGCAAGACCGAGTACCAGGCCTGGCGCCGCTTCTACGGCATGACCGGCAAGGTCGCCGAGCGGGTCTTCCCGACGCTCACCGAACCGCTGCCCGCGCGCGAGGAACTGCGCCGCCGGATCGACGACGAGGCGGCCTGGCGCGAGCTGTTCGAGGAGCCGATCGGGGTGGCGATCGAGGAGAACTTCTCGGACGACCTGGTGCGCGGGGTCGTCCTCACGGACGCGCTGATCGGCACCTTCGCCGACGCCCACGACGCCTCGCTGCGCCAGAACCGCTGCTTCCTCTACCACGTCATCGGCGGCGGCACCGGCGCCTGGGACGTGCCGGTCGGCGGCATGGGCGCCCTCACCGACGCGCTGGCCGCCGCCGCGCGCTCGGCGGGCGCGGTGCTCGCCACCGGGCACGAGGCGGTTCGGATCGAGACGGACGGCCGGGCCGCCGAGGTCGCCTACCGCACCGCCGACGGGGAGGGCATCGCCGCCGCCCGGCACGTCCTGGTGGGTGCTTCCCCGCAGGAACTCGCGGCCCTCACCGGCGACCCGGCCCCGGAGCCCGCCGAGGGCGCCCAGCTCAAGGTCAACATGCTGCTCAAGCGGCTGCCCAGGCTGCGCGACACCGCCGTGGACCCGCGGGAGGCGTTCTCCGGCACCTTCCACATCGCCGAGGGCTACGGGCAACTGGCCGCCGCCCACGCCGAGGCGGCGGCCGGCCGGCTGCCCGCCGCCCCGCCCTCGGAGATCTACTGCCACTCCCTGACCGACCCCACCATCCTCGGCCGTGACCTGGCCGAACGCGGCTACCAGACGCTCACCCTCTTCGGCCTGCACACCCCGGCCCGGCTCTTCACCGCCGACAACGACGCCGTACGCGACGAACTCCTCAAGTCCACCCTCGCCCAGCTGGACGCCCACCTCGCGGAGCCGATCACCGACTGCCTGGCCCTGGACGCCGACGGCCGCCCCTGCATCGAGGCGAAGACCCCCCTGGACCTCGAACGCGACCTCCGCCTGCCCGGCGGCAACATCTTCCACCGCGACCTGTCCTGGCCCTACGCCCAGGACGGCACCGGCCGCTGGGGCGTGGAGACCCCGCACGCCAACGTCCTGCTGTGCGGGGCGGGCGCGGTGCGCGGGGGAGGGGTGAGCGGGGTGCCGGGGCACAACGCGGCGATGGCGGTGCTCGAACAGCGGGACGGCTGACCACGGGCGTCAGCGCATGTGCGTCCCGCCGTTGATGTCGAACGTGGCACCGGTGACGTATCCGGCCTCCTCGCCCACCAGATGGGCCACGAGGGCGGCCACCTCGACCGGTCTGCCCAGCCGTCCGACAGGGATGCCCGCCGCCATCCCGGACACCGCCGCCGCGCCGAGTTCCGCCACCGCAGGCGTCTCGACGGCCGCGGGTGCGACCGCGTTGACGGTCACGCCGTACGGCGCCAGCTCACGGGCGAACACCTTGGTCAGGACCAGCACACCGGCCTTCGACGCCGAGTAGTGGGCGCCGGCGAGCGTGCCGCCCTGCTGGCCCGCCAGCGAGGCGAGGTTGACGACCCGCCCCCACCCGCGCTCCCGCATCGCCGGCGCGCACAGCCGGGTCAGCGCGAAGACACCGCGCAGGTTGGTGGCCAGCACGGCGTCCCACTCGTCGAGCCCGATGTCCCACACGGATCCCGGAACAGTACGGGCGGCGTTGTTGACCAGCACATCAGGCGCGTGCCAGACGCCGGCGACCGTGCGCACCGCGTCCTCGAGCGCGGCGGTGTCGCTCACGTCGGCGGCGAGCGCCAGCGCGGTGCCCCGGCCGGGATCCAGTTCGGCCGCCAGCGCGGTGACCGCGTCCTCGTCGCGGTCGAGGAGGGCCACCCGGAGCCCGAGCCGGTGCAGCCGTCCGGCGACGGCCGCGCCGATGCCCCGCCCGGCACCGGTGACCAGGGCCACCCTGGGCGCTGCGCCGCTGTCGGCACTCGTCTCGCTCACTGTCGGCTCCTCTCAGATGACCGGGTTCGCCGGCAGCGGGGCACCCAGCAGAGCACGACCGTAGATCTCCTTGCTGGTCTGCACGCTGAGCGCCGCGTGCCGGGACGCCGTCTCGATGTCCCGCCAGGCTCTTTGCAGCACGGTCCCGTCGGCGAAGCTCCCGGCCCCGGCGGTGTCGAGCAACAGGCTCACGGCCTCGCGAGCGCACCGCATGGCGTGCGCGGCGTCCATGCGCATCCGGGCCCGCTCGTGCGGGTCCGGCCGCCGGCCGGCACGCGCCCGGGCGTCCAACTCGTCGGCGGCGCGGCCGAGATGCAGCCGCGCGGTGTCGATCAGCAGCGCGGCGTCGGCCACGTTCAGCTGATGGGCGGGGGCCTCGGCGACCAGCCGGTACAGCGGCGAGGCCGCCCGCTTTCCGCCCGCGACGGCTGAGACGACCCGGTGGAGTGCCTCGACGGCGATCCCCACCGCGGTCGCCACCAGCGGCAGGTTGATGGAGAGGTGGAAGGTGATCCGCGGCTCGTCGGGATGGCGGTCCCGGTACGTCCCGTCCGCCATGGCGGTCAGGGAGATCGTCCGCGCGTCGGGCACGAACACGTCGTCCGCCACGGCCGTGTTGCTGCCCGTTCCCCGCATCCCGGCGACGAACCAGACGTCGTCGACGGTCAGGTCCGACGTGGGGACCAGGCCCATGCCGCGTTCCGGCTCGCCGCCGTCGTTCGTCCACGTGAAGCCGAGCAGCGTCCAGGGGGCGTGGTGGATGCCGGAGATCCAGGGCCAACTGCCGCTCAGCACCCAGCCGTCGGCGGTCCGCCGGGCCGTTCCGGACGGGTTGGCCGTGCCGCAGACGAACCCGTCCGGGTCGTCCTTCCACAGGACGGCACGCTCGGAGTCCGCGAGCTGGGACGCGAACAGGTTGCCGCCGTAGGCGATGCCCACGATCCAGGAACTGGCGGCACAGCCGCGCGCCAGCTCCTCGCACACGTCCACCGCGGTACGGGCGCCCGCACCGTGGCCGCCGTCCGCCACCGGGGTGCCCAGCCGGAACATCCCGGCCTGCCGCAGCGCGCTCACGCCGGTGTCCGTGAGCCGGCGGCCCTCCTCGGTGCGGGCGGCCTGCTCGGCGAGGAGAGGGACCAGTGCCCGTGCCGCCGCCACGGGCGAGAGATCGCCGGACGCGCCGGACCGGCCCCCGGGATCGGAGAGTTCGGTGCCCACACTGGCTCCTGTTCTGTCGTTCCTGCACTCCGTCGGCGTCCAGTCGGCGTCCTGGTCTCGCGGCATCAGTAGGCGACCACGTTGTCCAGCTCCTCGTCCGCCGCGAACCGCACGAGCTGCCGGCGGACCAGGGCTTCGAGACGGGGCCACAGCGAAGGGGTCAGCGCACCGACGTGCGGGGTGATCACCACGCCGGGGGCGCCCCAGAGCGGATGGTCCGCGGGCAGCGGCTCGGGGTCCGTCACGTCCAGCGCGGCGCGCAGCCGCCCGTCGCGCACTTCCTCCCACAGGGCGTCCGTGTCGACGACCGCGCCCCGGGCGACGTTCACCAGCAGCGCGCCGTCCCGGAACCCGGCCAGCAGCTTCGCGTCGACCAGCTGACGGGTGGCCGCCGTCAGCTCGGTGGTCAGGATGACCACGTCCGCCTCCGCGACGAGTTCCGGCAGCCGCGACACGGCGTGCACCGGCCCGCGCGGAGACCGCCGTCCGGTCCGCGCGACCCGGACGACCGCGCATCCGAACGGCGCCAGCAGGTCCTCCACGGCGGACCCGAGGGCGCCGTACCCGACGACGAGGACGGTCCGCTCGTACAGCGACGAGAACACCGCGGGCCGCCACTCCCGGAGGTCCTGACACCGGGTGAACTCCGGCGCGCCCCGCAACGAGGCGAGGATCAGCGTCAGGGCGAGCTCCGCCGTGCTGGGCGCATGGGTGCCCTTGGCGTTGCACAACGTGACCTTGCCGGGGAGGCGGCGCAGTTCCGCGCTCAGCCCGTCGTGACCGGAGCTCAGCGCCTGCATCGCTCTGAGACGGGTCATCCGGCCGAGCGGTCTGCTGATGGTCCGGAGATCCTGGACCAGGGGAGGGACGTAGAACTCCACCCGGCCCGGATCCGACGGAAAGTCGGCGTGGCCGTCCCAGCGTGCGTACCGCAGGGTCTCGGGCAGGCCCGCGAAGCTGGTGAACTGGGCGGGAAGCCAGACCTGCCCCATGACTCCCTCACGATCGCACGACGACACCGGATCCCCCCGCTGGTCCACGATCATCATCTGCGTGACGCGCTGTCACGTGATCGAGGAGACATTGCCCGTTGGGGTCGGATGGAGGGCCGAAAGGGTGCGGGCCCCAAACGAGGGCGCGCCGGGAGAACCGACCGGGAATCATCGACGAATCTGACGGGGCATCAGAAAACCTCTTCCGTCGGCCGCGTGACTGCGGCATCCTGCGCCCATGCAGACGGAGCTGAGCAAGACCCTGGGAGTCGAGCACGCCGTCTTCGGCTTCACGCCGTTTCCCGCCGTGGCCGCGGCCATCAGCCGGGCCGGCGGTTTCGGAGTGCTCGGCGCGGTCCGCTACACCGCCCCCGACGACCTCAAACGCGACCTCGACTGGATCGAGGCACATGTCGAAGGGAAGCCGTACGGGCTCGATGTCGTCATGCCCGCCAAGAAGGTCGAGGGCGTCAGCGAGGCCGACGTCGAGGCGATGATCCCGGAGGGGCACCGGCAGTTCGTACGGGACACCCTCGCCAAGTACGGCGTGCCCGAGCTGGCCGAGGGGGAGGTGTCCGGCTGGCGCATCACCGGGTGGATGGAGCAGGTCGCCCGGACCCAGCTCGACGTCGCCTTCGACTACCCGATCCGGCTGCTCGCCAACGCCCTCGGATCGCCGCCCGCCGACGTCGTCGACCGCGCCCACGACCAGGACATCCTCGTCGCCGCGCTGGCCGGCAGCGCCCGGCACGCGGTCAAACACCAGGACGCGGGCATCGATGTCGTCGTGGCCCAGGGCTACGAGGCCGGCGGCCACACCGGCGAGATCGCCACCATGGTGCTCACCCCGGAGGTCGTCGACGCCGTCGCCCCGCTGCCCGTCCTGGCGGCCGGTGGCATCGGCAGCGGGCAGCAGGTGGCCGCCGCGCTCAGCCTCGGCGCCCAAGGAGTATGGCTGGGCTCCATGTGGCTGACCGTCACAGAAGCCGACCTCTCCTCGCCCGCCGTGACCCGCAAGCTGCTCGCCGCCGGCTCCGGCGACACCGTCCGCTCCCGTGCCCTGACCGGCAAACCGGCCCGCCAGCTGCGCACCGAGTGGACCGACGCCTGGGACGACCCGAACGGTCCCGGCACCCTCCCCATGCCCCTCCAGGGCCTGCTCGTCGCCGAGGCCCTCACCCGCATCCAGAAGTACGAGGTCGCGCCCCTGCTCGGCACCCCCGTCGGCCAGATCGTCGGCCGCATGACCAGCGAACGCAGCGTCCAGGCCGTCTTCGACGACCTCACCCGGGGCTTCGAGCAGGCCGTCGACCGCATCAACCGCATCGCCGGAAGGAGCGGCACGTGACCAGTACGCCCCCCGCCGGATTCTGGGCCCAGGCCACCCGGGACCCCGACCGCACGGTCCTCGTCGCACCCGACGGCGAGGAATGGACCGCAGGCCGGCTGCACGCGGCCACCAACCGGCTCGTCCACGGGCTGCGGGCCGCGGGCCTGGAACGCGGGGACGCCTTCGCGGTCGTCCTGCCCAACGGGCCCGAGTTCCTCACCGCCTACCTGGCCGCCTCCCAGGCCGGCCTCTACCTCGTCCCGGTCAACCACCACTTCGTCGCCCCGGAGATCGCCTGGATCGTCGCCGACTCCGGCGCCAAGGTGCTGCTCGCCCACGAACGGTTCTCCGTCCCGGCCCGCCAGGCCGCCGACGAGGCCGGCCTCCCGGCCACCCACCGGTACGCGGTCGGCACGGTCGAGGGCTTCCGGCCGTACCCCGAACTCCTCGACGGACAGCCGGAGTCGGCACCCGCGGACCGCGAACTGGGCTGGGTCATGAACTACACCTCGGGCACGACGGGCCGCCCCCGCGGCATCCGCCGCCCGCTGCCCGGCAGGCTCCCGGAGGAGGCCTACCTCGGCGGCTTCCTCGGCATCTTCGGCATCCGCCCCTTCGACGACAACGTCCACCTGGTCTGCTCGCCGCTCTACCACACCGCCGTACTCCAGTTCGCGGGCGCGTCACTCCACATAGGCCACCGCCTCGTCCTCATGGACAAGTGGACCCCCGAGGAGATGCTCCGCCTGATCGACGCACACAAGTGCACCCACACCCATATGGTCCCGACCCAGTTCCACCGCCTGCTCGCCCTCCCCGCGGAGGTACGCGCTCGCCATGACGTCTCCTCCATGCGGCACGCCATCCACGGCGCCGCCCCCTGCCCGGACCACGTCAAGCGCGCCATGCTCGACTGGTGGGGCCCCAGCGTCGAGGAGTACTACGCGGCCAGCGAGGGCGGCGGCGCCTTCGCCACCGCCGAGGACTGGCTGAAGAAGCCCGGCACGGTCGGCAAGGCGTGGCCCATCAGCGAACTCGCGGTCTTCGACGACGACGGCAACCGGCTGCCGCCCGGCGAACTCGGCACCGTCTACATGAAGATGAACACCGGCGGCTTCGCCTACCACAAGGACGAGGCCAAGACGAGGAAGAACCGCATCGGCGACTTCTTCACCGTCGGCGACCTCGGCTACCTCGACGAGGACGGCTACCTGTTCCTCCGCGACCGCAAGATCGACATGATCATCTCGGGCGGGGTCAACATCTACCCCGCCGAGATCGAGTCCGTGCTCCTGTCCCACCCCGCCGTCGCCGACGCGGCCGCCTTCGGCATCCCGCACGACGACTGGGGGGAGGAGGTCAAGGCCGTCGTCGAACCCGCCCCCGGACACGAACCCGGGCCGGGCCTCGCCGCCGACCTCCTCGCCCACTGCGCCGGACAACTCGCCGGCTACAAGTGCCCCAAGACCGTCGACTTCATCGCCGAGATGCCCCGCGACCCCAACGGCAAGCTGTACAAGCGGCGGCTGCGGGACCCCTACTGGGAGGGACGCACCCGGCCGGTCTGACGGTGCCCGGCGCCTCAGGGGTGCGGGCGGTGGAGGGCCTCCAGGAACCCGGCGAGGCCGGCGGCGTCGGTGCCGAGCTTGCGGTAGACGCGGGACAGCAGCTGCCGTACACCCTGCTCGGTGAGTTTCAGCTCCTTGGCGACCACGGCCACCGGCTGCCCCTGGACGGTCAGTTCGGCGGTGCGCAGTTCCTGCGCGGTCAGCGTGTCCGCCTGCGCGTAGCGCAACGGCAGCGGCCGCAGCCCGGCCGCCGAGAGCTCCTCCCTGGCCCGGGCCGCGAGCGCCTCGGCCCCGCAGTGGACGGCACCTTCCAGCCCCTGGTAGAGCCGGTCGGCGGCCTCCTGGAGCCGGCCGCCCAGGGACAGTGCGGCGCCGTGCCCGATCTGTGCGCGGGCGAGTTCGTAGGCCGCGGGCGACTGCTCCAGCTGCTCGGCGGCCTGGGCGTACAGGTCGACCGCCGCCTGCCCGCCGGTCACCTCGGCGAGCGTGTGCAGGGCCTGCCCCACGGCGGAGGCGGCACCGAACTCCCGGGCCCGGCGCACCGCCTCCTCGGCGTGGCCGACCGCCTCCTCCGGGGCGGTGGGGGCGAGCGCGGACGCGAGCCGCAGCTGCCACGGGCACCAGGCCGGGTTGCGCCAGCCCCGCGCGTCCAGCCAGTCCCCGACCGCGGACAACAGCCGCGCCGCCTCGGCGTGCCGTCCCTCGGCGAGGAGGAGCTCGGCGTAGACGGTGCGGGGGTCGGGGTAGATGACGGCGTTCGGAGCCGTCGCACCGAATTGGTGCTCGTCGGCGAGTGCCCGCGCCTCGGCGACGCGCCCACGGGCCAGCAGCGTCTGGATCAGGATGCCCAGGGCGAACCACTGGGCGGGAACCGCCCCCGCCACCTTGTCGGCGATCTGCAGACCTCCCCGGACCAGCTCCTCGGCCTCGGCCAGACAGCCGCGGCGGTAGCGGATGTAGCCCGCGAGGGTCTGGCCGAGGGCCAGGTGGGAGCCGCGCCAGCCCATGGCCACGCATTCCGCGATCCCCTTGCCGAACAACTCCTCGGCCCGCCGCGGCTGGTCGGCGTACATGAAGACCAGCGCGACCGAGGCGGGGACCTCGAAACCCCGGTTCTCGTCGGTCCAGCTCATGCCGCCGGCCAGGGCCTTCTCGGCATGGGCAAGGGTGCTCTGCCGTGGTTCGCCACGCAGGACGGCATCCCAGGCCCGCAGTCCCAGGATGTAGCGCTCCTCAAGACTGCGGCCGGGCAACTGCTCGGCCAGCCGTGTCAGTGTCCGTGAGCGTGCGGGGGACTCGTGGTCGTCGGCCTGGAACATGCCCCAGACGAACTGATCGGCCTGCATGCGCAGTTTGACGCGCGGATTGGTGGCCTTCCGCGCCTCCTCGGTGGCCACGCTCACGGCCTCGGACAGCTGGTCGGTGTGGGCCAGCGCCTGCGTCAGCCGGAAAACGACGGACGCGCGCAGATCGGGGTCGACATCGGACTCCGCCAGCGCCTGGCGCAGGTACCGCACCGTGGCCGTGGGCTCGATCAGGAAGGTGGAGCACGCGAGTTCGTGCAGGACCGCGGCACGGTCCTCGGGCAGCGGCGGCTCCCGCAGCGCGCGGCTCAGCAGCCGTCGGGCGGCCTCGGTGGCCCCGGCGCGCAGGTACAGGCGGGCCGCCTCGCGGAGACACTCCACCGCCTCCGGGTTGCCTTCGCAGGGCACCTCCAGCAGATGCCGGGCGGCGGCGGTGGGACCGTGTCCCGCGGCCAGGACGGCCACCGCCGCGGCGTTGTGCATACCGACCCGGATGGCCGACGGGCGGATGGACCGGTAGATCGTCGTGGCGATCAGCGGGTGCACGAACTCGAGAGAGCCGTCGAGGTCGTGTCCGTAGGACAGGAACCGGGCCGTACGCAGCTTCTGGATCGCCTCGGCCGCCGCCTCCTCGCCGAGCACCGCGACGGTCGCGGCGAGCTGCGGCGAGAAGGGCGAACCCAGCACGGCCGCCGCGTGCGCGAAGCGCTGGGTCGCCGTGCCGAGCCGCTCCAGCTGCTCGATCAGTCCAGGGCCCTTGATCGCCGCGGCGATCTCACGCATCGCGGGCAGGTCGTCCTCGGTACCGGTCACCTTCCGCTCGGCGAGCTTGATGGCGAGTTCAACCGTCTCGAAGGGGCTCCCGCTGGTGGCCAGCCAGCATTCCTTGCAGAACTGGTCCTCGGCCGACTCCCCGACCTCGGCTCTGACGATCCGGGTCACCCCCTCGGTGGTGAGCAGCGCCAACTCGTGGGGGCGGTCCCCGTGGTGGCCCACGAGCGTGCGCAGTTCGCCCCCTTCCGGCGGCAGGTCGTCGGGCCGGTAGGCGACCACGAGCAGCAGCGGGAGGTCGTCGACCCGCGGCACGAAGGAGGTGAGCCACTTCAGGGACTCGGGGTCCGCCCAGTGCAGGTCGTCCAGGAGCAGGACCACGGGCGCCTTCTTCACCGTGAGCCGGGTCATGACCCAGTCCAGGCCCTCCTGGACTCCGGTGGGGTCGGGAGCGGGAGCGGACCCCTGTGCTTCGAGACCGAGCACGGCGGCGACGGTGTCGTACCAGCTTCCCAGGAATGCGTGGAGTTCCGCCGCGTCCATCCTCGCCAGTGCGGGCTGCATCAACTGGCGTACGACACGGAACGCCGAACCCTGTTCCGCCTCGCCGCCCCGGCCCGACAGCACGGTGAACCCGTCCGCCGCGGCCCTGGCGCGTGCTTCCGTGATGAGGGCCGTCTTGCCCAGTCCGGCCGACCCTGTGAAGGCGAGCAGTCCCTTGCGCCGCGCTCGTGGCACGCCGCCGGTGGTGCGCCGCAACTCCCGGAACGCGGCGTCGAGGGCCTGAATTTCCCGTCGGCGCTCGATCAAGGTCTTTTGGTCCGTGACCGGTTGCCGGGGCTCCGTTGCCATATGCCGTACCGCTTTCTTTCGTTCGGCCCGGGGAGAGCCGAGCGTACGCCTTGTCGCGGTTCGGGCAGGTCGGACTGAGTACTATCGGGTGAATCATGAACTGGAGAAGGGATAATGTCCTCCCTCTGGGTAAGAGGCCCTGATCGCCGTCTCGGAGAGGCGCATTCGCCGGACCACGTCGGGTACTCCTACGGCACGGCGGGCACCGTCACCACATCCGCGTACCGGGGTACGGTCCGGGACCAGTGGTAACACCCGCGGATCCAGCCGGTCATACCCTCCAGGTAGTTGACCCCCGCGGCGCTCAGCTCCGGCTCGACCTTGGCGCAGAGCTCCTGGAACTCCTCGATGGTGCCGTTGATCTGCCGGATGGCGAGGACCACGGCGGCCTGGAGAGAGCACCGGTTCTCGCGCTGGTGGGCCAGGGCCAGGTTGATCATCCCGCCGGCCCGCTGTTCTTTCACCGCGGAGAACAGGTCGGGTATCCACACCGCCGCGTCGGCCGACAGCCGGCCCAGTCGCTGTACGACGGGGTGGTGGAGTTCGGCGGGGGACAACTCGTCCGGATGGCCGGCCTCGCACAGCGGGTAGAACGGCTCGACTCCCGCGATGAGGGACCGGATGGAGGTGCAGTCCCCGGCCCGCAGAAGGTAGGGCTGGGCCTGGGCCACTGCTTCGTACAACAGGCCGTGTACGTATTCGCGGCTCTTCCAGGCCCAGCGGGCGGCCTGCCCGGGAGTGCACCGCTCCTGCACCTGCCGGTAGAGGTCGGCCAGGGCCGCGCCGAGGGGAGTGCCGGGTGGCCGGTCGTCCCGGAGGATCGCGATGCTCTCGAACAGCATCGGCAGCAGCAGACCAGGCGAGCGCTGACCGATGTCCTCCGCGCGGTCGTCGAAGATGAACTGGTAGGCGATCTGGTTGGCCATGATCTGGAGGAGACCGGAATCCACGCCGGCACTGATGTAGGACGCGAGCTCGGCCGGCCGGGTTCGGGTGATCATCTTCGCCACGCCCGGTTGGTCCGTCAGCCCCCACACGCGCAGCCATGTGTCGACGCCGGCCGCGGCTTCGGCTTCATGGGGGTTGCGCAGGAACGGGAAGGGCACGCGGAGGTGGGCGTCGATCAGGTCCCTGAGGTTGGCGACCGGAGTTCCGTCCGGTAGGTCGAGGGCGATTTCCTCATGCGTTGTCGACAACGTCATCACCTGCCGTTCGGGGCTCCGGAGAGCGAGGTGGGGCCGTGGTCGGCCGGCGGAACGGGCGCGACTCGCCCGAGGGCGTGCGCGGCCTGGCCCCACAGGCCATCACCAGCGACCGCGGCCCCAGCGTGATCGCGGGACGCGGTGCCCGTGGGACGTACCCGGGCAGATGGCGCAGCCGCACGCGTCCGGCGATGGTCGCGAGCGCCACCGTGACCTCCACCATGGCGAACTCGTCGCCGAGGCATTTGCGGTTGCCCGCGGCGAACGGCATCATCGCGCGGCGCTGTTCGGCGGTGGGCCGCCCCGGCAGCCAGCGGTCGGGGTCGAAGCGCTCGGGGTCGGGGAACGACGCCGGGTCGTGGTGCAGGAGGTAGGGGCTGTAGAGCACGGTGGCTCCCGCCGGCAGCCGGCATCCGGCGAGTTCGGTCTCCCGGGTGGCGACGCGGGTGAAGAGCCAGCCGGGGGAGGAGTGGCGCAGCGTCTCGGAGACGACGCACCGGGTCTGGACGAGGTCCGGCAGATCGCCGGGGCCGGGCCGGCGGCCGCCCGGGAGGACGGTGTCCAGTTCGGCGTGCAGGCGCTGTTCGGCCTCCGGATGGCGGGCCAGCAGGCTGAACGCCGCGGCCAGGGTCAGGGCCGAGGTCTCGGCGCCGGTGAGCAGCAGGGTGATCAGGTGGTCGTGGATCTCCTGGTCGGTGAGGCCCGCCGTCGTGCCGTCGTCGCGGGTGGCCGCCAGCAGCGTTCCCAGGACGTCGTCCCGGGCGGCGCTGCGGCGGCGTTCCGCGATCGCCGCGTCGATGACGGCGTGCAGGCGGGCCAGCGCGCGCCGGTAGCGGCGGTTGGCGGGGGCCGGGAGCCGGAACAGGGCGTCGATCGGTACGACCGTGCGGACGAAGAGGCCCCGGACGACGTCGGCGAGAGCGTCCCGCACCTGCGCGGACGTCGTGTCGTCCAGCGAGTCGGAGAGCAGGACCCGGCTGATCACGCGGGTCGTGAGGGTCGTCATCGCCTCGGTGACGGGAACCGTACGGCCCGCCTGCCACCCCTCGCACACCGACTCGGCCTCCTCGGCGACGAGTTCCGTGTACGCGGCGGCGTGGGACGGGCGGAAAGCGGGCTGCAGCAGCCTGCGTTTGTCCCGGTGCGCGGACTGACGGCAGGTGACCAGTCCGTCGCCCATCAGCTTGCCCAGCCGGTCGTAGAGCGGGCCCCCTTTGTCGAAGGTGTGCGGGTCCGTGAGCACCTCGTGGGCCAGCTCCGGGTGGCACACCATCCAGGCGCGCTGGGGGCCCAGTCGTATCTCGACCAGATCCCCGTACGCGGGCAAAGAATTCAGAAACGCCAGCGGTCGACGGTATAAGGCGATACCGTGACCGAGGAGTGGGAATATGCCGGGAGCAGTACCTGTCGTCCACGTTCGTTTTTGTTCAGGCACAGCACCGTTCATGGAAGCCTCCTGCCCAGTGCGACACGTGAAATGAGCGAACCTGCTTCGGGTCTGACACCCGAGACAAGTCCTGCCCAGTTCAACCGTGTCCGGGTTTCCGGAAACCTTTCTCCAAAGGGGCGCACGGGGGCACGCTGAAGCAAAAAGCACAGGGGACGTACGTCTCTTGATGCATGGCGCATCGATTGTGATTGCATCTGTCCCCCCAGTGACCTCCCGCCCCGTCCGGCCCCCTGGGCTTTCGAGGTCCGCCTTCGCGCTCGCTTGACCTGCCCCGGCGACAGGCCGAGGATCATGAGCCATGACGCAGGGACAGGGCAGCACGGTGGACGGGGTGCTGCGGCGCAGTGCCCGGCGCACTCCCGCACGGGTGGCGGTGCGGTACGGCGACCGGCGGTGGACGTACGAGGAACTCGACGACGCCGTCTCACGCGCGGCGCGCGTACTGCTCGGCCAGGGCCTCGACCGAGGTGACCGGGTCGGCACCTACGGACACAACTCCGACGCCTACCTGATCGCCTTCCTCGCCTGCGCCCGCGCCGGCCTGGTCCACGTCCCGGTCAACCAGAACCTCACCGGCGACGACCTCGCCTACATCGTCGGCCAGTCGGGCAGCTCACTGGTGCTGGCCGACCCGGATCTCGCCGACCGGCTCCCGGACGGCGTACGGGCGCTGCCGCTGCGGGACGCCGACGGCTCGCTCCTCGCCCTGCTCGCGGACGCGGCGCCGTACGACGGGCCCGAACCACGCACCGAGGACCTGGTGCAACTGCTCTACACCTCCGGGACCACGGCGCTGCCCAAGGGCGCGATGATGACCCACCGGGCGCTGGTGCACGAGTACCTGAGCGCGATCGCCGCCCTCGACCTGAGCGCCGGGGACCGGCCCGCGCACGCGCTGCCGCTCTACCACTCCGCCCAGATGCACGTGTTCCTGCTGCCCTACCTGGCGGTGGGCGCCACCAACATCATCCTCGACGGGCCGGCCGGCGACACCCTCTTCGACCTGGTCGAGGCCGGGGACGTGGACAGCCTGTTCGCGCCGCCCACCGTGTGGATCGGACTCTCCAACCGCCCCGACTTCGCCACCCGCGACCTCGGCGGACTGCGCAAGGCCTACTACGGCGCCTCGATCATGCCGGTGCCCGTCCTGGAGCGGCTGCGCGAACGGCTGCCGAAACTCGCCCTGTTCAACTGCTTCGGGCAGAGCGAGATCGGACCGCTCGCCACCGTGCTCGCCCCCGAGGAGCACAAGGGACGGCTCGACTCCTGTGGCCGCACCGTCCTGTTCGTGGAGGCACGCGTGGTCGGCGAGGACGGCGAGGACGTGCCCGACGGCACACCCGGTGAGATCGTCTACCGGTCACCGCAGCTGTGCGAGGGCTACTGGGACAAGCCCGAGGAGACCGAAGAGGCCTTCCGGGACGGCTGGTTCCACTCCGGCGACCTCGCGGTGCGCGACGCCGACGGCTACTACACGATCGTCGACCGGGTGAAGGACGTCATCAACTCCGGTGGCGTGCTGGTGGCTTCACGACAGGTCGAGGACGCCCTCTACAGCCACGAGGCGGTCGCCGAGGCCGCCGTGATCGGCCTGCCCGACGCGCGGTGGATCGAGGCGGTCACGGCCGTCGTCGTACCGCGCGGCGAGATCGACGAGGCCGGGCTGATCGCCCATGTGAAGGAGAAACTGCCCGCCTTCAAGGCGCCCAAGCGGATCCTGTTCGTGGACGCGCTGCCCCGCAACGCCAGCGGGAAGATCCTGAAGCGGGAACTGCGGGAGCGGTTCGGCCCCGCCACGTGAGGTCCCGGGAGGCGGCTCCCGCGATGCCCCGGGACGTGAGTGTCGGCACAACGCCCGCCCAGAACCCAAGAAGTCTGGTTCCATACCATGTGCGGCTTCCGACACCACGTCCGCCGTTCACCGCCGGCGTGCACCCAACAGACATGAGCTGCTGCCTCCCCGTCCCCCTCGGCGCACTCGCGGGCATCCCCGGTCCCTGCGAGACGCTGCGCTCCGCCTTCCTCCTCGCACCCGCCCTGCTCCGGTCCGCCACCGTCCCCCGCCCCCGTCACCCCCGTTCGCTCATCGCCGTCCACCTGGAACTGGTCACCCTCACCGAGGACCGCGCCGTCATCACCTGGCACACCGCCCTGCCCGGCAGCGACGACGGCACCGGCCGGCCGCTGCCCGCCGTCACCGAGGGCGAGGTGGTCTACGGCACCCACCCGGCCCGCCTCAACCACACCGCCGGGGAGGACGGCCCCACCGCGCACCACCACGTCGAACTCACCGGCCTGGAGCCGGGCCAGACGTACTACTACCAGGCCCGCTCCCGGGGCCTGGCCGCCACCCCCACCGCGCTGCACCTGGTGCGCGGCAACGCGGCCGGCACCTCCCGCCACGGCTTCGACACGCCCGGCGGTCCCTACTCCTTCACCACTCCGCAGCCCCCGCCCGGCCGCCACCTGCTCTCTCTCGCCCTCTGCAACGACCTGCACATCGGCGAGAGCGTCGCCGGTCTGGTCGCCGGGGTCCCCGTGCTGCGCGGAGTGGCGCAGCGGGCGGGACTCGCCCCCTACCCGGAGCTCATGAGCCGGGCCGTGGTGGCCGAGGCCCGCCGCCGCGGAGCCCAGTTGCTGCTGGCCGCCGGTGACATCTCCGCCGGCGGCGGACCGCGCGACCTGGCGACGGCCCGACGGATCCTGGACGGGTTCGGCACCCACCGGCGGGACTACTTCGCCGTCCGGGGCAACCACGACCGCGGCGCGGACGGGGACGACGCCTTCCACCGCGTGTTCGGCGGATCCGACCGGCCCGGCTGGTTCGAGCACGACGTGGGCGGACTGCGGATCATCGGCCTCGACACCTACGACAAGCGCGGCAACGGCGCCGACGCGGGCGGCCTCGGTGCCGAGCAGCTGTCCTGGTTCCGGCGCCGGCTGCGGGCCCACCGGGAACAGCCCACCGTGGTCTTCGGCCACCATCCGCTGACCGTGCGGGAGTCGCTCTTCCCGGTGAGCCCGGCGCAGCGCCTCGGCCGCCGCCAGGCCCGCGAGATCCTCCGGGCCTACGCCGCCGCCCCGGGTGTGTTCCTCCACCATGTGGGCCACACCCACCGCAACAAGCGCACCCATGTGCCTCTCGCCCCGCAGGTGACGCTCCAGGAGGTCGGTGCCGCCAAGGAGTACCCCGGCGGGTTCTTCCTGCTGCGGATCCACAGCGGCGGCTACGCGCTCAACTTCTTCCGGGCGCGCACCGCCGAGGCCCTGGAGTGGAACGACCGCAGCCGCAGGCAGGCCGGGGGACTGTGGCCGTACCACGCGCTCGGCCGAACGGTCGCCGACCGCAACAGTGTGGTCGCCCGCGACCTGTCCGGCATCGGCCGGCTGGTGCCGCCGTCCGCCCAGCCGTATTCGCCCCATGGGATGACGGCGGTCCCGAACGCCCGCCCGGATGTGGCCTGAGAAGGGACACCTCCGTAGCGTGGGGACATGTCGACCCTGTGGGAACTCATGCAGGACTGCATCCCTGACGACCACGCACGTCAGGTCACCTCCCGCTACTACCTCGACGAAGCCATGCGCTCGCCGCGGGCTCCGGACCGGGTGGTCGACCTCGGCTGCGGGCGGGGCACGTCGGCCGAGCTCTTCCGCAAGCACGACTCCGGCGTCCGCTGGGTGGGTGTCGACATCCGCGATTCGCCGGAGGCCGCCCAGCGCACGCCCGGCGGTGACAGCGTGGTGTACTTCGACGGCGTCAACCTGCCGTTCCGCTCCGACGCCGTGCCGCTCGTCTACTCGCATCAGGTCTTCGAACACGTGGCCCGCCCCAGGGAACTGCTCGCGGAGGTGAGCAGGGTGCTGCGGCCGGGCGGGCTCTTCATCGGCAGCACCTCCCAGTTCGAGCCCTACCACTCCTTCAGCCTCTGGAACTACACGCCCTACGGATTCCGGGTGCTGGTCGAGGAGGCCGGGCTCGCCCTGGAGGAGATCCGGCCCTCGCTGGACGGCGTCACGCTGATCATGCGCACCTACCACGGCGCACGGAAGAAGGAGTACGGCCGTTTCTGGCAGACGGAGTCGCCGCTCAACACGGAGATCGACGTCTGGGCCCGCAAGAGCAAGCGCAACACGGCCCTGGTGAACCTCCGCAAGCTCACGTTCTGCGGGCAGTTCGCCTTCCGGGTGAGCAAGCCGGCCCCGCGCACCTGACATCGGGGCCGTCCGCCGAAATCCGTTGCGACAGTGCGCCGCCGTCCCCGAGGATCAGCGCCATGCCCTCCTTCACCGCAGCCGACGGTACCCGGCTCGCCTACCACGTCAGCGGCGAGGGCGAACCGCTCGTCGTGCTCCCGGGCGGCCCCATGCGGGCCTCCGGCTATCTCGGGGACCTCGGCGGCCTGGCCGGCCACCGCCGGCTGATCCTGCTCGACCTGCGGGGGACCGGCGACTCCGCGGTGCCCGCCGACCCGGCGTCGTACCGCTGCGACCGACTGGTCGACGACGTGGAGATGTTGCGCGCCCACATGGGGCTCGACCACATGGACGTACTGGCGCACTCGGCGGGTGCGAGCCTGGCGATCCTGTACGCGGCAGCGCATCCCGACCGGGTGTGGCGGCTCGCGCTGATCACCGGCAACCCCTCGGCCCTCGGCCTGCGGGCCACCCCCGAGGAGCGGCTGGCGGCGGCCCGGCTGCGGGCGGCGGAGCCCTGGTTCGCGGAGGCCTTCCCCGCGCTGGAGGCATGGCTGACCGGCTCCGGGGACTTCGACGAGGTGTTCATGCCCTTCTTCCACGGCCGCTGGGACGACGCCGCCCGGGCCCATGTCGCGGCCACCGAGAAGCAGACCAACTTCGACGCGGGCGACCGCTACTTCGCCGAGGGCGCCTTCACCCCGGACGCCACCCGCACCGCCCTGCGTGCTCTCACGGCCCCCGTCCTGGTGTACGCCGGTGAGCTCGACGGCAGCCCCGGCCCGGCCCTGGCCCGGCGGGCCGCCGAGGCCTTCCCGGCCGCCGAGGTCGTCGTGCAGCCCGGGGCCGGTCACTACCCCTGGCTGGACGACCCCGAGTGGTTCGTCCGCCGTACCGTCGCCTTCCTGGACGCCTGAGCCGCACCCGGGGCCCGCGGTCCGAAGGCCTTCAGGAAGCGGTCGCGGAACTGGTTCATCGCCCAGATCGGCGCGTCCGGGGCGGGCTTCGGCCCCGGTGTCCAGCCCCAGCCGGCGACCCGGTCCAGGACCGCCGGGTCGTGCGCGACGACCGTGACCGGGACGTCCCGGCGTGGGCTGCCGGCGACGACCTCCGGGCGGGGCTGGTGGTCGCCGAGGAAGACCAGGACCGTGTTCCGGTGGGCGTAGCGGCCCATGAACGCGAACAGGCTGCGCAGCGAGTACTCGATCGAGGCCCGGTACTCGGTGCGCACGCTCGCGGTGTCCTTCCAGACCTCCGCCGGGTCCTTGCCCGCCTTCCGGATCGGCCCGAAGACCGAGCCGTCACCGAGGTCCCGCCAGTCGATCATGCGGGGCAGGGGTGCCCAGGGCTGGTGGCTGGAGGCGAGGACGATCTCCGCCATCAGCGGGCGCCGGTTCTTCTTCCCGTACTCCAGACGGTCGAAGGCCTCCAACGTGAACTGGTCGGGGACAGGGGTCCAGCTGAAGTACGGGCCGTGGTAGCCGAGGTGCGTGGCGTCGTAGGAGCGGTCGAGGCCGAAGAACCGGGCCTCCGGCCAGGCGCGGCGGACGCCCGGGACGACACCGACCGTGCGCCAGGCGCCGGTCCTGCGGAAGTACCGGTTGAGGGTCGTCCGGTCGCCGGAGACCAGATGCCGGTAGCGCTGCTGGTTGTTGATCCACAGCCCGGACAGCAGCGTGGCATGGCACATCCAGCTGCCCGCCCCGAGCACCGGGGACCGCAGCCAGCCGCTGCGCGCCTCGAAACCGGCCGCCCTGAGCGAGGCGCCGCCCTCCTTGAGGACCGCGCCGACCGGCCCCGCCATCGCCGGGTCCTCGATCGCGGTACGGCCGTAGCTCTCCACGAACATGAACAGCACGTCCTTGCCGCGCAGGCCCGTCAGCAGCCGGTCCGGCGGAGTGCGCTCGAAGGCGTCGACGGCGGCCTCCGCCGCGAAGACCCGCTCGTCCGCCAGACCCGCGCGGACCGCCTGCACCCGGTCGTCCACCAACTGCGCGTCGAACGTCGAGGCGACGGGCGCGCCGCCGGCCTCGAGGCCGAAGGTGGCACAGGTGACCCAGGCGACGGCCAGCACCAGCGTGGTACGGCCCGCGGGCGGGCGCCGGCGCGCCATCCGCTCGGCGAGCCGCACCAGGGCGAGGGCGGTGAGGGCCGGCACGGTCGCGGCGAGGAGCACGGCTCCGGCGATCGCGAGCACCTCACTGGTCCGGCCGAACGACTCGCGTACGTAGTCCGCCGCGTCGTCCAGCAGGATCCAGTCGAGCACCAGGTCGAACGGCCGTTGCAGCACCGAGTAGAAGCCCATGTCCAGGCACTTCACCAGCGTCAGCATGCCCAGCACGGCGCCCGCCAGCACCGCCGTGACGCGCCGCGCCCGCCCGGGCAGCACCAGCAGCACGGACATGAGCACGAGCCCCTCGGCGGGCAGGCGCAGGAAGGCCGTCGGCGTGAGCAGGTCGAGCCGGTTCGGCAGCAGCAGCGCGGCCAGGAGCAGGACGGCGCAGGCGACGGTCGTCGCCACCGCGACGGCCCGGGCGGTGCGCGGATGCCTTCGCCGCCGGCCTCCGTCCGTACCCGGACCGGCCGGTGCGGGCACGGCCTTGGGCGTCCGGGCGGGCGTGGGGTGCGACACCGGAGGTCCTTCCGTACGGCCGTCGTGACACCGCGTGCATGATCGACATCGGATCGTGCGCACAGCGTACGGCCCCCGGACCGCCCCGCGGCGGTGGCACACCCACGCGTTCTACCGGTCGGCGGCCACCGCCACCTCCCGCGCCCACCGGTAGTCCGCCTTGCCGCTCGGCGACCGCTGGATCGCCTCCGTGATCACCAGCTGCCGGGGGACCTTGTATCCGGCCAGACGGGTACGGCAGTGGGTCTGGATGTCTGTGAGGGAGGGCGGCTCGGCACCCTGGCGCAGCTGCACCACGGCCGCCACATGGTTGCCCCAGGTGGTGTCCGGCACCCCGGCGACGAGCGCGTCGTACACGTCCGGGTGCGATTTCAGCGCCTGTTCGACCTCCTCCGGGTACACCTTCTCGCCCCCGGTGTTGATGCACTGCGAGCCCCGGCCGAGCACGGTCACGACGCCGTCCTCGGCGACCGTCGCCATGTCGCCGAGGAGCACCCACCTCCGGCCGTCCTTCTCGAAGAACGTCTCGGCGGTTTTCACCGGGTCGTTGTAGTAGCCGAGCGGCACGTGCCCGCTCTGCGCGACCCGGCCGATCTCGCCCACCGCCACCGGCTCGTGGGTGGCCGGATCGACCACCTGGGTACGGGAGTTGACGCGCACCCGGAAGCCGCTGCCGGCCCCGGAGTCATCGGTCGCGGTGCCGTTGAAGCCGGACTCGGAGGACCCGAAGTTGTTCAGCAGCATGGTGTTCGGGACGAGCTCGCTGAACTGCCGGCGCACGGTCTCGGAGAGGATCGCACCGGAGGAGGAGACGCTGAACATGGCCGAGCAGTCGATGCCCTTCAGCGGCCCGTTGAGCGCGTCGATCAGCGGGCGCAGCATCGCGTCGCCGACCAGGGACATGCTGGTGACCTTCTCCTTCTCGATGGTCCGCAGCACCTCCTCGGGCACGAACTTGCGGTGGATCACGACGCGTTGCCCGAAGTTGAAGCCGATGAAGGTGGTGAGGGTGGACGTGCCGTGCATCAGCGGGGGAGTCGGGAAGAAGGTGATGCCGGTCCCGCCCGCCGCGACCCGCTCGGCCAGCTCCTCCGGCCGCTTCACCGGCTCGCCGGTCGGCGCTCCACCGCCCAACCCGGCGAAGAACAGATCCTCCTGACGCCACATCACACCCTTGGGCATCCCGGTCGTGCCGCCGGTGTAGATGATGAACTGGTCGTCCGCCGAGCGCGCCGGGAACCCCCGCTCGGGCGACCCGGCGGCCTCGGCCTCCGCGAAGGGGACGGCCTTGAGTCCCGCGTCCACCGGCTCGCCCACCCGCACCAGGTGCCGCAGCTTCGGCGCCCGGGGCAGCGCCCCCGCCACCCGGTCGTCGAACTCCGCGTCGAAGACCAGTGCGACCAGATCCGCGTCCCGGTAGAGGTACACCAACTCCTCTTCGACGTACCGGTAGTTGACATTGACCGGTACGACCCGGGCCTTCAGGCAGCCGAGCACCGTCTGGAGGTACTCGACCCCGTTGTAGAGGTGCAGACCGAGATGCTCGCCCGGGCGGATGCCGCTGTCGATCAGATGGTGGCCGATGCGGTTGGCGGCGGCGTCCAGCTCCGCGTAGGTCAGCCGGCGTTCCGCACCCGTGCCGGGGTGGTCGAGGTAGACGAGCGCCTCGCGGTCCGGGGCCACGTCCACGACCGACTCGAACAGATCGGCAAGGTTGTACTCCACCGCTCCTCCTGACCCCGGCAACCGTGACGAAGAAAGGCGCACCTGTCCGTTCGCCGGTCATCAGAGCAAAGGGCGCGGCAAGTGTGAAGGGTTCGCGCGAAGAAATCTGACTGTCTGTCAGAAAACCCTTGAAGTGCCTCCCCGGCTACTGCAACCTGTTCTCGTTCTGGTGGAGGGGAGACGATCCCTTTCGGAGGGGAGACGGTCCATGGGTGGGACGGAACACCTCACCGTGCGGCGCGAGGGCGCCACACTCGTGCTCACGCTCAACCGGCCCGAGGCGAAGAACGCGCTCTCGATCTCCATGCTCGTCGGCCTGTACGACGGCTGGATCGAGGCCGACGAGGACGACGACGTCCGCTCGATCGTGCTCACCGGGGCCGGGGGCGCCTTCTGCGCCGGGATGGACCTCAAGGCGCTCGCCGGACAGGAGATGGCGGGGGAGCACCTGCGTGACCGGCTGAAGGCCGACCCCGATCTGCACTGGAAGGCGATGCTCCGCCATCATCGCCCGCGCAAACCGGTGATCGCGGCCGTCGAGGGGTACTGCGTCGCGGGCGGCACCGAGATCCTCCAGGGCACCGACATCCGGGTGGCGGGCGAGTCCGCGACGTTCGGTCTCTTCGAGGTCCGGCGGGGACTCTTCCCGATCGGCGGTTCCACGGTGCGGCTGCAGCGGCAGATTCCGCGCACGCACGCCCTGGAGATGCTGCTCACCGGACGGCCGTACAGCGCGCGTGAGGCCGCGGACATCGGGCTGGTCGGGCATGTCGTTCCCGACGGGGGTGCGCTCGACAAGGCACTGGAGATCGCCGAACAGATCAACGCGTGCGGGCCGTTGGCGGTCGAGGCGGTCAAGGCGTCGGTGTACGAGACCGCGGAGCTGACGGAGGCCGACGGGCTGGCCGCGGAGCTGAAGCGGGGGTGGCCGATCTTCGACACGGCTGATGCGAAGGAGGGCGCTCGCGCCTTCGCGGAGAAGCGGCCGGCCGTCTACAAGCGCGAGTGATGCCCGGGGTGCGTCGGACGCTGCGGGCCGTGTGTGGCTGGTCGCGCAGTTCCCCGCGCCCCTAAAAGACGGGGCGTCACCCGCACCGACCTTAAGGAGGCAAGCCCCCTATGCCCGAAGTCCTCAAAGCCCCCCTCGTCGTCGAGTTTCCCTTCACCCGGTCCCTCGGGCCCGTGCAGAGCGCCTTTCTCACCGGGCTGCGGGAACGGGTCGTCCTCGGGGTGAAGACCGGTGACGGCCGTGTCCTCGTCCCACCCGTCGAGTACGACCCCGTCACCGCCGAGGAGATCCGTGACCTGGTCGAGGTCGCCCCCACCGGGACCGTCACCACCTGGGCCTGGAACCACGAGCCCCGCCGCGGGCAGCCCCTGGACACCCCCTTCGCCTGGGTCCTGGTCCGGCTCGACGGTGCCGACACCGCCCTGCTGCACGCGCTCGACGCACCGGGGCCCGACGCCGTGCACACCGGAATGCGGGTCCGCGTCCGGTGGGCGCAGGAGCGGTCGGGGGCCATCACCGACATCGCCTGCTTCGAGCCGTACGAGGGTGAGACGGCGCAACTCTCCGGGCACAGCGGCGAGTTCGAGGACGCGGTGCACGGGATCATCGCACACGCCCGGCTCGACTACACCTATTCGCCCGGCCGCGCCCAGTCCGCCTTCATCGAGGCCCTCGCGTCCCGGCGGACCTTCGGCGAGCGCTGCCCCTCCTGCCGGAAGGTGTACGTCCCGCCGAGGGGTGCCTGCCCCACATGTGGGGTGGCCACATCGGAACAGGTCGAGGTGGGTCCCGGCGGCACGGTCACCACCTTCTGCATCGTCAACATCAAGGCGAAGAACCTCGACATCGAGGTGCCGTACGTCTACGCCCACATCGCCCTCGACGGCGCCGGCCTCGCCCTGCACGGCCGGATCGGCGGCATCCCCTACGACCAGGTACGGATGGGGCTCAGGGTCGAGCCGGTGTGGACCGAGGGGTCCCGCTTCCCCGACCACTACCGGCCCACCGGCGAACCCGACGCGGACTACGAGACGTACAAGGAGCTGCTGTGATGCGTGACATAGCACTGGTCGCCTTCGCGCAGACCGACCACCGCCGCACCAGCGAGGAGCTCTCGGAGGTCGAGATGCTCATGCCGGTGCTGCACGAGGTGCTCGAACAGACCGGCCTGAAGACCGGCGACATCGGCTTCACCTGCTCCGGATCCAGCGACTACCTGGCCGGCCGCGCCTTCTCCTTCACCGTCGCCCTCGACGGCGTCGGCGCCTGGCCGCCGATCTCCGAGTCGCACGTCGAGATGGACGGCGCCTGGGCCCTGTACGAGGCCTGGACCAAACTCCTCACCGGGGACGCGGACACCGCGCTCGTCTACTCGTACGGCAAGTCCTCGCCCGGCTCGGTGCGGGACGTGCTGACCCGGCAGCTCGACCCCTACTACGTGGCCCCCCTCTGGCCCGACTCCGTCGCCCTCGCCGCCCTCCAGGCCCAGGCCCTCATCGACGCGGGGCAGACCGACGAGCCCGCACTGGCCGCCGTCGGCGCCCGGAGCAGGGCGGACGCGGCGGCCAACTCCCATGCGCAGCTGAGCGGTTCGGTCCCGCAGGGGGACTACGTCGTACGGCCGCTGCGTACCGGCGACTGCCCGCCGATCGGCGACGGTGCCGCCGCCGTGATCCTCGCGGCGGGGGAGCGGGCCCGGGAGCTGTGTGCCAGGCCCGCCTGGATCCGGGGCATCGACCACCGCATCGAGGCGCACGGCCTGGGGGTCCGCGACCTGACCGACTCGCCTTCCGCGCGGCTCGCCGCCGAGAAGGCCGGTGCCTTCGAACGGCCCGTGGACACCGCCGAGTTGTGCGCACCGTTCAGCTCGCAGGAGGTCGTGCTGCGCAAGGCGCTGCGGCTCGGCGACGACGTACGGGTGAACCCGTCCGGCGGGGCCCTCGCAGCCAACCCGATCATGGCCGCCGGGCTGATCCGCCTCGGCGAGGCCGCCGCCCGCATCCACCGCGGCGAGTCCGACCGTGCCCTCGCCCACGCCACCTCCGGGCCCTGCCTCCAGCAGAACCTGGTCGCTGTACTCGAAGGGGATCCGCGATGAGCAAGGAGCCCGTGGCCGTCACGGGGATCGGCCAGACCAAGCACGTGGCGGCCCGGCGGGACGTGTCGATCGCCGGGCTCGTCCGCGAGGCCGCGCGACGCGCCCTCGACGACGCCGAGCTGGACTGGGCCGACGTCGACGCCGTCGTCATCGGCAAGGCGCCCGACTTCTTCGAGGGCGTGATGATGCCGGAGCTGTACCTGGCGGACGCGCTCGGGGCGGTGGGCAAACCCATGTTGCGGGTCCACACGGCGGGCTCGGTGGGCGGCTCGACCGCGCTCGTCGCGGCCAACCTCGTCGCCGCCCGGGTCCACTCCACCGTACTGACCCTCGCCTTCGAAAAGCAGTCCGAGTCCAACGCCATGTGGGGCCTGTCCCTGCCGATCCCCTTCCAGCAGCCCCTGCTGGCGGGCGCGGGCGGTTTCTTCGCGCCCCATGTGCGGGCCTACATGCGGCGCAGCGGCGCCCCGGACACCGTCGGCTCACTGGTCGCCTACAAGGACCGGCGCAACGCACTCAAGAACCCCTACGCCCACCTCCACGAGCACGACATCACCCTGGAGAAGGTCCAGGCGTCCCCCATGCTGTGGGACCCCATCCGCTACTCGGAGACCTGCCCCTCCTCCGACGGCGCCTGCGCCATGGTCCTCACCGACCGCGCCGGAGCCGCCCGTTCCGCCAAGCCGCCGGCCTGGATGCTCGGCGGGGCCATGCGCAGCGAGCCCACCCTGTTCGCAGGCAAGGACGCGGTGTCGCCGCAGGCCGGGAAGGACTGCGCCGCCGACGTCTACCGGCAGGCCGGGATCGCCGACCCGCGCCGGGACATCGACGCCGTCGAGATGTACGTGCCGTTCTCCTGGTACGAGCCCATGTGGCTGGAGAACCTCGGCTTCGCCGAGGAGGGCGAGGGCTGGAAACTCACCGAATCGGGGGTCACCGAACTCGACGGTGACCTCCCCGTCAACATGTCGGGCGGCGTCCTGTCCACCAATCCGATCGGCGCCTCCGGCATGATCCGGTTCGCCGAAGCCGCCCTCCAGGTGCGCGGCCAGGCCGGGGAACACCAGGTGGACGGCGCCCGGAAGGTGCTCGGCCACGCCTACGGCGGCGGTTCCCAGTTCTTCTCCATGTGGCTTGTCGGGGCCACGGCCCCCGACAACTGAAAGGACCCGTTCACGTGGCCTGTTGAGTGCCGGAACCGAAAGCTAGGCTGGCCGCGGACGACGAATTCGGGAGGAGCACGGACGTGGCCGAGAGCACCATCCAGCAGCAGCCGGTACGGGGCTGGGAGAAGCCGGAGCTGGACCTCAGCGGGGCCGACTGGCAGTCCAGCAGCCGAGGCCTGGGGGATGTCCAGATCGCCTTTGTCGAGGGATTCATCGCGATGCGCAACAGCGGTAGCCCGGAGAGCCCTTCCCTGATCTTCACCCCCGCCGAATGGGGTGCCTTCGTGTCGGGGGCCCGGGAGGGCGAGTTCGACCTGACCTGAGCGTGCGCTCTCCTCCCCGGGGCTCTGCGGCAGAGAGGTGAACCGGGGGGTGTTCCGCAAGGATTTCCGGACACGTGACCGGCAGCGCCTTTCCGGGACCGTCGCCTGAGACAGGCTGGCCCCGGAAAGGGAAGGCCGTATTCCGGAGATGGGGAACCATGAGCACTGCGCCGGTCATCGCCGCGGCGGACGGTTCGGACGACAGCCTGCGCGCCCTGGACTGGGCCGCGCGGGCGGCCCGGCAACGGGACGCACCGCTGCGGGTGGTGCACGTGCGCCAGTACGCCGCCTGGGGGCAGCCCGACGTCCTGGTCGCCGAGGAGCAGGACCCGGCCGGCGACCCCGTGCTCGACGAGGTCCGCGACCGGCTGCGCACCGATGCCGCTGCTGCCGGGCTCACCGTCGAGTACGTCGCACTGGAGGGCGCCCCCGGCGCGCTGCTGCCCGAACTGGGCGCCGACGCCCAGCTGCTGGTGCTCGGCTCCCGGGGCCGCGGCGGCTTCGCAGGCCTGCTGCTCGGCTCCAACGGCATGGTCGCCGCCCGCGACGCCGGCTGCCCGGTGGTCGTCGTACCCCGGCCGGGGCGGGAGGTGCACGAGGAACTGCCCGTCGAGCCCGGGCCCCGGGTCGTCGTCGGCCTGGACGTGGACCGCCCCGACGACGCCACCCTCGCCTTCGCCTGCGCGGAGGCCGCCCGGCACGGCGCCCGGCTCCAGGTGATCGCCGCCTACCCCTGGCCGGTGCAGAGCTGGATCGCGGCCGGCGAACTCGTCCCGCCGGCCGTCGACCAGGACGAGGTCGAACAGGAGACCCGCACCCTCGCCGAGGGCTTCCTCGCCCTGCACCTCAAGGACCGCCCGGACCTCCACGCCGAGGTCCTCGCGCTGCCCGGCGACGCGGCCGGCCTGCTGGTCGCCGCCTCCAAGGACGCCACCCTGGTCGTCGTCGGCCGCCACCGCCGACGGCTGCTCGCCCCGGCCCGCATGATCGGCTCGGTCACCCAGGCCGTCCTGCTGCACGCGGCCGCCCCGGTCGCCGTGATCCCGCCGGCGCCGACGCCATCGCCGTCACAGGAGTGATGTCAAGCCCCCTCGCTCAGTTACCTTCAGTAGGGAGCGGATCACCGTCGTCAGGCGTACGCTGAGCTGCCTGCAAGCCACGGTGCGCGACCGCTCCCCGCGTTCGCGTACCACCGTGGCGGGGGGTGGTCATGGGACAGCGGGTCCTGCGGAGCCGACGGACGCTCTACGAGCGTGACAGCGAACTCGCCGCCGTCGACGAGGCGTTGGCCGAGCTCACCGGCCTGGGCACGGACGGCACGGCCCCGGCCGACCGGCCGCTCGGCGCGCTCCTCGCCTTCGCCGGCCGGGCCGGCATAGGCAAGACCACCCTGCTCGCCGAGGTCCGCCGCCGCGCCGCCGCCCAGGGCTGCACCGTGCTCTCCGCGCGCGGCGGCGAACAGGAACAGCGCGTCGCCTTCCACGTCGCCCGCCAGCTCCTGCAACCCCGCCTGGCCGGCGCACCGGAGGCCGAACTCCGCGCCTCACTGGGCAGTTGGTACGACATCGTCGGCCCCGCCCTCGGCCTGTGCGCCCCGACCGAGGGCGCCCCGCCCGACCAGCAGGGCCTGCGCGACGGCCTCGACTGGGTCCTCACCCACCTCGCCGTGCGCCAGGCCCCGATGGTCCTCGTCCTCGACGACGCCCACTGGGCCGACCCCGAATCCCTCGGCTGGCTCGCCGCGTTCGCGCCGCGCGCCGAGCAACTCCCGCTGCTCGTCGTCGTCGCGTACCGGCCCGACGAACTCCCCGAGCACGCCGACGCGTTCCGCGGCCTGCCCGGCCGGGCAGGCGGCCGCCCGCACGGCCTCGAACCGCTCAGCGCCGACGCCGTCGCCGGCCTGGTCCGCGAGAGCCTCGGCGACCACGCCGACGACGCCTTCTGCCACGAGTGCTGGGCCGTCACCGCCGGCAACCCCTTCGAGGCCGTCGAGCTGACCGCCAAGGTCCACGACCGGGGCCTGGACCCCACCGAGGCCGGCGCACCGCTGCTGCGCGACCTCGCCGCCGCCGTCAAGGGCAGCGGGCTGATCGCCCGGCTGGAACGCCTCGGTCCCTCCGCCGCCCGGTTCGCCTGGGCCTGCGCCGTCCTCGGCACCGAGATCCATCCGGCGCTCGCCGCCGCCGTCGCCGGCCTCGGCCACGAGGAGGCCGCGGACGCCGCCGACGCCCTGCGCGGCGCCCGGATCCTCACCGGCGCCGAGACCCTGGAGTTCGTCCACCCGCTGATCGCCACCGCCGTCTACCGGGCCATCCCGCCCGCCACCCGGGTCGCTCTGCACGGCCAGGCCGCCTGGTGTGTGACCGACGACGGCCAGGGCGCCACCGCCGCCGCCCGGCACCTCCTGGAGACCCACCCCGAGGGCGACACCTGGGTCGTCCGGCAACTGCGCGCCGCCGCCGGCGAGACCCTCCGGGCCGGCGCCCCCGACACCGCCTGCAGCTACCTCGCCCGCGCCCTGCGCGAACCCCCGCCCGCCAAGGAGCGCGCCGCCGTCCTCCACGAACTGGGCAGCGCCTCCCTGCTCACCGAACCGGCCACCACCGTCAACCACCTGCGCGCGGCCCTCCAGGAACCCATCGCCGAGCCCGCCCTGCGCCAGCACATCGTCTACCGCCTCTCCCAGGTCCTCGCCCACAGCGACCGCCTCGCCGAGGCTTCCGAGACCCTGGCCCGCGAGATCCAGGTGACCGGCGACGCCCGGGTACGGCTCCGGATGCTCTCCGAGCAGTTCATGTGGGACGCCTTCCGCGCCGACGAGCCCGACCACCCCTCCCGGTCCCGACGCCTGACCCGGCTCGCCGACCGCCTCCGGGGCCGCGACCTCACCGAGCGGTACGTCATCGGGCTGCGCACCTGGGACGCCATCCAGCGCGGCGAACCCGCCGACGTCGCCCTCCACCACGCCGAACGCGCCCTGGCCGGCGGGCTCGGCTGGGCGGAGGCGGACCGCGGGTTCGAGGTCCCCGTCCTCGTCGCGCTCGCCTTCATGTACGCCGACCGGCCCGACCGCACGGAGGAGCTCTTCGCCGCCGGGATCGCCGACTTCGAACGCCAGGGCTGGCGCGGCGCCCACCTCTCCTTCGCCTACACCCTCCTCGGCTACGTCCGCTACCGGCGCGGCCGCCTCGCCGAGGCCGAGGACCTGGCCCGCTCCGGCCTGCGCCTCGCGGAACGCGTCGGCCCCGGCACCCCCGCCCACTGGTACGCCGTCGGCATCCTGATCCAGACCCTGCTGGCCCGCGGCCGCACCGACGAGGCCACCCGCCTCGCCGAGGACCACGCCTTCCGGGAGCCCTTCCCGGCGGCCGTGGTCTTCCCCGACGCCCAGACCGTCTACGGCGAACTGCTCCTCGCCCGCGGCCTCACCAAGGAAGCCGCCGCCGAGCTCTCCGCGGCCGGCCGCCGCCTCGAACCCCGCGGCATCCGCAACCCCTCGTGGTGCCCCTGGCAGTTCCACCTGGCCCGGGCAGAGCGCCACGACGCCCCCGAGCGCGCCCTTGCCACCGCCCTGGAAGCGCTGACCCGGGCCCGCCAGTTCGGCGCCCCCTCGGCCATCGGCGCGGCGTTGCGGACGGCGGCGGACGTATCGACGGGCGAGGCCCGCCTGACCTATCTGCGGCAGGCGGTGACCCACCTGGAGCGCTCTCCCGCCACCTACGAGCTGGCCTGCGCACTGGTGGCCCTGGGCACGGAATGCCGCGACGCCGGACTACTCCGCAGGGGACTCGAAACAGCTGTTGAGTGCAGCGCAGACGCGTTGGCGGTACAGGCCCGCGCGGAGCTGGCCGCAGCGATGGAGCAGACCGAGGGCGCAACCCCCTAGGGGCGCGGGGAACTGCGCGACAAGCCCCGACGGCGCCGCACCAGCCGAACGACCGCCACCCACCACGGCTAACACCGCCACCCGGCACGGCACCGCCGAACACCGCCGTCGTGGCTGATCACCGTCGCGGCGGATCAAGAGCGGCGGCGGACCAGGAGTGCCGTCCAGACGCCCGCCGACCCGCACCCGGAACTGATCCCCGTCCCACAACCCGGGCCCCGTACCATGGACCGCATGTCGTTCCTCCGTCGCCGCAGCGCCACTCCCGCCGGCCCCGACTTCGACGTACTGGCCATGGACCCGGGTGACTGGCCCGGCAACCTCGGTGCCGGGCTGCTGCCCGCCCCCGACGGCACCTGCCAGGGCGTCTTCCTGCGCTACGACCTCTTCGGCGGCCGTGGCCCTGCGATGATCATCGGTAACCTCCCCGAGGGCTCCCCGGCCCGCGAGGTGGAGGAGGGCGAGATCCCTTTCGAGGTCGGCCAGCTCCTCCTCGCCCTGGAGAACGACGAGGACGTCACGGTCGTCGGCACCGAGGACATGCCGGTGCTCCAGGGGGACAACCTGCTGATCGTGCGCCGGCTGAAGCTCTCCGAGAGCCGGATCTCCTGCGTCCAGTTCGACCGCAGCGACGGCGTCCTCGTGACCATCGCCGCCTGGGACCGTCCGATCACCGACGACCTGTACGCCCTGCTGAAGCCGCTCCCGGCGGAGCTTTTCCAGCAGGGCTGAGACCGGCTACTCCCCGTGGCCGTGGTGCCGTCCGGCCTTCGCGGTCGGCAGCACGTCCACGTCGGCCGCGCGGACGAACTCGACCCGGTGCCCGTACTGGATCTCGTAGTACAGGTCCTTGCCGACCACGACCTTGTGCGAGTCGGTGCTGAAGGTGACGGCGTAGTAGTACTCGCCCGGCACCTCGTCACCGACCACGTACTTCTGGCCCGCCGGGATCGTGTACGGCAGCGGGGAGATCGACTGGGCGGGTACCCCGGAGGGGTACGCGGAGGCTTCCGGATAGGCGCGGCCGTAGACCGGGATGCTGGTCAGACCTGCCTTCGGGGTGATCACCCGTCCGGTCGCGCTCACCGCCGTCGGTGCCGACGACGGGTTCTTGAACCACGCCTTCTGCCCGAGGTACCAGATCGCCGTCCAGTCCCCCCAGGTGTCCGCCACCGCGTACTGCTGCCCGGTGGACGCCCGTGACGAGAGGTCGTTCACGTCGGTCGTCGGCGTCGTGCCCATGCCGATGTCCTTGATCAGCGCCGAGCTCTCGTCGTGGTCGGAGTACAGCCGTACCTCGCTGGAACCGTGCGCGGCGCAGGGCTGGCCCTTGGTGACGCAGCCGGTGTACGTCGGCTGGTTCGTGGCGTAGTCCGGCAGGATCGTCACCGCACCACCGGTCACCACCCGGTGCTTCTTGCCCGTCCTGTGCTTGAAGGGGTGGTCGAGGAGCTCGAAGTAGTGCCGCCAGTCCCAGTAGGGGCCCGGGTCGGTGTGCATCCCGGGGATCGAGGACGTGACCGGGCCGGGCACGGTGTCGTGGCCCAGGATGTGCTGCCGGTCCAGCGGGATGCCGTACTGCTCGGAGAGGTACTTCACCAGCCGGGCCGAGGAACGGTACATCGCCTCCGTGTACCAGGCGTCCGGCGAGGCGAGGAAGCCCTCGTGCTCGATGCCGATCGACTTGGCGTTGATGTACCAGTTGCCCGCGTGCCAGGCCACGTCCTTCGCCTTGACGTGCTGGGCGATCAGACCGTCGGTGGAGCGGATGGTGTAGTTCCAGGACACATAGGTCGGGTCCTGGACCAGGTTGAGGGTGGTGTCCCAGGAGCCCTCGGTGTCATGGATGACGATGTACTTGATGCTCTGCGAGGCCGGCCGGTCGGCCAGGTCGTGGTTGCCGTAGTCGTTGTCCCCGAACTGCGCGTAGGGCGCCGGGATCCACTCGCACGACACCGTTGTCGGGCACTCCGTGCCGTCGTCCGCCGCCGCCGTGCGCAGCCCGGTCAGCTTCAGCTGCGCGGTGTCGGCCCGCAGACCCGGCTGGGCGGCGAGGGCGACGAACTGTCCCGCGTCGGTGGTGCGCTCCTCGCCCGTGTGCAGGACGTCGAACACGTCGTCGGCGTACGCCGCCGCGGTCGCCGTGTCGTCGGCGCCGGAGAAGCGGGCGATCGCGCCGTACCACTCGGCCGGATCGGCGGCGAGCGGCTGGTGCAGGTCCCGCTGGGCGGCCGCGAGCAGGGCGGCGCCGCCGGCCACGTTGGCGGCCGCGTCGGTGCGCAGGTCGGCGGCCGGGATCCCGGTCAGCGCGGCGGCCTTCGGCAGGGTCTTGAGACGCGCCGGGAGCGCGGAGTTCCGCGGGACCTTCACGCTGGGGTGCAGGCCCGGGCGGGCAGTGTCGCCGCGGGCGTCCTCGGTGCCGTCGGCGAAGTGCTCGGTGGCCGTCGCCAGCGCGGTGTGCGCGTCGGTGAGGTGCATCGGGCCGTAGCCGCCGGTCACGCTGGGCGCGCCGCCGTGCGTGTCCCAGCGGGACTGGAGGTAGGAGACGGCGAGCAGCACGCTCTGCGGCACGTGGTACTCGGTGGCGGCGGACGCGAACGCCCGCTGGAGCAGTCCGGCGGACGACTCGCCGGTGTTCGGGGGCGGTGCCGCACCCAGCAACGGCAGCAGCAGAGCCGCGGCGGCGACGGCTCCGGCCGTCCGGCGCGTACGTCTGCCGCTGGGCGGGGCTGGGGGCTCGGTGACAGATCCTCGCAATGCTGCCTCCTGGGGCGATGGGGCGCGACGGGGCGTGCGGGGCTGAGCGTGGCTCAGTGGTACCGGCTTGCCGACGATCCGTCAATCATGCCCAGAGAGGCCGGAATTCCCATGTCATACGATGATCGTGGGAGTTTCGCGGTGGCGGGCCACAGGCCTGCGAGGCGTCAGTGGAGTACACCAGTGGATGCGCGTGACACCCCCGGAGACACCCCGGACATGCGAGGATCCGCGGTGCGCAGTTGCCCTGAGCGCACCGCGGATCCTCGTCCCCGTCAGCGAGTGCCGACCGCCGCTCGTACGGCCCGGCGGGCCAGCTGGCAATCGTCGTGCAGCCGCCGGAGCAGCAGCCGCTGTTCCTCGCCGGTCGGCGCGGCGCCCGGGTGGGCCGTACCCGGTGCCGCCGGGGTCGCGTCGTGCATCGAACGCTGCACGGCGGTCTCGTAGGTCCGGATCTCCCGGGTGAGGACCAGCATCAGGTTCACCAGGAAGGCGTCCCTGGACGCGGGCCCGGCCGACTGGGCGATCTGGCTGATCTGACGGCGTGCCACCGGGGCGTCGCCGAGGACCGACCAGAGCGTGGCCAGGTCGTACCCCGGCAGATACCAGCCCGCGTGCTCCCAGTCCACCAGCACTGGACCGGCCGGGGACAGCAGGATGTTCGAGAGCAGGGCGTCGCCGTGGCAGAACTGGCCCATCCCCTGGCGACCCGCCGCGACCGCGATGCCGTGCAGCAGCTTCTGCAGGTCACCCATGTCCCGGTCGGTGAGCAGACCCAGCTCGTGGTACCGGGCGATCCGGGCCGGGTAGTCCACCGGGGCGTCGAAGGTGCCCGCCGGGGGCCGCCACGCGTTCAGCCGGCAGATCGCGCCCAGCGCCGCCCGGATGTCCGCCCGGGGCGGAGCCTCCACCGGGTGGCGCTGGACCGCCGCCACCCGGCCGGGCATCCGCTCGATCACCAGCGTGCAGTTGTCCGGGTCCGCCGCGATCAGCCTCGGCACCCGGATCGGCGGCCGGTGCCGGACGAACGAGCGGTATGCGGCTATTTCGTGGCGGGTCCGCTCCGCCCAGGCGGGGGAGTGGTCCAGTAGACACTTCGCCACGGCCGTGCTGCGCCCGGTCGTCCCGACGAGGATCACGGACCGCCCGGAGCGGCGCAGCACCTGCACCGGAGCGAACTCCGGGCAGATCCGGTGCACCGACGCGATCGCGGTGCGCAGCTGCGCGCCCTGGGGGCCGGACAGGTCGAGTCTCCCGCTGAGGGGCTGGGTGCCGAGACCCGCGGCGCGCCGTGGCCGGCCCACCACCGGTACCGCGGCCCCCGGACGCGCGGGGTCGAGATAAGGTCCGCCGCCCGCCGGGCGGGGGCGCAGCGACCGGGGCGGAGCGGACACGGAGGACGATGCTGCGTACATGGGCGATACAGATCCCTTCGTGTACCTGCGGTGCCTGCCTGAGAAGTCCTGTGAGGGGTTCTCGCGACCAACCCGTCCCGGCCGCCCGGGCACACCCTGGGGAGTGTGCCCTTCGAGTGGCGACCGGGTCGGGGTGGCGCGTTCCTACCTGACACCCGTCGCCCAGTGGCACACCATCTGGCGCACCCTGGCGAACCGTGGCGAATAGTCGCCCGGCAACCGGCACGGGGCTACTGTCAACTCAGCCGAGAACCTGGGGGCTTGACGTGACCGGAGAACCCAACACCCGCCTCTCGGACCTGTTCGGCCTGGCCGGCTGGTCCAAGGGCGAACTCGCGAGGCTGGTCAACCGGCAGGCGGCGGCCATGGGCCACCCCCAGCTGGCGACCGACACCTCCCGGGTGCGGCGGTGGATCGACACGGGAGAGATCCCGCGCGATCCGGTGCCGCGGGTGCTGGCGGCTCTGTTCACCGAGCGTCTCGGCCGTGTCGTGACCATCGAGGACCTCGGTCTGGTACGGCACGGGCGTACGGGAAAACGGCCGGACGACGGGAACGTGGAACATCCCGACGGCATGCCGTGGGCGCCCGAACGAACCGCCGCGGTCCTCACCGAATTCACGGGAATGGACCTCATGCTCAACCGACGCGGCTTGGTGGGCGCGGGTGCCGCGCTCACCGCGGGATCCGTACTCAGCAGTGCCATGTACGACTGGTTGCACACCGACCCCACACTCAAGGCCGACGCCCCCGTCCTCGACGACCCTCTGCACGCCGACCCCGCCGGGTTCGACCGCTACGAGGCCGCCCCCATCGGGTCCGAGGAGATGGAGGAGCTGGAGCGCTCCGTCGAGGTGTTCCGGGCCTGGGACGCCGCCCGTGGCGGCGGGCTCCAGCGCAAGGCCGTGGTGGGACAGCTCAACGAGGTGGGCGGCATGCTCGCCTACCGCCACCCCGAGCATCTCCAGCGGCGCCTGTGGGGCGTCGCCGCCAACCTCGCCGTCCTCGCGGGCTGGATGTCGCACGACGTCGGCCTGGAGCCCACGGCCCAGAAGTACTTCGTCATCGCCGCCCATGCGGCCCGTGAGGGCGGTGACCGGCCGCGTGCCGGGGAGGCGCTCTCCAGAGCGGCTCGCCAGATGGTGCACCTCGGCCGGCCCGACGACGCGCTCGACCTGATGAAGCTCGCCAAGTCCGGCTCGGGCGAAGAGGTACTGCCGCGCACCCGGGCGATGCTGCACACCATCGAGGCCTGGGCGCAGGCGTCGATGGGCAAGGGCCAGGCGATGCGCCGCACCCTCGGCCAGGCGGAGGACCTCTTCGTCTCCGACCGGGGCGACGTGCCGCCGCCGAGCTGGATGCAGATGTTCAAGGAAGAGGATCTGTACGGCATGCAGGCGCTCGCCTACCGCACGCTGGCCGAGCACGACCCGGCCGCGGCCGTGCACGCCCAGCACTACGCGGAGAAGGCTCTGTCCCTGCGGGTCGACGGCCGGCAGCGGTCGAAGATCTTCGACTTCCTCTCCATGGCCTCCGCCTGCTTCATTGCGGACGACCCCGAACAGGCGGACCGTTACGCCCGGCTGGCCCTGATGTCGATGGGATCGAACTCCTCCCACCGCACCTGGGACCGGCTGCGCCAGATGTACCGGCTCACCGCCGAGTACGCCGGCTACCCGAAGATCCAGGAACTGCGGGAGGAGATCAAGCTGGCCCTGCCCAGGGCCAGGAGCAAGGGGAACAACAACAGCGCACAGGCATAGACGGAGGCCGGTGCGCTCGACACGAACCGGCTGATCTCGTCCGGGCGGCGACCGCTGCCCTTATTCACCCACCTTGGCGACGAGCACGCAGGCCTCGTCCGCGCGCCCGCTCTCGCCGAACTCCTCGACCACGGCCCTGACACAGTCCTGGGCGGTGCGCGCCGCCCCGAACCGGGGGGCCAGGCCGAGGAGAGCGTCCATGGAGTCCGTTCCGCTGTGCCCGGGCACCACTCCGTCGGTGTGCAGCAGGAGCAGATCGCCCGGTTCCAGGGTCACTTCGGCCTGCCCGTAACCGGCTCCCGAGGTGACACCGAGCAGCACGCCGTCCGGCGCGCTGAGCGCACACCCCGTCCCGCCGCGGAACAGCAGCGGGGCGGGGTGTCCTGCCTGTGCCCAGGTCAGGGTGCGGGTGGCGGCCCGGTAGCGGCAGCAGACGGCGCTGCCCAGCGCGGGTTGCACGGTGGCGTCGAGTAACTGGTTGAGCAGCGACATGAGTTGCCCCGGCTGGGTGCCGGCCATCGCCATCCCGCGTACCGCGCCCAGCAGCATCGTCATGCCCGAGGCGACGGCCACGCCGTGCCCGGTGAGATCGCCGACGCTCAGCAGGGTGTCGCCGTCGGACAGCTCCAGCGCGTCGTACCAGTCGCCGCCCAGCAGGCCGCCGGCCCCGGAGGGCAGGCAGTGGGCGGCGACGTCCAGCGAGCCCGGTCCCCGGCGCGGGAGCACCAGGGCACCGCGCCCCGGCGGCAGTACGGCCTCCTGGAGTTCGGCGGCGAGCCGCTGTTCGGTCTCGGCCCGCCGGTGGTGCCGCTGCATCCTGTCCTGGGTGTCGCGCACCGTCCGCTGGCTGCGCCGCAGTTCGCTGACGTCCCGCAGCACGGCCCACATCGAGGCGGTGCTGCCGTCGCCGTCGAGCACGGGCTCGCCCATCATGTGGACGGTCCGCACGTTCCCGTCGGGCCGCAGCACACGGAACTCGCCGTCGATCGGCTTGGCGTCGACCAGGCAGTCGGTGACCATCGTGGTCAGCCGGGACCGGTCCTCGTCCAGTACCAGGGAAGGCAGTTCGTCGAGGGTGAGCGCGGGCGCGGCCGGGTCGCGGCCCAGGATGCGGTAGAACTCGCCGGACCAACTGGCCTCGTCCGTCAGGAGGTTCCACTCCGCGCTGCCGACCCGGCTGAGCAGCGATCCGGAAGCGGGCGAGGAGCGGCGGGCGGGCGCCGGCTCCGCTCCGGCCGGCAGCGGTGCCGGCCCGTCCCGCAGCTGGGCCAAGTGCTCGTCCAGATCGTTGAGTTGATGGAGCGCCAGGTCGTACAGGGCCCGCTGCCAGCGTTCCTCGGGGTCCGAACCCGCGCCCCGGGTGTCCCGGCGCACCGCGTCCACGTCGCCCTTGAGCCGCCGCGTCTGCGATATCAACGCCTCGACCGAGCCGCGCCCGGGTGGCTGGGCGGCGGGGCGGTCCGCGGAGACATGGGACGGCATGACGCACTCCGATGCGGGGACTGAACGGCCAAGGCGGACGGTGGGACTGGTTACGACTGTTGCACAGCCTGCGACGCCCTGTAAGGGATTTGGCAACACACGATACGGTGGTGCTTCTGGCATATGCCAGAGTCTTCATGGGCTGGTCGACCCCTATGAAAGGCGTACGCGATCGGCTGCCGCAAGTCGTAGTCGGACTACGTGACTTGGCGGACTTTTCGAGCTGTCCGTGTCGCGCTCGGGCGGTTGTTCGACGTCCCTGTGTTCACAGTGTCGCGGTCTCGGCCAACCGCGGCAACTCTGTCCGGATTTCGCGTCATGCGAGCGGCCCTCCCGGAGTCCTACAGGCATGGACATCTCTTTCGAGCAACCCGCCCGCGCCCGGCTGATCACCGCCGAGGACGAGGAGGTCCCGGTGCCGGCCACGCTCCGGTACTCCTCCGGTGATCCGTTGGCCGTCTTCGTCGACTTCCCGGCCGAGGTCACCCTTGGCGGCGAAGAGGTCACGTGGACGTTCGCCCGTGCGCTCCTCGACCAGGGGATCACCGCCCCGGCCGGGCGCGGGGACGTGCACATCTGGCCCTGCGGCCCGGGGCGTACGGCCGTGGAGTTCCACTCGCCGCACGGCCTCGCCCTGCTCCAGTTCGACACCCAGGCGCTGTTCCGGTTCCTGCAGCGCACCCACGAGGTGGTGGCCCCGGGGCAGGAGGACGTCGAAGCGGTCGTGGAGCGGGGCCTGAGCTCGCTGTTCGGAGGCGTGTGAGGCTCCCGGGGGCGGTGCCGCCCCGTACTTTGAATTCTGTTCATCCCCGCCTCACCGGTCCGGTCCGGTCCCTGCCGACCGCCCCGGGCACCCTTGCGCGCGGTGTGCCGCACGGGCGCACCGGTGACGAGGACGGGGCCAATGACACCGATCAGCCGAAGAGGCTTCGTGGGACTGGGCGCTTCCGTGGCGGCGGGCATGACGGCGGGCGCCGCCGGCCCACGGACCGCGGCCGTGGCCACAGCCGCGGCCGGGAACACGGCGACCGGCACGATCTCGGACGTCAGGCACGTGGTGATCCTCATGCAGGAGAACCGCAGCTTCGACCACTACTTCGGACGGCTCAAGGGAGTCCGCGGCTTCGCGGACCGCAGCGGCATCACGCTGAGCGGCGGCCATCCGGTCTTCGAGCAGCCGAACGGCGCCGCCCGTCAGTACCCGTGGAAGCTCAGCGCCACCCCGGACGCGGGCGGCAAGGACGGTGAGACGCTCGCCCAGTGCAGCGGCGACCTCCCGCACTCCTGGTCCTCCCAGCACTCCGCCTGGAACAAGGGCCGCCTCGACAACTGGGTCGCGGGCGTCGGCAACGTACGGTCCCTCGGCTACCTGGACCGCTCCGACATCCCCTTCCACTACGCGCTCGCCGACAACTACACGATCTGCGACGCCTACTTCTGCTCCACCCTCAGCGCCACCGGTCCCAACCGCACCTACCTGTGGAGCGGCAAGGTCGACCCCGCCAGCTACGACGGCGGCGACGAGTCCGGGCTGACCTGGCAGAACTACGCCGAGGCGCTGCAGAACGCCGGAGTGACCTGGAAGGTCTACCAGAACGCCCAGGACAACTATGGGGACAACGGCTGCGCCTACTTCAAGAACTTCGCGAACGCCAAGGCGGGCACCCCCCTCCACGACCGGGGCATGTCCTCCGTCCCGGCGGTGACCGGCTCCACCCCCGACGACATCGCCGCCGCCATCAAGGCCGACGTCGTCGCGGGCACTCTCCCGCAGGTCTCCTGGGTGGTCGCGAACCAGGCCTTCTCCGAGCACCCCTACGCCCCGCCCGGCGACGGCGCCCACTTCGTCAACCTGGTCTACCAGGCCCTCGCCGCCGACGCGGACGTCTTCGACTCCACCGTCCTGTTCCTCAACTACGACGAGAACGACGGCTACTTCGACCACGTCCCGCCCCCGGCCCCGCCCGCCGGTACCGCCGGTGAGTTCCTGAACGGTGTGCCGTACGGCTTCGGCTTCCGGGTCCCGATGATCGTCATCTCGCCCTGGACCCGCGGCGGCTGGGTCTCCTCCGAGGTCTTCGAGCACACCTCGGTGCTGCGCTTCCTGGAGACCTGGACCGCGGCCCTGGGCAAGCCCGCCGCCTGCCCCAACATCAGCGACTGGCGGCGCAAGGTGAGCGGCGACCTGACCGGCGTCTTCGACTTCGCCAACCCGGTCCACGGCCCGGTCTCCCTGCCTGCGACCGGCGTCATCGGCTACTCCACCTGCGGCCCGCTGCCCAACCCGGTGCCCACCACCAACGCCCTGCCCGCCCAGGAGCCCGGCACCCGCCCGGCCCGCGCGCTGCCCTACCAGCCGAACGGATACCTGGACCACCTGGAGTTCGGGGCGGGCGGCGCGATCCGCGCCTGGTTCGCCATGGCCAACCAGGGCACCCCGGCGACCCGTCCGGCCCACTTCTCCATCCACCCGAACGCCTACCGGGACACCACACCCTGGCAGTACACGGTCGACGCCGGGGGCACCGCCGCCGACTACTTCAACATCGGTACCGGGTACGGCGCCGGGAAGTACGACCTCACCATGGTCGGCCCCAACCGCTTCCTGCGCCGCTTCCAGGGCGACGCCACCACGGCCGGCAAGTCGGCCGAGGTGAGCACCCGTTACGCCGTGGAGCCGGGCACCGGCAAGCTCGCCGTCTGGTTCAAGATGGCCAACACCGGCTCCACGTCGGTGAAGTTCACGATCACCTCGAACAACTACCGCACCGACGGCCCCTGGACGTACCAGGTCGCCGCCGGATCCTCCGCCGAGGACTACTTCAACGCCGTCGCGAACCAGGGCGGCTGGTACGACTTCACCGTCACGGTGGACTCCGACGCGACCTGGTCGCGCCGGTTCACCGGCCATCTGGAGACGGGTGCCGCGAGCGTCAGCGGCTGAGGTCCGCGTACAGGTCCGGGCGCGGGGCGAGACTGACAGCCGTACGGCCGCCGCTCTCCAGCGCC
>NZ_JBSHBL010000063.1:0-60207 GCF_053611985.1 Streptomyces sp. NPDC054770
GAGACAGCGGCCGGCGGCGGCCGGGAGACGAAGGTGCTGAAGGTGTGGACGGTCACCGGCTGGCCGACCGCCTTCGGGGCTGCGCTGGCCGGGCTGTTCCTGCTGGCCCTCGGCGGCTATGCGCTGGGCGTGGCGGCCGGTGCGCGGGCCGGGCTGACCCGGCTGCTGATCGCGCCGCGCGAGGACGGGTTGGGGGAACAGGTGGTCGAACTGGCCCGATCCCGGGCGCGGTTGGTGGACGCGTTCGAGGCGGAACGGCGACGCATCGAACGCGATCTGCACGACGGGGCCCAACAGCGCCTGGTCGCCCTGTCGATGACCCTGGGCCTGGCCCACCTGGACGCCCCGCCGGGCCCGCTCGCCGACCAGCTCGCCAAGGCCCGGCGGGAGGCGGGCGAGGCGCTCGCCGAACTGCGGGAGATCGTGCACGGGATCCATCCGAAGGTGCTGGCCGACCATGGCCTGGAGGCGGCCGTGGCGGATGCGGCGGATCGAACGGCCGTTCCTGTGGACGTCGGTTTCCGGTTGCCGGTGCGGCTGCCGGAGCCGGTCGAGGCGGCCGCGTACTTCGTGGTGCGCGAGGCGCTCGCCAACGTCGACCGGCACAGTGGCGCGGGCCGCGCCGAGGTGACCGGCGGGCACCGGGACGGCCGGCTGCACCTGGCGGTGCGCGACGACGGCCGGGGCGGTGCGGACGCCGCGGCGGGCAGCGGCCTCACCGGGCTCGCGGACCGGGTGTCGGTGCTGGATGGCAGACTCTCCCTGTCCAGCCCGCCGGGCGGACCGACCCTGCTGCGTGTGGAGTTGCCGTGCGAGCCGATCGACCTCTGCGGGTAGTCCTGGCCGAGGACAGCGTGCTGCTGCGGGAGGGGATCGCGGGGCTGCTGGGCCGGTTCGGCCATGAGGTGGTCGCGGCGGTGGGCGACGCACAGGCGCTGGTCGCGGCGGTGGCGGAGCATGCGCCGGACGTCGTCGTGACGGACGTACGGATGCCGCCGGGCTTCCAGGACGAGGGGCTGCACGCGGCGGTGCGGTTGCGTTCCGCCCGGCCGACGTTGCCGATCCTGGTGCTCAGCCAGTACGTGCAGCGCAGTTACGTCGCCGAACTCCTCGACTCCGGGGACGGGTCGGGCGTCGGGTACCTGCTCAAGGACCGGGTGGGACAGGTGACGGAGTTCGTCGCGGCGTTGGGGGAGGTGGCCGACGGGGGGACGGTGGTCGACCCCGAGGTCGTACGGCAACTGCTGCGCCGGCGCCGGGATCCGCTGGAGCGGCTGTCCCCGCGCGAGCGGGAGGTGCTGGCGCTGGTCGCCGAGGGGAAGTCGAACGGGGCGATCGCGAGAGAGCTGGTGGTCTCGGAGGCGGCGGTGGGAAAGCACATCGGGGGCATCCTGACGAAGCTGGACCTGCCACCGGCGGAGGATTCCCATCGGCGGGTGCTGGCTGTGCTGGCGTATCTGAGGGCGTGACTTTCTTTCGGGGCGCTGTGGCTCTGATTTGGGGGCGTTCCGTGGTGCTTTCGGCTGCGGGTGCGTCGTGGTTGCTCGCGCAGTTCCCCGCGCCCCTTTGAGGTGGGACCAGTGGACCCACCTGTCTTGGGGGCGCGGGAACTGCGCGAACGGCCCCCACCGGCCCGCGGACGGGCGACCGCCCAGGCCGCCCCGAAGTTATCCACAGGGTCTGACGTGTTTCGGCCCCCACCTGTACCGTCTCCACGAGTTGATGTTCGTGCGTGTGCGTGGAGTACGGGGGAGGCGGTCGACGTGACCGGAACGGAAGAGCCGACGGCGGTCGGCGGGCGGAAGCTGCCCGCGCCGAAGGGCTTTGCGCAGTGGCCCCCGCAGGGCTCCCCCAAGGAGGAGGGCAAGGCGCTGCGTTCGGCGGTCCCGCGCCGCAGCCACGCCGCCCTGGACCTGGACGGCTCCCGTCCCGACGCGGTGAGCGCGGTGGCGGAGTCCAACCGGGACCGCATCCCGGAGCTGGTCCCGATACGGGTCGGCAGGATGGCCGCGAGCCCCTTCGCGTTTCTGCGCGGCTCGGCCGGCCTGATGGCGCACGACCTGGCCCGTACCCCGATGACCAGGATCGGCACCCAGATCTGTGGTGACGCCCACGCGGCCAACTTCGGCCTGTACGGCGGCCCGCGCGGCGACCTCGTCATCGACCTGAACGACTTCGACGAGACGGTGCTCGGCCCCTGGGAGTGGGACCTCAAGCGGCTCGCCGCCTCCCTGGTGCTGGCCGGAAGGGAAGCGGGCGCCGACGAGGACACCTGCCGCAAGGCCGCGGGCGACGCGGCCGGCGCCTACCGCCGCACCATGCGCCTGCTGGCCAAGCTCCCGGTGCTGGACGCGTGGAACGCGATCGCGGACGAGGAACTGGTCTCCCACTCCGACGCCCACGACATGCTCGGCACTCTGCGCCGGGTCTCGGAGAAGGCCCGCGCCAACACCAGCGGCCGGTTCGCGGCCCGTGCCACCGAGCCCACCGAGGACGGCGGCCGCCGCTTCGTCGACGCCGTGCCGGTGCTGCGCCGGGTCCCCGACGCGGAGGCGGAGGCGGTCACCGCGGCCCTGGAGCACTACGTCACCACGCTCTCCGAGGACCGCCACCCGCTGCTCTCCCGGCACACCCCGCACGACGTCGCCTTCCGGATCGTCGGCACCGGCAGCGTCGGCACCCGCTCCTACGTCGTCCTCCTCCTGGACCACCGCGGCGAGCCGCTGATCCTCCAGGTCAAGGAGGCCCGCCCGTCGGCGCTCGTCCCGCATCTCGCCACGGCCGGCTTCGAGACGCCGGCCGTCGACCACGAGGGCCGCCGGGTGGTCCTCGGCCAGAAGCGGATGCAGGTGGTCAGCGACATCCTGCTCGGCTGGACCACGGTTGACGGCCGCCCCTTCCAGGTCCGCCAGTTCCGCAACCGCAAGGGCAGTGTCGACCCGGCCGCCCTGTCCCCCGACCAGATCGACGACTACGCCCGGATGACCGGCGCCCTGCTGGCCCGTGCCCACTCGCACAGTGCCGACCCGCGCCTGATCGCCGGCTACTGCGGCAAGAACGAGGAGCTGGACGAGGCGGTCGCCGCGTTCGCGGTGACCTACGCCGACCGCACGGAGGCGGACCACGAGGAACTGGTGGCCGCGGTGCGGGCGGGGCGGACAGCGGCCGAGCTCGGGGTCTGAGCCGCGTGACCGGCGGACTCGGTGGCCGGCCTTCGGGGAGGTGCTGATGTGAAGTACGTCGAGATCGGCGAGGGCACGACCGCGGTCTCCATCGACCCCGGCCCCTACCTGGCGCGGTTGCCGGAACTCGCCGCCGCCCTGCCGCCCGGCGCCCGCGCCTTCGCCACCGACCCGCGCCACTACGAGTTCGGCGGCCGTCGCTGCGTGAAGGACCTGCACCCGCTGGACATGCGCCGCACGGCCCCCGCCGACATGGAGATCCGCTTCCGCCACAACTGCTTCAAACACGACGAGGACCTGATCGTCCGCTACACGGGCGTCTCCCGCTTCCAGACGGACATCCTGGGCGCCTGCGACATCGCCTCGCTCGGCGAGGTGATCCTCGACGAGATCCTCCCGCACCCGGACGGCTGCACCCACGAGCTGGCCTGCCGCCCCGGCACCCTCGTCGTGGCCTGCACCGATCTGGTCGCCGAGTGGGTACCGGCCACCGCCGACGGCGACAGGCCCTAGGCTGGTCGGGTGACGACCCCGGAAGCTGAGCAGTCCCAGGCACCGCGGCCCGAGGAGCGGCTGGAGCGCGCCGTGCGGGCCGCCGAGCAGGCGTTGATCGAGTACGAGATCGCGGTGGAGACCTTCCGCGTCGAGGTCGAGAACTTCTCCCGCCTGCACGAACAGAAACTCGGCCCGCTCTACCTCCGTATCGAGGAGCTGGACGCGCGGATCGCCGAGGCCAAGGCCGCCCGTACCGGTGACCCCGAGGACATCCGAGCCGCCGAGGAGGCCAGGGCCCGGGTCCTGCCCATCCCCGGCGTCGAGGAACTGCTGCACGGCTGGATGGACGGCGACGGCCTGTTCCCGGAGGCCGTCGCGATGCTCACCGAGCAGGAGGTCCGGCCTCCGCAGCGGGTCCGCCCCAGCGAGGAGGCCCGCCGGCTCTACCGCGAGCTGGCCCGCAAGGCCCACCCGGACCTGGTGCAGGACGAGGCCGAGCAGGAGCGGCGCGAGGAGTTCCTCAGCCGGGTCAACGCGGCCTACGCCCGCGGCGACGAGGCCCTGCTGCGCGAGCTGGTCGAGGAGTGGGCGGCCGGCCCGGTCCCGCCGGAGCGCAAGCCCAGCCGGGCCGAGGAGCTGTACGCCCGCCTGGAATGGCTCTCCCAGCGCAAGGAACTGCTCGCCCTGGTCGCCAAGGAGCTGGAGAACGGCCCCATCGCCGGCCTGCTCCGGCTGGCCCCGGACGACCCCGACGGCCTCCTCGACGAGATCGCCGAGCGGCTCCAGAAGGACGTGGCCGAACGCGAGACGGAACTGGCGGCCCTGCTGACCCAGGAGTAACGCTCCGCTCCGGTCGGGTAGCGTCGGAGGTATGAACTTCGCAGCGCGTGTGCCCACGGTCGAGGTCGCGGACCTCAAGGACGGCGACTTCCTGCTGGACGTCCGCGAGGACGACGAGTGGCAGGCGGGCCATGCCGCCGGCGCCCTGCACATCCCGATCAGCGAGTTCGTGGCCCGCTACGGCGAGTTCACCGAGGCGGCCCCCCAGGACGCCCGCGTCCACGTCATCTGCCGCTCCGGCGGCCGCTCGGCCCAGGTCACGATGTACCTGGCCCAGCAGGGCATCGACGCGGTCAACGTGGACGGCGGCATGCAGGTATGGCAGGCAGCGGGCCGCGAGGTCGTCACGGACGGCGGAGAACCGGGCTTCGTCATCTGAGGGGACTGAAGCGCCCCGAAAGGGGCGCGGGGCTGTATTCGATATGCGGCTTCCGCCGCGTGGGCGCGATGAGCCCCACCGGCCCGCAGATTCCGTACGACCGAGCGCCCCCGCTCTTTCTCATCCCCTACCCCAGTGGATGCGCAGCCAGCAACTCCCCCAGCGCCTCCTCATAAGCCCCGGCCCCCCCGAGCGCCAGCTCGATCTGCTTCGCCCACGCGTGATACCGGTGCAGCACATACTCGGTGTCGGCCCCGAACCCCCCATGCAGATGCTGCGCGGTCTGCACCACCCGCCGCACCCCCTCCGCCGCCCAGATCTTCGCCACCGCCACGTCCCCGGCCGCCGGCAACGCCCCGGCCGCCCCCGACCCGATCCGCCACGCCGCCTGCCACAGCGTCGCCTCCATGGCCCGCAGGTCGATGTACCGGTCGGCGGCCTGCACGGCCACCGCCTGGAACGTGGCGATGGGATGCCCGAACTGCTCCCGCTTCCCCGCGTACTCGGCGGTCATCCGCAGCACCCGCTCACCCACCCCGAGCGCCAGCGCACACGTCCCGGTCGCGAGCAGCTCCCGCAGCCACTCCCAGGCCCCGTCCGCCGTCACCACGTCCCGTTCCGCGACCCGCGCCGACTCCAGCCGCAGCTCCCCGAGCCGTTCCCCGCTGGTCGACACCTGCTCGGCGAGCGTGACCCCGGCCGCGGCCCCCTCGCCCCCCTCGCCTCCCGGCGCCACCAGCGCCAGCACGCTCCGGTCCGCCTCCGTGTGCGCCGGTACGACCACGAGGTCGGCGTCGTACGCCCACGGCACCGCCGTCTGCACCCCGTCCAGCACCCACCCGGCACCGTCCCGTCGGGCGGTCACCGCCAGCTCCGCCGGGTCGTGCCCGGTGCGCCCGCTCGCGGCGACGGTCAGCACCGGCTCGCCCCGCCCCGCCGGTGCCGCCAGCCGGTCCTTCAACTCCGCCGTCCCGTACGTCTGTACGGCGGCCAGGGCCGCGCTGTGCTCCAGCAACGGCACCCTGGCCAGCACCTTCGCCGACTCCCGGAGCACCAGACAGAGCGCGATGGCGTCCAGACCGGCCCCGCCGTACTCCTCGCCCAGCAGCAGACTCAGCAGGTCCGCGCCCGCCAGCCTGTCCCACAGTTCCCGGTCGAAGCTCTCGGCCACGGCACCGGTGGTCAGCGCCGGGCTCGGCACCGCGTCCGGCGCCACCCCGGCGAACACCCCGCGCGCCGCCTCGGCCGCCGCCAACTGCTCCTCGGTGAAGGTGAAGTCCACGGTCCTGTCCTCCCGGCGGGTCTCCGCTGATCTGACGGTCCGTCAAGATAGAACAGGTTCTAGAAGAAGGGAACCTAAAACCCCTCCGATCACCAGCTCCTCCCGTCGTAGGCTGACGGCCGCTGTCCGCCGATGGGGGACGGACACACGAGCGAGGACACGAGGACGCATGGGGATCCGAAGCCTGACCCGTACCGAGGCCGAACGCCGGGCCGCACTGATCACGGTCGAGCGGTACGACGTCGACATCGACCTCACCGCCCTGCCCGAAGGCCCGGAGGTCCGCTGCGTCTCCACGGTGGCCTTCACCTGTGCCGAGCCGGGCGCGGAGAGCTTCGTCGACTGTGCGGCCGAGGTCCGCGCCGCCACCCTGAACGGCGCCCCGCTCACCCCCTCCGGGGACGGCCGGATCCCGCTGCCCGGCCTGGCCGCGCACAACGTGCTGCGCGTCGAGAGCGTCCAGGCCGACACCACCGCCGGCGAGGGCGTGCACAAGGCCACCGACCCCGCCGACGGCGAGGTGTACGTCTGGACGAGCTTCGAACCCGACGAGGCCCGCTTCGTCTGGGCCTGCTTCGACCAGCCCGATCTCAAGGCCCCGCACGCCTTCACCGTCACGGCCCCGGCCGCCTGGACCGTCCTCAGCAACTCAGGTGACCCGCGGATCGAGGAGCAGGGCACGGCCCGCCGCTGGAGCTTCCCGGACACCCCGCCGCTGTCCGTGTACAACACCGTCGTCAACGCCGGCCCCTTCCACGAGATCCGCCGCGAGGCCGACGGCCACGACCTCGGCATCTACGCGCGCCGCTCGCTCGCCGAGGTCCTGGAACGCGACGCCGACGAAATCTTCACCCTCACCCGCCAGGGCCTCGCCTTCTACGCCGAGGCCTTCGCGATGCCGTTCCCGCAGCGCAAGTACGACCAGGTGTTCATGCCCGAGTTCGGCGGCGCGATGGAGAACTACGGCTGTGTGACCTGGTCGGACGCCTTCCTGCGGCGCGCCGAGCCGACCCCCGCCGAGCGTGAGCTGCTCGCCGTCGTGCTGCTGCACGAGATGGCGCACATGTGGTTCGGCAACATCGTCACCATGCGCTGGTGGGACGACCTCTGGCTGAACGAGGCCTTCGCCGAGTTCGCCTGCCACTGGGCCGCCGAGGGCGCCACCCGCTACACCGACGCCTGGGCGGGCCACCTCCTCGGCGGCAAGATCAGGGCCTACCTCTCCGACCAGGGCCCGGTCTCGCACCCGATCCACCAGCCCATCCACGACGTGGCCCAGGCCGCGTCGATCTTCGACAGCATCACCTACCCCAAGGGCGCCTCCGTCCTCCTCCAGCTGATGACCTACGTCGGCGAGGACCGTTTCCGCACCGGCATGGCCGCCTACTTCGCCCGTCACGCCTGGGGCACCACCACCCTCCAGGACCTGATCGACGCCCTCGCCGAGGCCAGTGGCCGCGACCTGGCCGCCTGGCGCAAGGCCTGGCTGGAGACCGCCGGCACCGACCGCTTCACCCTGGAGCACGACGGCGACACCGTCACCCTGGTCGCCGACGGCAGCCCGCGCCCCCAGGTCCTGGCGGTCGGCGCGTACGACCGCGCCCGCGACGGGGGCGACGCCCTGGAACGCACCGCGCTGGTCCGCGTCGAGGTGACCGAGGCCCGTACCCCCGTCACCGGTCTTCCTGCCACGTCCGACCTCCTCCTGGTCAACGACGACGACCTCACCTTCGCCACCACCCGCCCGGACCCCACCACCCGGGACACCTACTTCCGCGCGGCGGCCCAGCTGCCCACGGCCATCTCCCGGGGCGCGGCCGCCGCCACCGTCTGGGACATGCTCACGGCCGGCGAGGCCACGGCGGCCGAGGCCGGGCGCTCCCTCACCGCGGTGCTCGCCGCCGAGACGTCCGACGCCGTGATCGAGCCCTACCTCACGCTCGTCATCAACATCGCCGAACTCTGGGCCCCGTCCGCCGAACGCCCCGCACTGACGGAGGCCGTGGCCACGGTCTGCCGGCGGCTCGCCGCCGACCCGGGCCGCCGCCGGGTCGCCCTGCGCGGCCTCGCCCGCACCGCCACCGGCGCGGAGGACCTGGCCTGGCTCCGCGAGCAGGCCGGCGACGACGTCGACCTGCACTGGCGCGCCCTCGTCCGCGAGGCCGAACTCGGCGGCGACGTCACCGCCGGGTCCGCGGCCCTGCTGGACCGCGACCCCGACCCCGACGCCTGGGTCCGCGCCCTCACGGTCCGGGCCGCCCTCCCCGACCCGGCCGCGAAGGCCGAGGCCTGGCGGCGGCTGGCCGTGGACCGCGAGGTGCCCGTCGCGGCGGTCTCCGCGGTGGCGGCCGCCTTCTGGCGCCCCGGCCAGGACGCCCTGCTCGCCCCCTACGCCGAGCGCTACCTGGCCGCGGTCCCCGAACTGCACCAGGGCGGCATGATCCCGGCGATGACCTACGCCTCCAATCTCTTCCCGCCGTACGCCATCGATCCCGCGTACCTCGAGAAGGCCCGGCAGGCGGCCCAGGAAGCGGCCCCCGTGGTCCGCAAGACCCTCGTGGAACGCTCGGACGCGGTGCGCCGCATGCTCCGCGCCCGGGCCGTGAACGCCTGACCCCGGACGGCGTCCCGTCCGATCGTTCGGTTTCGGCCATTCCCATGGTCGCCGGGCCCCGGCGAACGATCAACCCCTGTGGAAAACCTCGGCCGCGATCTGTGGAAAACTCGCGGGAGCGCGGCCGGCGAGCAGGTCCGGACGCCGTATGACCTGGGAAGACCCCGGGATGCCGGCTCCCGGCACCCCGGGTCCGGCGGGTCGGCGGCCTTGCCCGGAGTGGCGATGACCACGCCGTCGGCCTCGTCTTCGGGGCTGCGCCCGGCGGCCGGTGCTGAGTACCGTTCCGTGCGAGTGCCGGGCAGCGGCACACCGGGCGGTCCCGGATCCGCCGCCCGGACGACGTGGCGGGATCGGGGAACGGGGCGGCATGGACGACGCGTACGACGAGGGCGCGGACGCCCGGCACGGGCCGGACGGCCCGGACAGCCCGGGCGGGACGCTTCCCGAGCCGGAGTCCGCCCCGCCCGGCCTCCCTCGTACCGGTGTCGCCGCCCTCTCCCCCCGCTACCAGGTCGGCGCGGCCCTCGCCCTCGCCCTGGTCGCCGTCGCCGCCTGTGTGCACCTCGGGATGGTGTTCCTGAGCGTGGCGCCGGCGAACACGGTGACCAAGCAGCACGGCAAGGCGATCGAGGAATGGGTGTACCCGGAGTTCGAACAGAACTGGAAGCTCTTCGCGCCGAACCCGCTCCAGCAGAACATCGCCGTACAGGTGCGCGCCGACGTGCTGATGCCGGACGGCACCACGACCACCACCGGCTGGAACGACCTGTCCGCACAGGACGGCAGGGCGATCGACGGCAGCCTGGTGCCCAGCCACACCGTGCAGAACGAGCTGCGCCGGGCCTGGGACTTCTTCACGACCACGCACGGCACCGACAACCGCCCGATCGGCCTGCGCGGCTCCCTGTCCCAGCAGTACCTGCGCCGGATCGTCGTGATGCGCATGTACGCGGGGGACGCCACGAGCCGGAAGGGCACCATCGAGCGGGTCCAGGTGCGCTCCAGCACCACCAACGTGCCGCCGCCGGGCTGGAGCGGCGAGAAGGTCTCCGACACGCCCCTCTACCGGGTGCTGCCCTGGTGGACGGTCACGGCGGACGAAGCGAACGGCGGTGTGCGGTGAACCGTCTCGCCCTGTGCCTGTCCCGTGCCATCGCCCGGGTCACCGAGGCGGCCCTCGGCCCCTACCAGGCGGCCGTCGTCCGCATCGGCTTCGCCGCCACCTGGCTGCTGTTCCTGCTGCGCGAGTACCCGCACCGCCAGGAGCTGTACGGCCCCGACGGCCCCTGGAGCTTCGACCTCGCCCAGCAGCTGACCGCCGACAACCACGCCTTCACGGCGCTGCTGGCCTCCGACAGCCAGGCGTTCTTCGAGGTCTGCTACTTCCTCGCCGTCCTGTCCAGCGCCCTGCTGCTGGCGGGCTGGCGCACCCGTGCCACGTCCCTGCTGTTCATGGTCGGTGTGCTGTCCCTCCAGAACCGCAGCGTCTTCGTGGGCGACGGCGGCGACAACGTGCTGCACCTGATGTCCTTCTACCTGGTGTTCACGCGCTGCGGCCAGGTGTGGTCCCTGGACGCGCGCAGGGCGGCCCGTGCGAGCGCCGCACGCGCGCGTGGCGAGCGCGTGGCCCCCGACCGGGCGGGCCCCGCCCTGTGGGCGGTGTCGGGCCTCGTCCTGCTCGCGGCGGCGCTCACCGGCCGCACCGGCGGCGGCTGGCTGGTCCCGGCCCTGCTGTGGGCGACCTGGGCGGGCACCGCCCTGTGGTGGGCGGCCGGCCGCTGGGCTCGCACCCCCGAGCCCCGGATCCTGCTCGACGTCATCGCCAACATCCTGCACAACGGCGCCCTGTTCGTGATCATGGCCGAGGCCTGCCTGATCTACGCCACCGCCGGCTGGTACAAGATCCAGGGCTCCCGCTGGCAGGACGGCACCGCCGTCTACTACCCGCTCCACCTGGACTACTTCTCGCCCTGGCCGGCCCTCGCCGACCTGCTGTCCGCCAACGGCACGCTGGTGATGCTGGTGACCTACGGGACGGTCATGGTGCAGGTCGCCTTCCCGTTCACGCTGTTCAACCGGCGGGTCAAGAACGTGCTGCTGGCCGCGATGATGACCGAGCACGCGGTGATCGCAGTCGTCCTCGGTCTGCCCTTCTTCTCCCTGGCCATGATCGCGGCGGACTCCGTGTTCCTGCCGGCGTCGTTCCTGCGCCGGGTCGGCGGCTGGGCGGCACGCGCGCGTGACCGCGTTCTCCGCCGGTCCGGTCCGGAGCTGCCCGTGCAGCGCTTCCCGGAGGCCGACGAGCAGCCCCGCGTAGGCTTCGGGGCATGACCGACCCCCTGGACCACTGGGCGCGGCTGGCCGGTTCCGCCGTCCTCCTCGACGGCTTCCACGCCCTCAAGCACGCGCTGCGTTTCGACGCGGAGGTGCCGGTGGCGGTCACGACGGACCGGGCGGCGGCACTGGCGCTGGCGCAGGAGCTGGCGCCGGACGTGCGGGAGGCGCTGGCCGCGCTGCTGACGGAGGTGCCGTCGCAGACGTACGCGTCCCTGGTCCCGCGCCCGCATCCCACGGCCGTGGCCGCCCTGGCCGTACGACCGTCCCGCGAGGCCAACCTGCGGGCGCTGGCCCGCCTTCCGCGCACGGCCCCGGTCGTGGTCCTCGACGAGCCGCGCAACCTGGGCAACGCGGGCGCGGTGATCCGCCTCGCGGCGGGCTTCGGAGCGACGGGCGTCATCACGACCGGCACCCTCGACCCCTGGCACCCCACAGTCGTCCGCGGCGGCGCGGGCCTCCACTTCGCCACGGCGGTGGAGCGGCTGACGGTGGCGGAGCTGCCGCAGGGCCCGCTGTACGCGCTCGACCCGGAGGGCGAGGACATCAGGGGAGTGAAACTCCCGGACGACGCGATCCTCGCCTTCGGCTCCGAGCGGACGGGACTCTCGGCCGACCTGCGCGCCCGAGCCGACAACTTGCTGCGCCTGCCGATGCGCCCCCAGGTGAGCAGCTACAACCTGGCAACGAGCGTGGCGATGACCTTGTACCACTGGAGCGCTTTGCAGGAGGCGTGAGCGGAGCGCCCCGTCAGGGGCGCGGGGAACTGCGCGACCAGCCCCAACGGCGCCGCACCCGTCCAACGGTCGTCCGTCACAACGGCGGGTACCGCCCGGCTCGGCACCGCCGATCAACGCCGTCGTGGCGGCGCGCCGTTGCGGCGGACAAGAAACCTCGGTCGGAGACGGCCGCCGAGTGATCCCACCGGAAAAGGCGCGTCGAGTGGTGATCGTCGGCGGCCGAAGCCGCGTCGGCTATGCCTCCCTGCGCACCTCGATCACCCGGAACCGGTTCGCCACGAACGCCCCGTCGCACAGTGCCGCGTTCGCCGCCGGGTTGCCGCCCGAGCCGTGGAAGTCGGAGAAGGCGGCCGTCTGGTTGACGTACACCCCGCCCACCAGGTTCAGCGACAGCTGGGCCGCCTCCTCCAGGCAGACCTCCTGCACCGCGCCCTCCACGTCGGCGTCGACCGTGTACGCGCCGACCGTCATGGCGCCCTTGTCGCGGACCGTCCGCCGCAGCAGCTCCACCGCGTCGGCGGCCGAGTCGACGGCGACGGCGAAGGACACCGGGCCGAAGCACTCGCTCATGTAGGCGGCCTCGTCGTCCGGCTTGGCGCCGTCCAGCTTGACGATCACCGGCGTGCGCACGACCGCGCCCGGGAACTCGGGGTTGGCGATCTCGCGGGAGGCGAGGGCGACCTCGCCGAGCCCGGCGGCGGCCTCCAGGCGGGCCTTGACGTCGGGGTTGACGATGGCGCCGAGCAGCGCGTTCGCCCGGGCGTCGTCGCCGAGGAGGCCGTCGACCGCGCGGGCGATGTCGGCGACCACCTCGTCGTACGTCTTCGGGCCCGCGTCGGTGCGGATGCCGTCGCGGGGGATCAGCAGGTTCTGCGGGGTGGTGCACATCTGGCCGCTGTAGAGGGAGAGCGAGAAGGCCAGGTTGGAGAGCATGCCCTTGTAGTTGTCGGTCGACTCGACCAGGACCGTGTTGACACCGGCCTTCTCGGTGTACACCTGCGCCTGCCGGGCGTTGGCCTCCAGCCAGTCGCCGAAGGCGGTCGAGCCGGTGTAGTCGATGATCCTGATCTCGGGGCGGGTCGCGAGCGTCTTGGCGATGCCCTCGCCGGGGTGCTCCGTGGTCAGCGCCACCAGGTTCGGGTCGAAGCCGGCCTCGGTGAGCACCTGGCGGGCGACCTGCACGGTGAGGGCCAGCGGCAGCACCGCGCGCGGGTGCGGCTTCACGAGGACCGCGTTGCCGGTGGCGAGGGAGGCGAACAGGCCCGGGTAGCCGTTCCACGTCGGGAAGGTGTTGCAGCCGATGACCAGCGCGACACCGCGCGGGACCGGCGTGAACGCCTTCGTCAGCGCGAGCGGGTCGCGCTTGCCCTGCGGCTTGGACCACTCGGCCGTGCCGGGGGTGCGGACCTGCTCCGCGTAGGCGTAGGCCACCGCCTCCAGGCCGCGGTCCTGGGCGTGCGGGCCGCCCGCCTGGAACGCCATCATGAAGGCCTGGCCGCTGGTGTGCATGACCGCGTGCGCGAACTCGTGCGTCCGGTCGCTGATCCGCTTGAGGATCTCCAGGCACACCACCGCGCGCGCCTCCGCGCCCGCGTCGCGCCACGCGCGCTGCCCCGCCCGCATCGCCGGCAGCAGTGTGTCGACGTCGGCATGCGGGTAGGTCACGCCCAGCTCGATGCCGTACGGGGAGACCTCGCCGCCGGTCCAGTCGTCGGTGCCGGGCTGGCCGAGGTCGATGCGGGTGCCGAGGAGGGCGTCGAAGGCGGCCTTGCCGGCCGCCGCGTCCAGGCTGCCGTGCTCGCCGTAGGCCTTGGGGTGCTCGGGGTGGGGGGACCAGTACGCGCGCGTGCGGATCGCCTCCAGCGCCTGGTCAAGCGTGGGCCGGTGCTTGGCGATCAGCTCGTGCGCGGTGAGTTCGGCGGTCATGCGGGACCAACTCCTCGTCTGATGAGCTCCCCTCGAAGCTCATGACCTGGGCGGAAACGGCCGGACAGAGTTAGAGTAACCGAACGATCGGTCGGGACAAGGGGGCCTGCCGCATCTGTGGAAAACCCCGTGCGGGAGGATCGCGCACATGACAGCACTCGACCTCAGCAGCACCGTGGGCGTCGTCGGCACCGGCACCATGGGCCAGGGCATCGCCCAGGTCGCACTCGTCGCGGGCCATCCCGTCCGGCTGTACGACACCGTCCCCGGGCGGGCCGGGGAGGCGGCCGCGGCGATCGTCGCCCGCCTCGACCGGCTCGTCGAGAAGGACCGGATGACGGCGGCCGCCCGGGACGCCGCCCGCGCCCGGCTGCTGCCCGCCGGCGAGCTCACCGAGTTCGCCGACTGCACGCTGGTCGTGGAGGCCGTCCTGGAGCGGCTGGAGGCCAAGCAGGAGCTGTTCGGGGCGCTGGAGGACATCGTCGGCGAGGACTGTCTGCTCGCCACCAACACCTCCTCCCTGTCGGTGACCGCCATCGGCGGCGCCCTGCGCAGCGCCTCCCGCCTGGTCGGCCTGCACTTCTTCAACCCGGCCCCGCTGCTGCCGCTGGTGGAGGTCGTCTCCGGGTTCGCCACCGACGTCACGTCGGCCACGCGCGCGTACGAGACCGCCCGCTCCTGGGGCAAGACGCCGGTCGCCTGCGCGGACACCCCCGGCTTCATCGTCAACCGCATCGCCCGGCCCTTCTACGCCGAGGCGTTCGCGGTCCACGAGGCGCAGGGCGCCGACCCGGCCACCATCGACGCGGTGCTGCGCGAGTGCGGCGGCTTCCGGATGGGCGCCTTCGAACTGACCGACCTGATCGGCCAGGACGTCAACGAGTCCGTCACGCACTCGGTCTGGCAGGCCTTCTTCCAGGACGTCCGCTTCGCACCCTCGCTGTCCCAGCGCCGGCTGGTCGAGTCCGGCCGGCTGGGCCGCAAGACCGGGCACGGCTGGTACGACTACGCGGACGACGCCGAGCCCGCCGAGCCGCACACCGCCGAGCCCGCCGACCGGCCCGCCTACGTCGTCGCCGAGGGCGGCCTGGGCCCCGCGGCCGAACTGCTCCTGATGATCCGCGAGGCGGGCATCCAGGTCCGCGAGGAGGACGAGGACCACGGCACCCGCCTGGTGCTCCCCAGCGGCGGCCAGCTGGTCCTCACCGACGGCCAGACCTCGGTGGAGTTCCGGGACGTCGTCTACTTCGACCTCGCCCTCGACTACCGCCGCGCCACCCGGATCGCCCTGTCCGCGGGCCACGACACCCTGCCGCAGACGCTCGGCGAGGCCATCGGCCTCTTCCAGGCGCTCGGCAAGCAGGTCAGCGTCATCGGCGACGTCCCCGGCATGATCGTCGCCCGCACGGTCGCCCGGATCGTCGACCTCGCGCACGACGCCGTCGCCAAGGGCGTCGCCACCGAGGAGGACATCGACACCGCGATGCGCCTGGGCGTCAACTACCCGCTCGGCCCCTTCGAGTGGAGCCGTCGGCTCGGCCGCGACTTCGCCTACGACCTCCTGGACGACCTGCACCTGCGCGATCCCAGCGGCCGCTACGCGCCTTCCCTCGCGCTCTACCGGCACGCCTACGCCACCGAGAAGCGGGAGGGCGCCTCATGACCACCGCCAAGCGCGACACCTACACCCCCGAGACCCTGCTCTCGGTGGCCGTCCAGGTCTTCAACGAGCGCGGCTACGACGGCACCTCCATGGAGCACCTCTCCAAGGCGGCCGGTATCTCCAAGTCGTCGATCTACCACCACGTCTCCGGCAAGGAGGAACTGCTGCGCCGCGCGGTCAGCCGGGCCCTGGACGGTCTGTTCGGGATCCTCGACGAGGAGCACGCGCGCGTGGGCTCCGCCGCCGACCGCCTGGAGCACGTCGTCCGGCGCATGGTCGAGGTGCTGATCACCGAACTGCCGTACGTGACGCTGCTGCTGCGGGTGCGCGGAAACACCGACACCGAGCGGTGGGCGCTGGAGCGGCGCCGGGACTTCGACCACCGGGTGGCCGACCTGCTGAAGGCGGCCGCCGCCGAGGGGGACATACGCGCCGACGTCGAGGTGCGCCTCGCGACCCGGCTGGTCTTCGGCATGGTCAACTCGATCGTGGAGTGGTACCGCCCGAACGGACACGGCATGAGCGAGCGCGAGGTCTCCGACGCGGTCGTCCGGCTGGCCTTCTCGGGCCTGCGCGCGCACTGACCCGGCGGCCTTCGCCGGCCTGTGCACACCGGGCTCAGGCCTCCGGTTCCAGGTCCTCCTCCTCGAACACCAGCAGGGTGCGGGTGCTGAGCACCTCGGGGATGGCCTGGAGCCGGGTCAGCACCAGCTCGCGCAGCGCCCGGTTGTCCGGCGTGTGCACCAGGAGCAGCACGTCGAAGTCCCCGCCCACCAGGGCGATGTGGGAGGCGCCGGGCAGCTGCCGCAGCTGCTCGCGGACCGTGCGCCAGCTGTTCTGGACGATCTTCAGCGTGATGTAGGCCGAGGTGCCATGGCCGGCCCGCTCATGGTCCACGCGGGCGCGGAAACCGCGGATCACCCCGTCCTCGATGAGCCGGTTGATACGCGCGTAGGCGTTGGCACGTGAGACGTGGACGCGTTCGGCGACCGACCGTATCGACGCCCGGCCGTCCGCCTGGAGGATCTGGAGGATGTCCTGATCGATGGCGTCCAGCGGGCGCGCGGGCGGCAGGGCGGCGCGGTCCTGCGGGCCCTCGGCCATTTGTTCAGGTGCCATGTCCCCCCGCCTCCCTACCATGGACGTACTGCGTTCATTCCAGGCTGTGGAGAACCGTTTGTCCACAGCCTGAAGCCGCCTGTAGCCAAAATGTGCCGACGACCGAACAATCGGTAGGTGGGACGGGTCACAGTCGACCCGTCTCCCGTAGCCACCCCCACAAGGAGGTGCCGTCATGACGGTCATGGAGCAGCGCGGCGCATACCGCCCGTCGCCGCCGCCCGCCTGGCAGCCCCGGACGGACCCCGCGCCGCTGCTGCCCGACGAGCGCCCGTACCGCGTCCTCGGGACCGAGGCGGCCGCCAAGGCCGACCCGGAGCTGCTGCGCCGGCTGTACACCCAGCTCGTGCGCGGTCGCAGGTACAACGCCCAGGCGACGGCCCTCACCAAGCAGGGCCGCCTCGCCGTCTACCCCTCCAGCACCGGCCAGGAGGCCTGCGAGGTCGCTGCCGCGCTCGCCCTCGAAGAGCGCGACTGGCTCTTCCCCAGCTACCGGGACACCCTCGCGGTGATCGCCCGTGGCGTGGACCCCGTCGAGGCGCTCACCCTGCTGCGCGGCGACTGGCACACCGGCTACGACCCCTACGCCCACCGCGTGGCCCCTCTCTCCACCCCCCTCGCCACCCAGCTCCCGCACGCCGTCGGCCTCGCCCACGCGGCCCGCCTCAAGGGCGACGACGTGGTCGCGCTCGCCATGGTCGGCGACGGCGGCACCAGCGAGGGCGACTTCCACGAGGCCCTGAACTTCGCCGCCGTCTGGCAGGCCCCGGTCGTCTTCCTGGTCCAGAACAACGGCTTCGCCATCTCCGTCCCGCTCGCCAAGCAGACCGCCGCGCCCTCCCTGGCCCACAAGGCCGTCGGATACGGCATGCCGGGCCGCCTGGTCGACGGCAACGACGCGGCCGCCGTGCACGAGGTCCTCGCCGCCGCCGTACGGCACGCGCGCGAGGGCGGCGGCCCGACCCTGGTCGAGGCGGTCACCTACCGGATCGACGCCCACACCAACGCCGACGACGCCACCCGCTACCGCGGTGACACCGAGGTCGACGCCTGGCGCGACCACGACCCGATCCAGCTGCTCGAGCGCGAGTTGACCGACCGCGGACTCCTCGACGAGGACTTCGTCGGGCGGGCCCGCGAGGACGCCGAGACCATGGCCGCCGACCTGCGAGAACGCATGAACCGCGAGCCCGAACTCGACCCCATGGACCTCTTCGACCAGGTGTACGCCGAGACCACCACGCAACTGCGCGAACAGCGCGCCCTGCTCCGCGCCGAGCTGGAGGCCGAGCAGCAGGACCAGGAAGGCGGGCCGCGATGACGACCGTCGCCGTCAAGCCCGCCACCATGGCGCAGGCCCTCACGCGCGCGCTGCGGGACGCCATGGCCGCCGACCCCGCCGTGCACGTCATGGGCGAGGACGTCGGGACCCTCGGCGGGGTCTTCCGGGTCACCGACGGCCTCGCCAAGGAGTTCGGCGAGACCCGCTGCACCGACACCCCCCTCGCGGAGGCCGGCATCCTCGGCGCCGCCGTCGGCATGGCCATGTACGGGCTGCGCCCGGTCGTGGAGATGCAGTTCGACGCCTTCGCCTACCCCGCCTTCGAGCAACTGATCAGCCACGTCTCCCGGATGCGCAACCGCACCCGCGGCCGGATGCCCCTCCCGATCACCGTCCGCGTCCCCTACGGCGGCGGCATCGGCGGCGTCGAGCACCACAGCGACTCCTCCGAGGCCTACTACATGGCCACCCCCGGCCTGCACGTGGTCACCCCGGCCACCGTCGCCGACGCCTACGGCCTGCTGCGCCGGGCCATCGCCTCCGACGACCCGGTGGTCTTCCTCGAACCCAAGCGCCTGTACTGGTCCAAGGACACCTGGAACCCCGAGCACCCGACGGACGTTGAACCCATCGGCCGCGCGGTGGTGCGCCGAACCGGGCGCAGCGCCACGCTCATCACCTACGGCCCGTCCGTCCCGGTCTGCCTCGAAGCCGCCGAGGCCGCCCAGGCGGAGGGCTGGGACCTGGAAGTCGTCGACCTGCGCTCCCTGGTGCCGTTCGACGACGAGACGGTCTGCGCGTCGGTACGGCGCACCGGGCGCGCGGTCGTCGTACACGAGTCGGGCGGGTTCGGCGGACCGGGAGGGGAGATCGCGGCACGCGTGACCGAGCGCTGCTTCCACCACCTGGAGGCGCCGGTGCTGCGCGTGGCCGGGTTCGACATCCCCTACCCGCCGCCGATGCTGGAGCGCCACCACCTGCCCGGCGTGGACCGCATCCTGGACGCGGTGGCGCGTCTGCAATGGGAGGCCGAGGGCTGATGGCACAGGTGCTGGAGTTCAAACTGCCCGACCTCGGGGAGGGGCTCACCGAGGCGGTGATCGTCACCTGGCTGGTCCAGGTCGGCGAGGTCGTCGCGATCGACCAGCCGGTCGTGGAGGTCGAGACGGCCAAGGCGATGGTCGAGGTGCCCTGCCCCTACGGCGGTGTGGTCACCGCCCGCTTCGGCGAGGAGGGCACCGAACTGCCCGTCGGCGCCCCGCTCCTGACGGTCGCCGTCGGCGAGGCCACCGCGGTCCCCGAGGCGGAGGGCTCCGGCAACGTCCTGGTGGGATACGGCACGGGGACACCTCCGGCACGCCGCCGACGGGTCCGCAACACCGCCCCGGAGCGGGCCAACGGCACGGCCGACCGGGGCGGCGCCCAGGACCCGGCGCCGCACACCGCCGTCACGGCGACGGCGACCCACGCGCAGGTGCCCGCACCGCCCACTCCGCTCACCGAGGGCCCCGTCCCGGTGATCTCCCCGCTGGTCCGCCGCCTCGCCCGGGACAACGACCTGGACCTGCGCCGGCTGTCCGGCTCGGGCCCCGACGGCCTGATCCTGCGCGCCGACGTCGAGGACGCCCTGCGGGTCAGCGCGGCCCGCGCCGCCGCCCCCAAGACCCCGCCCGCCCCTCTGAACGCCCCCTCCGGCACCCGTGTCCCCCTCAAGGGCATCCGGGGCGCGGTCGCCGACAAGCTCTCCCGCAGCCGCCGGGAGATCCCCGACGCGACCTGCTGGGTGGACGCCGACGCGACCGAACTGATGCGTGCGCGGACCGCGATGAACGCGGCGGCGGGCCCGAAGATCTCCCTGCTCGCACTCCTCGCCCGGATCTGCACGGCCGCCCTGGCCCGCCACCCCGAGCTGAACTCCTACGTCGACGTCGAGGCCCGCGAGATCGTCCAGCTCGACCACGTCCACCTGGGCTTCGCCGCCCAGACCGACCGGGGCCTGGTCGTCCCTGTCGTCAAGGACGCCCACTCCCGCGACGCCGAGGCCCTGACGGCGGAGTTCGCCCGACTGACCGAGGCCGCCCACACCGGCCGCCTCACCCCCGCGGAACTCACCGGCGGCACCTTCACGTTGAACAACTACGGCGTCTTCGGCGTCGACGGCTCCACCCCGATCATCAACCACCCCGAGGCAGCGATGCTCGGCGTGGGCCGCATCACCCCGAAGCCCTGGGTCCACGAGGGAGAGCTGGCGGTCCGCCAGGTCGTTCAGCTGTCGCTCACCTTCGACCACAGGGTCTGCGACGGCGGCACGGCGGGCGGCTTCCTGAGGTACGTGGCCGACTGCGTGGAGAACCCGACGGTCCTTCTCAGGACACTCTGACTGCAGCGCGCGCCCCTTGGGGGCGCGGGGCTGTATCGATATGCGGCTCCGCCGCGTGGGCGCGACCAGCCACACACAACCCGCACTCGCGCACGGCCGCCACACCCCGCCCCTCGGGCGCACGCAACCACACCCTGCGCATCTCATGCCTCCCCATCGGTTCCAGGTGATCAGAACGCCCCCCATACTCGAAAGGTGACCGCCACCGCCCCCCCGCCCTACGACGCGATCGTGCTGGCCGGCGGCGCCGCAAGGCGCCTCGGCGGGGCCGACAAGCCCGCCGTCCGGGTAGGCGGCCGCCCCCTCCTCGACCGCGTCCTCGCGGCCTGCGCCGGCGCCCGGCGGACCGTCGTCGTGGCGGCCCCCCGCCCCACCTCCCGCCCGGTCCACTGGACCCGCGAGGACCCCCCGGGCGGCGGCCCGGTCGCCGCCCTCGACGCCGGCCTGCGTCACACCACCGCCGACTACGCGGTCGTACTGTCGGCAGACCTCCCGTTCCTCGAAGAGGCAACCGTGGAGCGCCTGTTGTCGGCGCTGCGCACCTCCGGCGCGGACGCCGCGCTGCTCACCGACGCCGACGGCCGGGACCAGCCCCTCGTCGCGGCCTACCGCACCACCGCACTCCGCCACGCCCTCTCGGCCCTCGCCGAAGGCAACGGCGACCGCGGCCTCACCGGCCTCCCCCTGCGGCGCCTGACCGCCGCACTGAACCTCACCCGTGTCCCGGACCCCCTCGCGTCCTTCGACTGCGACACCTGGGACGACATCGCCGACGCCAGGGCACGCATCAGGGAGCATGGGCACGTGTTGGATGAATGGATCTCCGCAGTCAAGGACGAACTGGGCATCGACCTGGACGTCGACATCCGCCTTCTGCTCGACCTGGCCCGGGACGCCGCGCACGGCGTGGACCGCCCCGCCGCGCCGCTGACCACCTTCCTCGTCGGCTACGCGGCCGCACAGGGCAAGGGCGGCGCCGAGGCGGTCGCCGAGGCGGCACACAAGGCCGCCGCGCTGGCCCTGCGCTGGGCGGAGGAGGCGAACGCCACCGACGAGCCGGGTTCCGACAAGCCGGCCCCCGAGAACCCCGCCCCCGGGCCCGGCCGGTGACCGCCCCCGGTACCCGGGCCGGCACGCCCGCCGCCGCGGACACCGACGACGATTTCGACGTCGAGGAGGCGCTCGCCCTCGTGAGAGAGCCCAGGGAGCCCCGGCAGGACGCGACCTCCGCGCCCACCCCCCGCCGCGAACACGCGCACGGCGGACCGTCGGCCCACGGCCACCGCCACCGCGCCACTCCCTGGCCCCAGGCCCGCGAGACCGCCGCCCGCGCCGCCCGGTCCGGCGCCCGCCGCGCCCCCGTCTCCGTACCACTGGCCGAGGCTCTCGGACTGGCCCTCGCCGCCCCGCTGGACGCGCTCACCGACCTGCCCTCCTTCGACACCTCCGCGATGGACGGCTGGGCGGTCGCCGGCCCCGGCCCCTGGGAGGTACGCGAGGAAGGCGTGCTGGCCGGGCACGCGCAGCCCGAGCAGCTCACCGACGGCGAGGCCGTCCGGATCGCCACCGGTGCCCGGATCCCGGCGGACACCACCGCGGTGCTGCGCAGCGAGCACGGCCGTCTCGACGCCCAGGGCCGGCTGCACCCCACCCGTGAGGTGGTCCACGGCCAGGACATCCGCCCACGCGGCCAGGAGTGCCGTAGCGGCGACCAGTTGCTGCCCGTCGGCACCCTGGCCACCCCGGCCGTCCTCGGCCTCGCCGCGGCCGCCGGATACGACACCGTCACCGCTGTCCCCCGCCCCCGCGCTGAGGTCCTGATCCTGGGCGACGAACTGCTGACCGAGGGACTCCCGCACGACGGACTCATCCGGGACGCGCTCGGCCCGATGCTGCCGCCCTGGCTGCGCGCGCTCGGCGCCGAGGTCACCGCCGTACGCCGGCTCAGCGACGACGCCAAGGCCCTGCACAAAGCGATCACCTCCTCGTCGGCCGATCTGGTCGTCACCACGGGCGGCACCGCCTCCGGCCCGGTCGACCACATCCATCCCACCCTGGAGCGCATCGGCGCCGAACTCCTCGTCGACGGCGTCAAGGTGCGGCCCGGCCACCCCATGCTGCTGGCCCGGACCAAGCAGGACCAGCACCTCGTGGGCCTCCCCGGCAACCCGCTCGCCGCCGTCTCCGGCCTGCTCACCCTCGCCGAACCCCTGCTGCGCACCCTCGCCGCCCGCCCGGCCCCCGAGCCGTACGCGCTTCCCCTGGCGGAGGCGGCGCACGGGCATCCGTACGACACCCGGCTGGTCCCGGTCGTCCTGCGCGGCGACACCGCGATCCCGCTGCACTACAACGGCCCGGCCATGCTCCGTGGCATCGCCGCCGCCGACGCGCTCGCGGTCGTACCGCCAGGCGGAGCACAGCAGGGTGAGGAGATGGAACTCCTTGACCTGCCATGGGCGGCCGCCGGTATCGGGGTGTGTTTCACGTGAAACTTCCGGGCCATGACGCCATCGCCCGCCAGGCGGACGAACATCTGGTGACCCATCGGGTGAAACTCCCGACGAAAGTGGTGGAGCGGCCGATCCTCCAGGTCGTCAAGCGGCTGTCCCTGGCCCTGCTGGTGCTGGTCGCCACCGCGTTGATCGTCTACGTCGACCGTGACGGGTACAACGACAACTCCGACAGCTCCGTCGACCTCCTGGACGCCTTCTACTACGCGACCGTCACCCTCTCCACCACCGGCTACGGTGACATCACCCCCGTCAGCGACAGCGCGCGGCTCACCAACATCTTCGTCATCACGCCCCTGCGCGTGCTGTTCCTGATCATCCTGGTCGGCACCACGCTCGAAGTCCTCACCGAACGCACCCGGGAGGAATGGCGCCTGAACCGCTGGAGGTCCGCCTTGCGGGATCACACCGTCGTCGTCGGGTTCGGGACGAAGGGGCGGTCGGCGATCCAGACCGTCTGTGCGACCGGTCTGCAGAAGGAGCAGGTGGTCGTGGTCGACCCGAGCTCCGGGGTGATCGACGCGGCCACCGCCGACGGATACGCGGGAGTCATCGGCGATGCGACCCGCAGCGAGGTGCTGAAGCGGGCCGAGGTGCAGCGGGCGCGGCAGATCATCATCGCGACCCAGCGCGATGACACGGCCGTGCTGGTGACCCTGACGGCCCGGCAGCTCAACAAGGCCGCGAAGATCGTGGCCGCGGTCCGCGAGGAGGAGAACGCGCCGCTGCTCAAGCAGTCCGGCGCCGACGCCGTCATCACCAGCGCCAGTGCGGCCGGACGACTGCTCGGGCTGTCGGTGCTCAGCCCGGCCGCCGGCATGGTCATAGAGGACCTCATCCAGCAGGGCAGCGGCCTGGACCTCGTGGAACGCCCGGCGGTCAAGGCCGAGGTCGGCAGGACCCCGCGCGAGACGGCCGACCTGGTGGTGAGCGTGCTGCGCGGACACCGGGTGCTCGGGTACGACGATCCGGCCGTCGGCACCATCGAGCCGACGGACCGCCTGATCACGATCGTGCGGGCCTCCCCGGGCAGCCGGGTCGCACCGGACGTACGACCGCTGCCCCGCGCCTGACCGGCGCCGACCGGGGCTGACTCGCGCCGACCGGGGCTGACCTGGAACGCGGCCGGGCGGGGAGTAGCGTCGGCCGCATGTATGCGATCACGATTCCCGAACCCGGTGGGCCCGAGGCGCTGGTGTGGGACGAGGTTCCCGATCCCGTGCCCGGCGAGGGCGAAGTGCTGGTCGAGGTGGTGGCCAGCGCCGTCAACCGCGCGGACATCCTCCAGCGGCAGGGCAACTACACCCCGCCGCCCGGCGCCTCCGCGTATCCAGGTCTGGAGTGCTCCGGGCGGATCGCCGCGCTCGGTCCCGGTGTCTCCGGCTGGTCGGTCGGCGACGAGGTGTGCGCACTGCTCGCGGGTGGCGGCTATGCCGAGAAGGTCGCCGTGCCGGCCGGGCAGCTGCTGCCGGTGCCCGAGGGCGTGGACCTGAAGCAGGCGGCCGCGCTGCCCGAGGTGGTCTGCACGGTCTGGTCGAACGTCTTCATGATCTCCCACCTGCGTCCCGGTGAGACCCTCCTCGTGCACGGCGGCTCCAGCGGCATCGGCACCATGGCGATCCAGCTGGGCAAGGCGATCGGCACCAAGGTGGCGGTCACCGCGGGCACGAAGGAGAAGCTGGACTTCTGTGCCGAGCTGGGCGCGGACATCCTCGTCAACTACCGCGAGCAGGATTTCGTCGCCGAGGTGAAGCAGGCCACCGACGGCGCGGGTGCCGACGTCATCCTCGACAACATGGGCGCCAAGTACCTGGACCGGAACGTGCAGGCGCTCGCGGTCAACGGACGGCTTGCGATCATCGGTATGCAGGGCGGCGTCAAGGGCGAGCTGAACATCGGCGCCCTGCTCGGCAAGCGGGCGGCGATCAGCGCGACCTCGCTGCGCGCCCGGCCGCTCGCCGAGAAGGCGGCCATCGTCGCGGCGGTGCGGGAGCACGTGTGGCCGTTGATCGCCCAGGGCCATGTCCGCGCGGTCGTCGACCGGGAGCTGCCGATGGCGGACGCGGCGCAGGCCCAGCGGGCGGTCGAGGCCAGCGAGCACATCGGCAAGGTCCTGCTGGTGACCCAGTAGCAACCGGCCCCGGCCTGTCCCCGGCCTGTCCGCGCCCTATCCCCGCCGTACCCGCAGGCCGACGAAGGCGAGGCCGAGCCCGAGGCCGATCAGGACCAGGCCGCTGCCGAGCGGAAGGATGTGCAGCATGGGCTCGGTGCCGTCGTCCTGGTCGGAGCCGATGGCCTGGCCGGCGGGGTGCGGCCGGGGTGCGGTAGGGGATGTGGCGGGGGCCAGGACGGCCTCCCGGGGCGGCTGCGCGGAGCCGGCCGCCGGTCTCCCGGCATCGCTGCTCCGGCCGCCGTCGATGCTCCCGGTGTCGCTGCTCCGGCCGCCGCTCTCCGCGGGCTCCGTCGCCGTCCCCTCGTCATCGGGGTCGTCGGGGCCGTTCGGGTCGTCGGGTTCCTGGCCCTCGATCTTCGTCGCCGGTCCCTGGGGCCGCCCCGGCCGCATCCGGCCCTCCCCGGCCAGCGTGCCGGCCAGCGACGGCTCGGGCGCGGCCGAGGCGCCGGCGGAGTCCGAGGGCGGCGGCTCGGTGTTGTGTGCGACAGCCATGCCGCACGGCAGCAGGACCGCCGCGAGGACGAGCAGCAGCCGGACGAGCGCGGCGAGGGGGAGAGGGAGGGGAAGGGGGAGTCGCGGCCTTGGAGTCACGTCGGTGACCTCCCGGAGCACAGTCGTCGTCAGGGCAGACGAACACCACCCTCACATTCACCGGCAAACCCGGCATTTCTGATTCGGCCGATGGGTCTACGGCCTGTCCGGGGCGGTTGCAGGAAGGTGGATCAGCCCCCATGGGGGGCACCACGGTGGTGAGGTGTACGGGTGCGAGAGAATGGCGGCATGGAGATGCCGAGGAACGAACGGTCGCCCGAGAATCCCCAGATCCTGGTCGTGGGCCAGGACGGGATGGCACTCGGTGGCGGCAACGGGGACGAGGACTCCCGCGAGATCCCGGTGACGGAGATGGTGGAGCAGCCGGCCAAGGTCATGCGGATCGGCAGCATGATCAAGCAGCTCCTGGAGGAGGTGCGCGCGGCTCCCCTCGACGAGGCCAGCCGGGCCCGGCTCAAGGAGATCCACGCCAGCTCCGTGAAGGAGCTGGAGGACGGTCTGGCGCCGGAGCTGGTCGAGGAGCTGGAGCGGCTCTCCCTCCCGTTCAACGAGAACGCGACCCCCTCCGACGCGGAACTGCGTATCGCGCAGGCCCAGTTGGTGGGCTGGCTGGAGGGGCTTTTCCACGGGATCCAGACCACCCTGTTCGCCCAGCAGATGGCCGCCCGCGCCCAGCTGGAGTCGATGCGGCGCGCGCTGCCGCCGGGTGTCGGCCACGAGGGCGAGGAGCACGGCCCGGCCGGCCGCTCCGGCGGCCCGTACCTCTAGACACCCCAGGACACTCCCGAGACGGCGAAGGGCCCGGCGGACGACCGCCGGGCCCTTCCTTCCCGCTGCGCCTCGCGTCAGCCGGTCGCCGGGTTGCCCGTCGACACCTTGAGCTCGATGGTCGGCATGTTCTCCGGGTCGACGTCCGTGCCGGAGGCCGGGAACTGGTCCATGACCGAGCCGTCGCCGTACGTGTTCTCGTCCACGGAGACGACGTTCATCCGCCATCCGGCGGCCTGGAAGCACTCCTTGACCGACTTGATGTACTTGAACTTCAAGTCCGGCACCTGGATCTTGTCCGGGTCGTCGTAGGACTCCTGCGGTTCGGTGCACTCGGTCTTCTCGATGGTCTTCGAGGTGTCGGGCCCGCGGTAGCCCGACGCGTGCGAGGCCGAGGTGCTCGCGGTGCTGCCTCCGCTGCCGCTGCCGCCGGTGTCGTCATCGCCGCCGCCGTTGTTCAGCGCCAGAGCGACGATCAGGCCGATCACCGCGACCAGCGACACCGCGATCGACCCGATGACCACCGGCCGGTTGCTCTTCCCGCCACCGCCACCGCCGCCACCGACACCGGAAGCCGGCTGGGGCGTGATGTTGTACGGGGGCGGCGTCGACGGCACCGGCTGGGCGTACCCGGCCGGGGTCTGGTAGCCCGCCTGCTGCTGCGGATAGCCGTAGGCGGGGGAAGGACCCGCGGCCCCGTAAGGATTCGGGGCCGGAGTCGGCTGGTACGGCGTCTGCACCGGCCCCGGAGGTGCCGGCGTCGCCTGGCCGACCGGCGGGAACACCGCGGAGCCGACCCCGGAGCCGCTCTGCGTGGGCGGGATGCCCGGGACGATGCTCGGCGCGGCCGGCTGGAGCGAGGCGGCGACCCGCAGGCACTCGTCGCGCATGGACTCGGCCGTCGGGAAGCGTTCGTTCGGGTTCTTCTTCAGCGCCCGGGCGACCAGCGCGTCCACGGCCGGGGGAAGGGCACGGTTGATCGAGGAGGGAGCGACCGGCTCCTCCTGGACGTGCGCGTAGGCGATGGCCAGCGGCGAGTCCGCGTCGAACGGCAGCCGGCCGGTGACCAGCTGGAACAGCATGATGCCGACCGAGTAGAGGTCGGAGCGGGCGTCCACGCCGCGGCCGAGGGCCTGCTCGGGCGAGAGGTACTGCGGGGTGCCGACGACCATGCCGGTCTGCGTCATCGAGGTGACCCCGGACTGCATGGCGCGGGCGATGCCGAAGTCCATCACCTTGACGACGCCGCGCTTGGTCATCATCACGTTGCCGGGCTTGATGTCGCGGTGGACCAGCCCCATCTCGTGGCTGATCTCCAGTGCGGCCAGCACGTCGGCGGTGATCTTCAGCGCCTTGTCGGCGGGCATCGCGCCGTGCTGCCGTACGTCCTCGTCCAGCACCGAGCCGAGCGGGCGGCCCTCGACGTACTCCATGACGATGTACGGCATCGTCGAGCCGTCCAACTCGTCTTCCCCGGTGTCGAAGACGGAGACGATGTTGGTGTGCGTGAGCTTGGCCACTGCCTGGGCCTCGCGGCGGAAGCGCTCGCGGAAGGCCTGTTCCCGGCCGAGTTCGGTGTGCAGGGTCTTGATCGCGACCTGCCGGTCCAGGACCGCGTCGTACGCCAGGTGCACGGAGGCCATGCCGCCCTCGCCGAGCAGGTCGCGCAGCTGGTAGCGGCCACCGGCCAGAGCCCGCCCCGTGTAACGGCCGTGTGCGCCGTCCTGGCTCATTTTCCCCGTCCCCCGCCCGGCACTCAGGCACCCTTGTTGATCGAATGTCTCATTCCCGGCCAAGTCTGCCCGAGGGCCCTGACACGTCAAGCGCGGTGCCCGTTCCGTGACCGTACGAGAAAGAAGAGTCGCGGAAGCGTTACAGCGGCCGTACGCCCGGTACACAGAATTTGCACGACGGCGCGTGGTACGGGTTGGATGGCCGGTCCGTCCACGGGCCGGATCCCGGACCTGCGGGTTGCGCCGAGGCTGTAGCGTGGCCGACGGAGACCGTGACAACACCGCGCGCACCGCGGGCAGAAACGACGGCGAGGACCGATGGCACAGACGCACAGCGCCCAGGGCCCGTCCGACCCCGAGGCGGCTGGCGGCGGCATGTCGGACGCGCCTGAGCTGTGGGGCAACGGAGGTCTGGTCGGCGACGGCCGCTACCGGCTTACCCACCGCCTCGGCCGGGGCGGCATGGCAGAGGTGTTCGCCGCCGAGGACGTACGGCTCGGCCGCACCGTGGCGGTCAAGCTGCTGCGCGCCGATCTCGCCGAGGATCCGGTCTCCAAGGCCCGCTTCACCCGCGAGGCACAGTCGGTCGCCGGGCTCAACCACCATGCGATCGTGGCGGTGTACGACTCCGGCGAGGACGTGGTCGGCGGCCAGTCCGTGCCGTACATCGTGATGGAGCTGGTCGAGGGCCGCACCATCCGCGACCTGCTGATCAACGCCGAGGCGCCGGGCCCCGAGCAGGCCCTGATCATCACGTCCGGGGTGCTGGAGGCGCTGGCCTACTCGCACCAGCACGGCATCGTGCACCGTGACATCAAGCCCGCCAACGTGATCATCACGAACAACGGCGCCGTCAAGGTGATGGACTTCGGCATCGCCCGTGCGCTGCACGGCGCGTCCACGACGATGACGCAGACCGGCATGGTCATGGGCACGCCCCAGTACCTCTCCCCGGAACAGGCGCTCGGCAAGGCCGTCGACCACCGCTCCGACCTGTACGCCACCGGCTGCCTGCTCTACGAACTCCTCGCCCTGCGTCCCCCGTTCATCGGCGAGACCCCGCTGGCGGTGGTCTACCAGCACGTCCAGGACATCCCGGTGCCGCCGTCCCAGACCTCCGAGGGCGTCGCCCCGCCGGAGCTGGACGGCCTGGTCATGCGCTCGCTCGCCAAGGAGCCCGACGACCGCTTCCAGACCGCCGAGGAGATGCGCGGCCTGGTCCAGTACGGCCTCCAGATGCTGTACGACCAGGGCAGCCACACCGGCACCTGGAACACCGGCCCGGTCAACGTGCACGACGGCCGCAACACCCCGGCGGCGGGTTTCGCCGGGACGACCGTGATGCCGCACCCGGCCACCGCCGGGACCACGCAGATCCCGCAGCCGATCCTGCCGGGCGGCTACGGGGGCGGCGACGACGGCGGTTTCGAGGGGCACGGCAACCGGGGCAGCGGCCGCGGCAAGCTGTGGATCCTGGCCGTCCTCGCGGTGATCGCGGTGGCGACCGGCGTCGCGCTGGCGCTGAACGGCGGCGGTGGCGGCGGCGACGGCGGCACCGGTACGTCGCAGTCGCCGACCACCTCGCAGACCACCAAGGGCGAGACCGCCAGCGCCAGCCCGTCCGACGAGGCCAGCGACACGGCCACGGACACCGAGACCGACACGAGCAGCTCGGACACCGGCAACGGCAACGGGTACACGCCGTCGCAGACCCCGTCGTACACCCAGTCCCAGACGCAGAGCAGCGAGCCGAGCGACGAGCCGAGCGACACGGCGAGCGCCTCGCAGCCGACCGACACCGAGAGTTCGCCGGCGGGGCAGCCCTCCGACACGACGGGCGCGGGCGACGACGGCGGCGACGACGGCGGTGGCGGCACGATCTCCGGCACCGGCCTGGGCGGCGGTTGAAGGACACCGACGCCCTTCGGCTGACCGGCACGCCGGTCGCTTGCCATGGGGCCGAGGCGTCCTGCTACTGGACGAAGGCGTCGCACACCGCGTCGTACTCCCTGGTCCACCACACGGCGAGCGCCGAGGCGGCCGGGAACTGGGGGTCCGCGCGGGTGTCGCCGCGCTCGTAGTGCCAGCGCAGCATCCAGAAGTCGTTGAGCCGCTCCCACCACACGCGGTGCACGGCCGCCGCGAGCTCCGAGGGCGTGGCCCCGGCCGCGCGCCGGTACGCGCGCGCGTACGCCCGTACCTTCCGCAGGTCGAGCGCCCCCACGGGGCGGACGAAGAAGATCACGGCCGCCCGTACGGCCTCCTCCGCGCGGGGCTGCACGCCGAGCCGGTCCCAGTCCACGATCGCGGCGGGCGCGTCGTCCTTGTAGAGCAGGTTGAACGGGTGGAAGTCGCCGTGCACCCAGCCCACCGAGGCACCGCGCGGGGGGCGTCGGCCGGCGTGCTGCTCCAGGAGCGCACGGCGTTCGAGCAGCCGGTGGCGGGCGAGCTCGTCGAAGGCGTCGGCGGGGCGGTGCCGGCTGACGTGGGCGAGCAGGTCGTCGATGAGCGCGAAGGTGTCGGCGGGGTCGGCGCTCTCGACGGGATGGGGGCTGGTGGCCGGGCGGGTGCGCCCCTTGGGGGGCATGACGCGCTCCAGGCAGGCGTGCACGGCCCCGAGGAGCGCGCCGAGCCGTGCGCACTCCCCGCGCGTGAGCTGTCCGCCGTGCCGGTGGCGGCCGTCGATCCAGGGGTGCAGCGCGTAGGCGTGGCCGCCGACGACGGCGACCGTACGGCCGTCGCGGTGGGCGAGGGGCGGGGCGACCGGGACGCCGAGGGCGGCCAGTCGCAGGGTGGCCAGATGACGTCGCTCGATGGCGGCCGGGTCGGCGGTGGCGGGGTCGAAGTGGTGCTTCAGGAAGTAGCGGCCGCGGGTGGTGCGGAGGCGGTAGCCGCGGTTGAGCAGGCCCTGTTCGACGGGCTCGCAGGCGAGTGCGGAACCGGCGGCGTACAGCCGGAGCAGGGCGCCCAGAGGGGGCGCGTGAGGCACGGGGGGTGGTAAACAAGAGCGCGGCACGCGCCAGATGCTAGGGCAAGCGTCAGCCCTGTGAGCTGGGCGTTGTCACAGGTAGTCGCTGGTGGTCGCTTTCGGTCACGCGATGGACCGCGGCGAATACAAGTACGAAAGATGTGTCCCGGAGGCGTGCCGCGAGGCATAGGGTCGCCGCGCCGCGCTCGGCGCCGGGCGAGCAGACCGGACCCCGCGATGTCTTCCCGTGGCCCCGGGCGGCGGGATAACGTGCCGTTGCTCCGGCCTCCTGCAAGGCTCTGACCAGCGACCTTCCGGCCCGCGTCGATTTACTAGGAAATCCAAGCAAAAAGTACTTGGATTTCCAAGCAAAAACGCAGGTCAGAAGGGGTTTCACAGAAATGTGGAGCACTGGGTAACGTGCATGTTGCAGGGCGCTCGCCGGGGCACCTGTCACGCCTGTTCCCGGCCGAGTGGCACCCACCCCGTGCCACGGGTGTCGGAAACAGGTGAGCCGCACTGGTTCACCCGGCAACCCCGGGGGCCGGACCGACGGAGGAGCACACGTGACCGTGGACAGCAGTGCCGCGAGCGAACCGCGACGCAGCGCCGCAGGCAAAGCCGGCACCACCGGCAGCAAGACCGGCACCAAGCGCACCACTCGCACCACCAGTCGCACCACCGCGAAGAAGAGCACGGATCCCGAACTCGTCCAGCTGCTGACCCCCGAGGGCAAGCGGGTCAAGAACGCCGAGTACGACGCGTACGTCGCCGGGATCACCCCCGAGGAGCTGCGCGGCCTGTACCGCGACATGGTGCTCACCCGCCGCTTCGACGCCGAGGCCACCGCCCTGCAGCGCCAGGGCGAGCTGGGCCTGTGGGCGTCCCTGCTGGGCCAGGAGGCCGCCCAGATCGGCTCCGGGCGGGCCACCCGCGAGGACGACTACGTCTTCCCGACCTACCGCGAGCACGGCGTCGCCTGGTGCCGCGGAGTCGACCCGACCAACCTGCTGGGCATGTTCCGCGGCGTCAACCACGGCGGCTGGGACCCCAACACCAACAACTTCCACCTCTACACGATCGTCATCGGCTCCCAGACGCTGCACGCCACCGGCTACGCGATGGGCGTCGCCAAGGACGGCGCTGACTCGGCGGTGATCGCCTACTTCGGCGACGGCGCCTCCAGCCAGGGCGACGTCGCCGAATCGTTCACCTTCTCCGCGGTCTACAACGCCCCGGTCGTGTTCTTCTGCCAGAACAACCAGTGGGCGATCTCCGAGCCCACCGAGAAGCAGACCCGCGTCCCGCTCTACCAGCGCGCCCAGGGCTTCGGCTTCCCCGGCGTCCGGGTCGACGGCAACGACGTGCTGGCCTGCCTCGCGGTCACCAAGTGGGCGCTGGAGCGCGCCCGCAGCGGCGAGGGCCCGACGCTGGTCGAGGCGTACACCTACCGGATGGGCGCCCACACCACCTCCGACGACCCGACCAAGTACCGGGCCGACGAGGAGCGCGAGGCCTGGGAGGCCAAGGACCCGATCCTGCGCCTGCGCCGGTACCTGGAGGCCTCAAACCACGCGGACGACGGATTTTTCGCGGAACTCGAGGCCGAGTCCGAGGCGTTGGGCAGGCGAGTGCGCGAAGCGGTCCGCGCCATGCCGGACCCGGACAACTTCGCCATCTTCGAGAACGTGTACGCCGACGGGCATGCGCTCGTCGACGAGGAGCGAGCCCAGTTCGCCGCCTACCAGGCGTCGTTCGCAGACGTAGAGGGGGCCTGACCATGGCAGCGGAGAAGATGGCTCTGGCCAAGGCGATCAACGAGTCGCTGCGCCGCGCGCTGGATTCGGACCCCAAGGTCCTCGTCATGGGCGAGGACGTCGGCAAGCTCGGCGGTGTCTTCCGGGTCACCGACGGCCTCCAGAAGGACTTCGGCGAGAGCCGCGTCATCGACACCCCCCTCGCCGAGTCCGGCATCGTCGGCACCGCGATCGGCCTCGCCCTGCGCGGCTACCGCCCGGTGGTGGAGATCCAGTTCGACGGCTTCGTCTTCCCGGCGTACGACCAGATCGTCACCCAGCTCGCGAAGATGCACGCCCGCTCGCTGGGCAAGGTCAAGATGCCGGTCGTCGTCCGCATCCCCTACGGCGGCGGCATCGGCGCGGTCGAGCACCACTCCGAGTCCCCCGAGGCGCTCTTCGCGCACGTGGCGGGCCTGAAGATCGTCTCCCCGTCCAGTTCCTCGGACGCCTACTGGATGATGCAGCAGGCCATCCAGAGCGACGACCCGGTGATCTTCTTCGAGCCCAAGCGGCGCTACTGGGACAAGGGCGAGGTCAACACCGAATCCATCCCGGGCCCGCTGCACAAGGCCCGCGTGGTCCGCGAGGGCACCGACCTCACCCTCGCCGCCTACGGCCCGATGGTGAAGCTCTGCCAGGAGGCCGCCGACGCGGCCGCCGAGGAGGGCAAGTCCCTGGAGATCCTGGACCTGCGGTCCGTCTCCCCGCTGGACTTCGACTCGATCCAGGCCTCGGTCGAGAAGACCCGCCGGCTGGTCGTGGTCCACGAGGCGCCGGTGTTCTTCGGATCGGGCGCGGAGATCGCCGCCCGCATCACCGAGCGCTGCTTCTACCACCTGGAGGCCCCGGTCCTCAGGGTCGGCGGCTACCACGCCCCCTACCCGCCGGCCCGCCTGGAGGAGGAGTACCTTCCGGGCCTTGACCGGGTGCTCGACGCCGTCGACCGTGCCCTGGCGTACTGAGGAGAGGGTCGTGACGACGATGACGGAAGCGTCCGTACGCGAGTTCAGGATGCCGGACGTGGGCGAGGGGCTCACCGAGGCCGAGATCCTCAAGTGGTACGTCCAGCCCGGCGACACGGTGACCGACGGCCAGGTGGTGTGCGAGGTCGAGACGGCGAAGGCGGCCGTCGAACTGCCCATCCCCTACGACGGCGTGGTCCGCGAGCTGCGCTTCGCCGAGGGCACCACGGTGGACGTGGGCACGGCGATCATCGCGGTGGACGTGACGGGCGGGGCGCCGGCCGAGGAGCCCGCCGCGGCTTTGGCCCCGGAGCCGGAGAAGAAGCCGGAGGGCCGCCAGCCGGTCCTCGTCGGCTACGGCGTGGCGGCCTCCTCCACCAAGCGCCGCCCGCGCAAGGGTCCGGAGACCACGGCCGCCGAGACGGCGGTCCGGTCCGCGGTCCAGCAGGAGCTGAACGGCCACGGCCCCGCGCCGGTTCCCGCCACCGCTCCTGTTCCCGCCCCGGCCCCGGTCCCGGCCACGGAGGACCGCTCCGCCCGCCCGCTGGCTAAGCCGCCGGTGCGCAAGCTGGCGAAGGACCTCGGCGTCGACCTGGCCACGGTGACCCCGTCCGGCCCGGACGGCGTCATCACGCGCGAGGACGTGCACGCGGCGGTGACCGCGGTGACGGCCGCACCGACGGCGGCGCCGCAGCCGGCGGTCCCCGAGACCGCCGCGCCCCCCGTCGTCGTCTCGCACGACACCGCCCGCGAGACCCGCGTCCCCATCAAGGGCGTCCGCAAGGCGACGGCGGCGGCGATGGTCGGCTCGGCGTTCACGGCACCCCACGTCACGGAGTTCGTGACGGTGGACGTGACGCGCACGATGAAGCTGGTGGAGGAGCTGAAGCAGGACAAGGACCTGCAAGGCCTCCGGGTGAACCCCCTGCTCCTCATCGCCAAGGCCCTGCTGGTCGCCATCCGGCGCAACCCGGACATCAACGCGTCCTGGGACGAGGCGAACCAGGAGATCGTGCTCAAGCACTACGTCAACCTGGGCATCGCCGCGGCCACCCCGCGCGGCCTGATCGTGCCGAACATCAAGGACGCCCACGCGAAGACGCTCCCGCAACTGGCGGAGGCGCTCGGCGAACTGGTCGGCACGGCGAGGGACGGCAGGACGTCACCCGCCGCGATGCAGGGCGGCACGGTGACCATCACCAACGTCGGCGTCTTCGGCATCGACACGGGCACGCCGATCCTCAACCCCGGCGAGGCCGCGATCCTCGCGGTCGGCGCGATCAAGCTCCAGCCGTGGGTCCACAAGGGCAAGGTGAAGCCGCGTCAGGTGACCACGCTGGCCCTGAGCTTCGACCACCGTCTGGTGGACGGCGAGCTGGGCTCGAAGGTACTGGCCGACGTGGCGGCGGTCCTGGAGCAGCCGAAGCGGTTGATCACGTGGGGGTGAGCCCCGGGGAGAATTGAGAGAAGGGCGAGAGCGTGACTTCCAGTCAGGCTCTCGCCCTTCTTTGACCTGCGCAAACGCTGAGAGTGTAACTTCTGGTTACGGTCTCACGGACACTCTCGGCCGGAGAGGGATAGGCTCAGGGCGGGCGGCCGCAACTTCCGATTGCGACCGCCCACTCCCTTTAGAGCTGGTTGAGCACGTAGACCGGCGCCCCCTCCTCCGTCCCACCCCGCGAATGAATGCAGGCGTGCTTGCGCAGCAGCCGGAGACACTCGTTGACGCGGTGCACCGTCAGGCCGGTACGCGCGGCGATCGATTCGAGCGGCTCGCGCAGCTCACCCTTCTCGACGAGGACCGGGGCGATGACGACGGCCACCGTCCACACGTCCTCGGTCACGGACAACCGCCGTCGCCAGTCGCCGAGTACGGACTCGGTGGTCGGCAGGGCTGCGGGACTGTCGGGGGGCGTACGACGTTCGAGGACGAGGGCGTCGAGCCGGTCCGCGATGCGTTCCATCGCGCGGACCATGGCCTGCTGTACGGCCAACGTGGCCTTCTGCGTGGCCAGCATCTCTCGCTGCAACTCGATCGACTCGCGCTGCCCGTTTGCGAGCTGCTCGTCCAGCTGAAGGTTGTGCGCCTCAAGCCGGACGATGGCATCCGCGACCTGCTCCGGCATGGCGTACGCGACGGGCGCACCCGGTTCGGTCGGCTGTACCTCGGCCTTCTCGAGGGTGTAAGACCCGTCTCGCTGCACGGTCTCGATGACTTCGGCGACCCACTGCTTGAAGGGGGCGCAGGCGGGCTTGGTGCAGGAGTTGACGAGGAGGATGAGACCTTGGAGAGAGATGACATTCAGGTCTCGGCGTCACTCCCTACCTGCGGGAATGCTGAGACCGTAACCTCCAGTTAGGGTCTCGAGAATCTCTCGATGGGCTTCTGGGACATGGTCGGCGAGAGCCTTCTGCGGGTTGGTGTGACCCAACCGGTTGCAGACATCCACTGCTGGGAACCAATGAGCGCCGTCCGGCATCGTCAGCCGTCGTACTCGTGCCCCGGTCGCCGCGTACACGAAGTCGCTGACGTCGATGGCCTCGTGGCGGCCGGCGGGTTTCGCTTGCTTGTTGGGTTCGTTCATGTGAACCACCTCCGCCGCGGAACCTAGGGCGGAGAAAATCGAATATGCCAGTCAAATAACCGCATGTTCACGATTGCGAGGGAAGAACGGTAGTTCTGCTGCGTTGGGGCGTACGGGTATGGCAAAAGGCCCGCCGCATGGGGTGCGGCGGGCCTTCGTCTGCTCGGTTCGAGTCGGGTCAGATCGTCGAGAAGCCGTAGTTCAGGAGCTTCGTGGCGTCCGTCGCGCGCTGGGTGATGGAGGAGGAGGCGAGGACGGTGCCGATGACCGTCTTGCCGTTGCGGGTGGCGGCGAAGACCAGGCAGTACTTGGCCTCGGGGCCGGAGCCGGTCTTGATGCCGATGGCGCCGCTGTAGCTGCTGAGCAGCGTGTTGGTGTTGGTCCAGGCCGTCATGGTGCGGGTGGAGCCGGTCTTGGTGATCGTCTTCGCCGTGTAGCTCTTCGTCTTGACGACCGTGCGGAACGTGCTGTTCTTCATCGCGCTGCTGGCGATTTTCGTCAGGTCGCGCGGCGTCGAGTAGTTGTTGCCGTTGCCGATGCCGTCGAAGGAGTCGAAGTGCGTGTGGGTCAGGCCCAGGCTCTTCGCGGCGGTGTTCATCTTGGCGATGAAGTTGGCGACCCGCTTGGCGCGGGTGGTGCCGGTGCCGTACGTGTCCGCGAGCGCGTAGGCGGCGTCGCAGCCGGAGGGCAGCATCAGCCCGTACATCAGCTGGCGGACGGTGACCTTGTCGCCGACGATCAGGTGCGCCTGGGAGGCGTTGTTGGCGACGACGTAGTCGCTGTACGCCTTCTGGATCGTCACCTTCTTGTCGAGGTTCAGGTTGGACTGCGCGAGCACGACCTTGGCGGTCATGATCTTCGTGGTGGAGCCGGTGGACAGCTCGGTGTCCGCCTTCTTCGTGTACAGCGTCTTCGCGTTCGCGTTGTTCATGACGTAGCCGCCCTTGGCCACGATCGTGGGCGCGGTGACGGCCTGCGCGGGAGCCGCGGTGAGGGCGCCGGTGGCGAGCATCGCGCCGGACGTGACGGCGACGGCGACGGCCCTGCGGAGACTGGTGCCCTTAAAACCGGTAATCAACTGAAATACCCCGAGTCGAGTCGAGTCGTAATGCCCCTGGCGTGCGGCCGAGTTGGGGGTGCCGAAGCGAGTGGGGCCGCACGTGTGTGACACGTAAGTAGCACAGATGGTTGTGCGGTCGCTGAGGGCGATTTACATCACGTCCGGATGATGGACGAACGGGTCCCTTGTGTACGTGTTGTATCTAAGCTGTAGGCATGAGCCTGGCCGTCAAGCAGCCCCCCGCCGCCGACCGTGTGTACTCCCATGTCAAGCAGGGTGTCCTGGACCGCCACTACGAAGGCGGCACGCTCCTCACCGAGGGCGAGCTGGCCGAGGCCGTCGGGGTGTCCCGCACCCCGGTCCGCGAGGCGCTGCTGCGTCTTGAGGTCGAGGGCCTGATCAAGCTTTACCCGAAGAAGGGCGCCATGGTGCTGCCGGTCTCCGCACAGGAGATCGCGGACGTGGTGGAGACCCGGATGCTGGTGGAGGAGCACGCGGTGCGCAAGGCCGTACCGGCGTCGGCGGGGCTGGTGGCCCGGCTGCAGGAACTGCTCGACCGGCAGAAGACCGAGGCCGCCGCCGGCGACCTGGCCGCCGCGGCCGTCACGGACCGCTGCTTCCACGCCGCGATCGTCCGCGACGGCGGCAACGAGATCCTCTCCCGCCTCTACGACCAACTGCGCGACCGCCAGCTGCGGATGGGCGTCGCCATCATGCACGCGCACCCCGACCGCATCGCCAAGTCGCTGACCGAGCACGAGGAGATCCTGGACGCGCTGCGCGCGGGGGATGCCGACCGCGCGGTCGATCTGGTGCACCGGCACGTCGACTGGTTCGCGCACCTGGCGCGGGGTGAGGTCCGATGAGCCGCGGCAGCGCCTCGCTGCCCGGTGATCCGCCGGGCGGCCGCCGGGCCGTCGCCGTCTGGGGCATAGGCGTCTCGGTCTACTTCGTCGCCGTCATCTTCCGTACGTCCCTCGGGGTAGCCGGCCTCGACGCCGCCGACCGCTTCCACGTGGGCGCCTCGGCCCTGTCCACGTTCTCGATCCTCCAACTGCTGGTGTACGCCGGCATGCAGATACCCGTCGGCCTGCTGGTGGACCGGCTCGGCACCAAGAAGATGCTGGTCATCGGCGCGGTGCTGTTCACCGCCGGACAGCTGGGCTTCGCCTTCTCCCCGTCGTACGGCACCGCGCTCGCCTCGCGGGCGCTGCTGGGCTGCGGTGACGCGATGACGTTCATCAGCGTGCTGCGGCTCGGCACCCGCTGGTTCCCGGCCCGGCGCGGCCCGCTCGTCGCCCAGCTCGCCGGTCTGGTCGGCATGGCGGGCAACCTCGTCTCCACGCTGGTCCTGGCCCGGTTGCTGCACGGCATCGGCTGGACCCCGGCGTTCGCGGGCAGCGCGCTGGCCGGTGCGGTCGTCCTGGTCCTCGTCCTCCTGTTCCTGAAGGACCACCCCGAGGGGTACGAGCCCGAGCCCTTCCCGCACCAGGGGGCGGCCTACGTCCGGAAGCAGATCGCGGCGTCCTGGCGGGAGCCGGGGACCCGGCTGGGCCTGTGGGTGCACTTCACCACCCAGTTCCCGGCGATGGTGTTCCTGCTGCTGTGGGGGCTGCCGTTCCTGGTCCAGGCGCAGGGACTGTCCCGTGCCACGGCCGGTGAGCTGCTGACCCTGGTCGTCCTCTGCAACATGATGGTCGGCCTCGTCTACGGCCAGATCGTCGCCCGGCACCACACGGCGCGGCTGCCGCTGGCGCTGGGCACGGTCGGGGCGACGGCCGTGGTGTGGGCGGCGACGCTGGTGTATCCGGCCGACCATGCGCCCATGTGGCTCCTGGTGGTGTTGTGCGCGGTGCTGGGGGCGTGCGGGCCGGCGTCGATGATCGGCTTCGACTTCGCGCGTCCCGCGAATCCGCCGGAGCGGCAGGGGACCGCGTCCGGGATCACCAACATGGGTGGGTTCGTGGCCTCGATGACGACGTTGTTCGTGGTGGGTGTGCTGCTGGATGCGACCGGCGACAACTACTCGGTGGCCTTCTCGTGCGTGTTCGTGCTCCAGGCGGTGGGGGTGAGCCAGATTCTGCGGTTGCGGGGGCGGGCGGTTCGGCGGGAGCGGGAGCGGTTGGTGGCGAGCCGGGTGGAGACGGTGCACGTCCCTGCATGAGTTTTCCCACCCGCGCACCGCCCGTTCACCGTTGGCAGAGAGGCCGGGCGACCTGTGGGGGCGATCGCCGTCGGCGGCTTTCCGTATACAGGGTCAGGTGTACAGAGTCAGGCCGCCGTCGGGGCGAGGGTCAGGTAGGCCAGGCCCAGGATGCCTCGGTAGGTGAGCCAGGCTGTGCGGTGGGTGTCGAGGTGTTCGCGGGTCTCCGTTGCCAGGGGGTGGCCGGGGTTGGCTGCCAGCCATACTTCCCTGTCCGCCTGGTAGGCCGACTCGAACTCCTCCCACTCGTCAAGGTTCGCCGTCTCGATCCACTCCGGGCGGAAGCCGGCGGCCACCGTCAGGTCGACCAGGCCGGCCAGGTCGTGGTGGTCGGCGGCCGAGGCGCCCGGCCACATCCCGGCCAGCTCCGCCTCGGTCGGGGTGCGCTGCCAGAAGCCCTCGCCGAGCAGCACGCGCCCGCCGTCGGCCACCAGCCGCCGCAACTCCCGCAGGGCCGGCACCAGGTCCTCGCTCAGCGCCTGGCTCGCCCCCAGACACAGCACCACGTCGGCCGGACCCCGGCCGGTGCCCACCGCCGACTCCTCGGCGAACTCCACCCGGTCGGCCAGCCCGCGCGCCCCGGCGGCCCGCCGTCCCCGCTCCAGGTCCGCCGTGTTCACGTCCACACCGACCCCGCGCGCCCGCGGCACCGCCGCCAGCAGCCGCAGCATCAGCTCACCCCAGCCGCAGCCGATGTCCAGCACGCTGCCGGGATCCGTGCCGGCCAGGCGCCCTGTCATCGCGGCCGCGCGGGCCTCGGAGAGCGGGCCGTGGAAGGTGAGCCGGGTGAGGCGGGGCGGGAGGTCGTCCTGTGGTGCGGTGGGTGTGGTCATGCCGGGAAGATAGGTCGCGACGGCCCCCGCAGGGCACTGAATTAACGGTGACCGAATTGACGGCGCCGCGTGCCCCGGCTGCCGGCGCGCTCTTTTCTTTCCCGTTTTTTACTGCGTGACCGCGAAGTTGCGCAGGATCGCCGCCGTCAGTTCCTGGTCGCCCTCCGCCTTCACCCGGTCCGCGACCGCGTCCGGGGTGGTGCGGCCGCAGGCCAGGCGGACGTAGGTCTCCCAGTCGAGGGTGAAGATGGCGGCGGGGCCGAGGGCGGGGGTGGCCTCCAGGGTGCCGCGGCCCTGGATGTCGATGCGGATCGTGCGCAGGAACTCGATCGGCCCGTGCACGTCGAAGATGACGGCCGAGCTGCGCGGCGCGTCGGCGTCGTTGGCGACCACCCGGGGCAGCTCGCCGAGCAGCACGTCCCGGGCGACCTGCGCGCCCGGCGAGTCGAGGTTGCCCGGCCGTCCCAGCGCCGCCCGCAGGTCCTGCTCGTGCACCCACACGTTGAACGCGTGGTTGCGCATGGCGTCCTCGAGGGTGATCTCCTTGCCCATCGGCCCGCGCACCAGGTGCCCCGGCTCCCGCGACTCGTTGCGCAGCTGGCGGTTGCGGCGGATGACCGTGTACTCCAGCTCCGAGGTCATTTCCGGCGCCGTGTGGTGGCGTCGTACGTCGACCTGCATCTCCGTGTAGCGCTGGGCCTCGTTGGTGACGTGGTAGAGGTCGCGCGGCAGGGTGTGGATGGGCCGCGGGTCGCCGAGCATCTCGCAGTCCAGGCCGATGACGTGGGAGACCACGTCCCGCACCGACCAGCCCGGGCACGGTGTCCGCCGGTTCCACTCGCCCTCGACAAGCGGCGTCACCAGCTCGGATATCGCTTCGATGGAGTGGGTCCAAGCGTCGGCGTAGGGCTGGAGGGTGGGATGCAGACTCACGGAACGGGACCCCTCGGCGGTCGGTACTCGGGCAGGTGATGGCGGCGCTGCCAGTGGGCGGTGGCTGCTGTCGGCGGGTGTCTTGAGACGCTAAGTTACGCTGCTGTGAGGCACCCCGGCAGTGCTTTCGTGTGACGATCGTAGGCCCGTGTGGACGGCTCGAATTGCCAGGACGGTGGTAGTGTGCGCGCCTCGCTCATCCAGATCGACGTAAACGAGGGCGAATCGGTCGAATCTCGTCGGCAACGCGTGACCGCCCTGGTGCGCGAGCAGACGGATGCCGATCTCGTCGTACTGCCCGAACTGTGGACCACGGGCGCGTTCGCCTACGAGGAGTTCGCGACGGAGGCCGAGCCGCTCGAAGGCCCGACGTACGAGGCGATGGCGAAGGCGGCGAGCGACGCGGGCGTCTGGCTGCACGCTGGTTCGATCCCCGAGCGAGACCCTGACGGCCCCCTCTACAACACGGCTCTCGTCTTCTCCCCCTCCGGTGAGCTGGCCGCGGCCTACCGCAAGATCCACCGCTTCGGCTTCGACAAGGGCGAGGCGGTGCTGATGGGCGCGGGACGGGAACTGGTGACGGTCCGGCTGCCCGAGACCACGCTGGGCTTGGCCACCTGCTACGACCTCCGTTTCCCCGAACTCTTCCGTGGACTCGTCGACGCCGGCGCCGAGACGCTGGTGCTCTCGGCGGGCTGGCCCGAGCGGCGACGCGCGCACTGGACGCTGCTGGCCCAGGCGCGGGCGGTCGAGAACCAGGCGTTCGTGCTCGCGTGTGGAACGGCCGGGACGCACGCCGGAGTTCCGCAGGCGGGTCACTCGATCGTGGTCGATCCGTGGGGCGAGGTGCTGGCCGAGGCGGGCGCCGGCGAGGAGATCCTCACCGTCGACCTCGACCCGGCCAAGGTCGCCGCCACCCGCGAACAGTTCCCGGCCCTCAAGGACCGCCTCCTGGGCCTGGACCCCCCGCGCCACCGCTAGGCCCTCCCTAGTCCTCGTCCCGCTCCTTGTCCGCGAGGTGGATCACGCACACCGCCACCGCGATCAGCAGCGCCGGGTCCGCGTCGTCGCGGACGACGTCGACGCCGTAGGTCTCCCGCACGTGCAGCCAGCGCCGGGAGATCACGGCCAGCAGTTCGCCGTCGTACTCGACGGCGAACTCCCGGTCGAGGATCTTGCCGCTGACGTCGAGTTCGGTGCCGTCGACCAGGTTGACCCGGTAGTGGTTGCGCAGGAGCGACAGCCGCTTGCGCCTGATGGTCGCCAGGGGCTCGCCCTCGCGTTCGAGCACCATCGTGTCGCGCAGCGCGAACATCTTCTGGTGGATGTCGACGAGCACCCGCCCCTGCCGGTCCTTCAGCTCGAACGTGTCGCGCACCCGCATGGCCTTGCCGTCGACGAGGAACACCTTGCCGCCGTGCTCGTCCTCGATCCAGTAGTCCTCCCCGAACCCGAGGAGCCGGTCCCGCACCAGGAATCTCATGCCCTTACCCCTTCCCGGGCGACCGGTCCGAAACGCCGACGGTAGTCCGATGGACTGAGCCCCGTCCTGCGGCGCAGACGCGCGCGCAGATTGGCCGTCGTACCGAGACCGCTGCGCGCCGCCACCACATCCAGCCGCTCCTCCCCGCGCTCGATCAGCCGGCAGGCGAGGGCCACCCGCTCCTCGGTCAGCCAGGCCAGCGGGGTGGTGCCCAGCTGGGCGCGGAACCGGCGGTGCAGGGTCGCGGGGGAGACGGCCGCGCGTGCGGCCAGGCCGGCGACGGTCAGCGGCTCGCCGAGGCGTTCCTGCGCCCACGCCAGCAACGGCCCGAGCGACTCGTCCGGCACCTCGGGCACCGGCCGCTCCACGAACTGCCGCTGCCCGCCGTCCCGGTGCGAGGCGAACACCAGTCGCCGGGAGACCGCGTTGGCGATCTCGGCTCCGTGGTCCTGCCGCCAGATGTGCAGCCCCAGGTCCAGCGCGGCCGCGCTGCCGGAGGCGGTGAGCAGGTCGCCGTCGTCGACGAACAGCACGTCCGGCCGGAGCAGCACCCGGGGATGCAGTTCCCGGAACGCGTCCACCCAGCGCCAGTGCGTGGTGGCGGGCCGGCCGTCCAGCAGCCCGGCCTCGGCGAGTGCGAAGGTCCCGGTGCAGAAGCTCACGATCCGCACCCCGCGCGCGTGCGCACGCCGGACGGCGTCGAGAACGTCGGCACCGCGCGGTACGACGTTGTCGGGGCGCCCCGGTACGACCAGGGTGTCGGCCCGGTCCACCGCGCCCAGCCCGGCCACCCCGGTGAGCGTGAAGAAGCCGTGGTTCATGCGTACTTCGCGGGTGGGCGCGCACAGCGTCACCTCGTACGGCGGTACGGACAGCTCCAGTTCGGGCCGCGGCAGGCCGAACAGTTCGGTGGCGACGCCGACCTCGAAGGGGTTGGTGCCCGCGTCGACGATCACCGCCACCCGATGGGACGACTGAGAGGATTCTTGCGCCATATGCGATTTCTAGCACTCACGCGGACACCGGACGAGAGCCGAGGATGGCCGCCATGACCAGCGAACCCATCTCCCTCTCCGCCGCCCTCGCCTCCTTCGGGGACCTGTGGAGCCCGCGGATCGTCACCGCCGTCAACGACTACGACGTCCGCGTCGCCAAGGTCGAGGGCGAGCACCTCTGGCACGTGCACGACCACACCGACGAGTTCTTCCTGGTCCTGGAGGGCGAACTGCACATCGCCCTGCGGGAGCCGGCCGGCGAGCGCACGGTCGTCCTCCCGAAGGGCTCCGTCTTCACCGTCCCCCGGGGCACCGAGCACAAGCCGGCCGCCGCCTCCGGAACGGCGATCCTCCTCTTCGAGCCGACCGGCACGTCCACGGTCGGCGACCGGCATGACGACATCCCGTCCCACGTGGACGCGACGACCGGACACGTCCTCTCCTGACCGGGTCTCGGATTCCCTCGGTCCAATGGGTGTCCGGGAGTTGAAGTCCTCGTGCGTGTGCGGAAGCCGCCCAACCAACGAGGTGGGCTCCGAGTCCGACAGTGCGTAGTCCGCGCAATCGCGCACCTTCCTCTCGGAGGTCTCCATGCACGCTCGTCCCGTCCGCCGCCGGGTCATCCGCGCCGTCCCGGCGATGGCGCTGGCTCTCGGTGCGGCCATGGCCGCGGCACTCACCACGGCCGGCACCGCCGACGCCGCGACGACACCGGCCACCGCCGTGGTCAACCACGGCTGGCAGCTCACCTACAAGGCCGCCCCCGGCCAGACCAACAAGGCCGCCGTCACGGGGACCCTCACCGCGGACAAAACAGGCATAACCTATGTGATCAACGACGTCGTCCCGATCGACGCAGGCCAGGGCTGCGTCCACCCCGACAGCGCGGACCGCACGAAGGTCTCCTGCACGGTCACCTTCATCGACACCCAGGACCCGTACGCCGCCCTGATCGTGGACCTCGGTGACCGCGACGACACGCTCGCGTACAAGAACAACACCGACCAGGTCTATGCGTACGCCGAGATCTCGCTGGGCGCCGGCAACGACAGATCGACCGACTCGGGTCGCCTCGACGGCGGCTACGTCTCGGGCGACGCGGGCAACGACACCCTCACCGTGGGCGCGGAGGGCCTCGCGTGGGGCGGTGACGGCAACGACACGATCTACGCGAGCGGCGGCGACAACATCGTGCAGGGCGGCAAGGGCAACGACGTGCTGCACGGCGGCGCCGGGGCCCAGTACCTGTCCGGCGACGACGGCAACGACACCATCTACGGCGGAACCGGCAACGACTCGCTGTACGGGGGCAAGGGCGACGACGTCCTCTACGGCAACAGCGGCAACGACGTGCTGTACGGCAACAGCGGCAACGACAAGCTGTACGGCGGTCCCGGCAGCGACAGGCTCTCCGGCGGTCCCGGCCGGAACGTGGTGCACCAGAACTGAGCGGACCGACGGGTCCGGGGCCCGCAGCCGGGCCCCGGATCGTCCGGGTGCGACATTGGTGAGGAATAGCGTCACGCGTGCGTGTGGTTGGCTTGAATCATGGCAAAACGCGTACGTGTCCGCGCCCCCGAGCTGATCGGCAAGGGCGGCTGGATCAACACAGGTGACAAGCAGCTCAGCCTCGCGGAGCTCCGTGGGCGCATCGTAATTGTTGATTTCTGGACATTTTGTTGCGTGAACTGCCTGCACGTCCTGGACGAGCTGCGAGAGCTGGAGGAGCGGCACCGGGACACGGTGGTGATCATCGGGATGCACTCGCCGAAGTTCGTGCACGAGGCGGAGCACCAGGCGGTCGTCGACGCCGTGGAGCGGTACGGCGTGGAGCACCCGGTGCTGGACGACCCGGAGCTCGCCACCTGGAAGCAGTACGCGGTCCGGGCCTGGCCGACGCTGGTCGTCATCGACCCCGAGGGGTACGTCGTCGCCCAGCACGCCGGCGAGGGCCACGCGCACGCGATCGCGCGGCTGGTCGAGGAGCTGGAGGCGGAGCACGAGGCGAAGGGCACCCTGCGGCGCGGCGACGGCCCGTACGTGCCGCCGGAGCCCGAGCCCACCGCCCTGCGCTTCCCCGGCAAGGCCCTGCAGCTGCCCTCGGGGCACTTCCTGGTCAGCGACACCACCCGGCACCAGCTGGTGGAGCTGGCCGAGGACGCGGAGACGGTCGTACGGCGGCTCGGCTCCGGCACGCGCGGTTTCACCGACGGTACGGCGGACACCGCCTCCTTCAGCGAACCGCAGGGCCTCGCCCTCCTCGGCGACGGCTCGGTGGTCGTCGCCGACACCGTCAACCACGCCCTGCGCCGCCTCGACCCGGCCACCGGCGAGGTGAGCACCCTCGCCGGCACCGGCCGCCAGTGGTGGCAGGGCTCCCCGACCTCCGGCCCGGCCCGTGAGATCGATCTCTCCTCCCCCTGGGACGTGGCGGTCTTCGGCGGCAAGGTGTGGATCGCCATGGCGGGCGTGCACCAGCTGTGGACGTACGACCCGGAGAGCGGCGAGGTCGCCGTCGCCGCGGGCACCACCAACGAGGGGCTGGTGGACGGCCCCGCCGCCGAGGCCTGGTTCGCGCAGCCGTCCGGCCTCGCGGCCACCGCCGACCGGCTCTGGCTCGCCGACTCCGAGAGCAGCGCCCTGCGCTGGGTCGACCCGGACGGAGAGGTCCACACGGCCGTCGGCACCGGCCTCTTCGACTTCGGCCACCGGGACGGCGCGGCCGGCCAGGCCCTGTTCCAGCACCCGCTGGGCGTGACGGCCCTGCCCGACGGCTCGGTCGCGGTGTCCGACACCTACAACCACGCGCTGCGCCGCTACGACCCGGCGACCGGCGAGGTCACCACCCTGGCGACGGATCTGCGGGAGCCCAGCGGCGCGGTGCTGGCCGGCGACGACATCCTGGTGGTCGAGTCGGCCCGCCACCGGCTGACCCGGCTGCGGCTGCCCGAGGAGGCCGTCCGGGTGGAGTCGGTCGCCCACCGCACCCGGCGCGCCGCGACCGAGGTGGCCCCGGGCGAGCTCCGCCTGGACGTGATCTTCCAGGCCCCGGCAGGCCAGAAGCTGGACACGAGGTACGGTCCGTCGACGCGGCTGCTGGTGTCCTCGACCCCGCCGGAGCTGCTCCTCAAGGGCGAGGGCGCCGACACCGACCTGTCGAGAGAGCTGGACCTGAACCCGGCGATCGAGGAGGGCGTCCTGCACGTCTCGGCAATGGCAGCGAGCTGCGACGACGACCCGGCGAACGAGTACCCGGCCTGCCATGTCCACCAGCAGGACTGGGGCGTACCGCTGCGGATCACGCAGGGCGGCACGGACCGGCTTCCACTGATTCTCGCCGGGATGGATCAGCGCCCCTGAAAGGGGCGCGGGGCTGTGTCGATTTGCGGCTGCCGCCGCGTGGGCGCGCTCAGCCCCCACGCACCCGCAGCCACAACACAACCGGCCAACCCGGCTACCGCCTCCGCGGAACCAACTTGAACACGGCAACCCCGGCCGCCACCAGCGTCGTGGCCGTCACCACCAGCGCCATGCTGTTGATCCACAGCCCGGTGGCGGCCAGGGTCGCACCGCCCGCGCCCGCCGTGCCCGCGCCGATCACTCGTCCGTACATCGTGTTTCTCCTATGAGGGTGTCCATGTGGGGGGCGGGGTCGGTGGGGTTGCCCGGCAACGGGCACCCGCTCACGTCGCGACCCACTTCTCCTCGCTGCGGCGCACCAGCCCCCACAGCGAGGTGAAGTAGACGGCGTGCTGGAAGAGGTCGTAGAGCATCTCCGGGATCATCACGGCGGCGACCAGCACGGCCCTGGCGCCCGCCCGCCGTACGGAGACGGTCTTCTCGACGACGAAGATCAGGCCGATCGCCGTCCAGAACGGCGACAGGCCCGGCCAGCCGTACATCGAGGTGTACGTGGCCATGAAGGTCAGGTAGACGAGGAAGGAGAGCGCGCCGAAGCCCATCAGGAACTGCTGGAGGAAGTAGCGGGCGGTGACCCGGGTCCAGCCGTAGTCGCGGAGGTTCTCCAGCGCACCGCGCTGCCACCGCAGCCGCTGGTGCCAGAGCTTGGGCAGGGTGGGCATGACCTCGGTGGTGACCGCGCAGCCCGCCGGGGACATGGCCCGGTAGCCGAGGGTCTTGACCGCCTTGGTCATCTCGTCGTCCTCGGTGAGCGAGGCGAGGCTGTAGTAGCCGGTGCCGCCGCCGAGTTCGCCGGCCCGGCGGGCGGCCCGGACCTCGCGCAGCACGCGGGCGCGGAACATCGTGCCGGTGCCGGTGAGGACCTGGGCCCTGCCGCCGGTGCGCTCCAGCTCCCAGGCGTAGCGGTGGAACTCCATGCGCTGGAGCAGGCCGAGCAGGCCGCCGCCCGCCTCGCCGTAGAAGACCCCGCCGACCGCGCCGACCTTGCGGTTGAAGGTGGTGAGCGCGGTCTCGACGAACCAGGGGTTGAGGACGGTGTCGGCGTCCTGGACGAGCAGCAGGTCCCGGTCGTCGAGGTGCGGCAGTACCCAGGCGATGGCCTGGTTGAGGGCACCGGCCTTCTTGTGGGTGTTGCCCTGGGTGGGGAAGACCTGGGCACCGTGGGCGGCGGCGACGCCGGCCGTGTCGTCGGTGCAGTTGTCGGTGACGACGACGATCAGGTCGGGGCGCCGGGTCTGTTCCCAGAGGCCGTCGATCGCGTCGGCGATACGTTTCTGCTCGTTGTGGGCCGGGATCAGGACGGCGATTCTGGGTCTGTCGCCCGGCTCCTCGGGCGCGGCGTGGGCACGGCGCGTGGCGTGACGGCGCACGGCTCGGTACCCCCTGTCGTGAAGACCGTGGTGGATCCGGAAGTCGATGTTCCGGAACCGTCAGTGATCCACAGTCTTCACGAAACCCCTACAACTCGAATAGTTGAATGCTGTAACGGATTGCTCACGGTTGCCTGTGATGACCCTGTGGGTGTGGCTGTGTCCCTTACGCGCCGTACCCGCTGCCGTATCCGTCACGCCCGTGATGCCGCTCTTCGTCGACCACGGCCGTCGGCGGCACGACGACCCGGCGGCGCCGGGCGATGCTGCTGAACGTGGCGACGCCGATGATCCCGACGGCCATCAGGATCAGGCCGACGACATCGAGGTTGACGCCCTGCATGTGCCAGTCGGTCGCGAACGTGAGGATGGCCCCCACGGCGATGAGGATGATGCACCCGCCGAGCCCCATGAGTGTCGCCTTCCCTTCAGGTCCGGTGCTTCCGGTTCCCGCCGGGTACCCGGGGGCGGCCGGGGTATGTGCGACCCCGCCGCGCAACTACCCCTCCAGGAACGCCACCAGCGCGTTCGCCAGCAGGAACGGGTCGTCGGCGCCGCACAGTTCGCGGGCGCTGTGCATGGAGAGGATGGCCGCGCCGATGTCGACGGTCCGGATGCCGTGGCGGGCCGCGGTGATCGGGCCGATCGTGGTGCCGCAGGGCATGGAGTTGTTGGAGACGAAGTTCTGGAACGGCACACCGGCCTTGTCGCAGGCGGCGGCGAATACCGCGCGGCCCGAACCGTCGGTCGCGTAGCGGTTGTTGACGTTGACCTTGAGGATCGGGCCGCCGTTGAGGCGGGGGTGGTGCGTGGGGTCGTGCCGCTCGGCGTAGTTGGGGTGGACGGCGTGCCCGGTGTCGGAGGAGAGGCAGACGGTGGCCGCGAAGGCTCTGGCACGGTCCTCGTAGGACCCGCCGCGCGCCAGCACCGAGCGCTCCAGCACGCTGCCGAGCAGCGGCCCGTCCGCGCCGGTGTCCGACTGGGAGCCGGTCTCCTCGTGGTCGAAGGCGGCGAGGACGGGGATGCAGGGCAGCTCCGGGCCGGCGCCCGTCGCCACGGCCGCCAGGGCCGCCGTACCGGCGTGCACGGACAGCAGGTTGTCCATCCGGGGGCCGGCCATCAGCTCCTGGTCGCGGCCCAGGTAGGCGGGCGGTTCGACGGCGTAGGTCATCAGGTCCCAGCCGGTCACCGAGCCGGCCGGCAGGCCCGACTCCTGCTCCAGGAAGGCGATCAGGTCGCCGTCGCGGACGTCGTCGCCGAGGCCCCAGACCGGCTGGAGGTGGCGCTGCTTGTCGAGCTTGAGGCCCTCGCTGCTGACCGAACGGTCCAGGTGGATGGCGAGCTGGGGCACCCGCAGCAGCGGCCGGTTCACGTCGACGAGCCGGGTGGAGCCGTCGCGCAGGCTGAGCCGGCCGGCCAGGCCCAGGTCCCGGTCGAGCCAGGAGTTCATGAGCGGTCCGCCGTAGATCTCCACGGCGACCTGGCGGAAGCCGTGCGCCCCGGTGTCCGGGCGGGGCTTGACCCGCAGGTTCGGGGAGTCGGTGTGGGCGCCGACGATCCGGAACGGCGTGTGGGGCGCGGCGCCCTCCGGGACGTACCAGGCGATGATCGCGCCGCCGCGCAGCACGTACCTGCCGCCGGCCGCCGAAGTCTCCGTGTCCCAGGCGTCCGTCTCGGCGACCTGCCGGAAACCGGCCTTCTCCAGCCGTTCGCCGGCGTTCGCCACGGCGTGGTACGGCGTGGGGCTCGCCGCGAGGAAGGACATCAGGTCGTCGGTGTGGCCGCGGTCGAAGCGGGAGGGTGCGCTCATGTGCCTCACCTTAACGACGTACGGTGGCCCGCTCCCCGGAGAGGGAGCGGGCCACCGTGGGCGACTCGGTCGGCCGCGACGGTCAGAAGGCGGCCTCGTCCAGTTCCATCAGGTCGAGGTCCACGTCGGCCGCGATCTTGCGGGCCAGGGTGACGCCGGGCAGCACGTTGGCCGCGAAGAACTTAGCCGCCGCGATCTTGCCGGTGTAGAACGGCTTGTCCTTCGAAGAGGCCGTCTCCAGCTTCTCGGCGGCGATCGCGGCGCCCTTGAGCAGCAGGTAGCCGACGATCACGTCACCGGAGGCGAGCAGCAGGCGGCTGGTGTTGAGGCCCACCTTGTAGATGTTCTTGACGTCCTGCTCGGTGGCCGCGAGGTCGGTCAGCATCAGGCCGACGATCGCCTCCAGCTCGACGGCGGCCTTCGCGAGGTGCTCGCGGGCGCCCGCCAGCTCCTCGCCGCCGGTGCCGAGCGCCAGGAACTTCTTGATGTCCTCGGCGAGGGAGTTCAGCGCCGCGCCCTGGTTGCGGACGATCTTCCGGAAGAAGAAGTCCTGGCCCTGGATCGCGGTGGTGCCCTCGTACAGGGTGTCGATCTTGGCGTCGCGGATGTACTGCTCGATCGGGTACTCCTGCAGGAAGCCGGAGCCGCCGAAGGTCTGCAGCGACTGGGCGAGCTGCTCGTAGCCCTTCTCGGAGCCGTAGCCCTTGACGATCGGCAGGAGCAGGTCGTTGAGCGCGTGCTCGGTCTTCGGGTCCTCGCCGTTCGCCTCCTTGACGGCGATGGCGTCCTGGACCGAGGCGGTGTACAGCACCAGCGCCCGCATGCCCTCGGCGTAGGCCTTCTGCGTGATCAGCGAGCGGCGCACGTCGGGGTGGTGGGTGATGGTGACCTTGGGCGCGGTCTTGTCCATGAAGTTCGCGAGGTCCGGACCCTGGACGCGCTCCTTGGCGTACTCCAGGGCGTTCAGGTAGCCGGTGGAGAGCGTGGAGATGGCCTTCGTGCCGACCATCATCCGGGCGAACTCGATGATCCGGAACATCTGGCGGATGCCGTCGTGCCGGTCGCCGATCAGCCAGCCCTTGGCCGGGTGGCGGTCGCCGAAGGTCATCTCGCAGGTGTTGGAGGCCTTCAGGCCCATCTTGTGTTCGACGTTCGTCGCGTAGACGCCGTTGCGCTCGCCCAGCTCGCCGGTCTCGAAGTCGAACAGGTACTTCGGGACGAGGAAGAGGGACAGCCCCTTGGTGCCCGGGCCGGCACCCTCGGGGCGGGCCAGCACGTAGTGGAGGATGTTCTCCTCCATGTCGTGCTCACCCGAGGTGATGAAGCGCTTCACGCCCTCGATGTGCCAGGAGCCGTCCTCCTGCTGGACCGCCTTGGTACGGCCGGCGCCGACGTCCGAACCCGCGTCGGGCTCGGTGAGCACCATGGTCGAACCCCAGGTCCGGTCCACGGCGAGCTGCGCCCACTTCTTCTGCTCCTCGGTGCCCTCCTCGAAGAGGATGCGGGCGAACGCCGGGCCGGAGGAGTACATCCACACGGCCGGGTTGGCGCCCAGGACCAGCTCCGCGTACGACCAGATGAGCGACGGCGGGGCGGTGGTGCCGCCGATCTCCTCGGGCAGGCCCAGGCGCCAGTACTCGGAGTCCATGAAGGCCTTGTAGCTCTTCTTGAAGGACGCCGGGACCGGCGCGGTGTTGGTCTCCGGGTCGAAGACCGGGGGGTTGCGGTCGGCGTCGGCGAAGGACTCCGCCAGCTCGTTCTCGGCGAGCCGGGTCAGCTCCTCCAGGACGCTCTTCGCGGTGTCGGTGTCCATCTCGGCGAACGGGCCGGTGCCGTACAGCTTGTCGCGCCCGAGCACTTCGAACAGGTTGAATTCGATGTCGCGGAGATTGGACTTGTAGTGCCCCATGGTGACGGCTCCGTATCCGGATCGGCGAGGCACTGAATCCTCGCGCAAGCTTTCACATACCAACGAGTGGTCCCGATGATGCTACCCGTCGGTAATAAGACGCAACCCCCATCGGGCGAAGTGTGAGAAGGGTCTACCTTCTCCCAGACCCCGCGCGTCTCGGTAGGCTTGCGCGCATGTATGGATACGGCCAGCCCATGGACGGGAGCGCGGCCCAGCAGCCGTACGCCTCCCCGCAGCAGCCGATGGCCGGCGGTCTCGGCGGGTACGGCCAGCAGGCGCCGCTCTACCCCGAGCCGTCCCCGCCCTCGCTCGCCGACGCGGTGCGTGCCTTCACCACGGGGCAGGTGACCGCCGAGGACTTCCAGCAGGTCTTCGCCACGTCCAAGGTGTACTGCCCGCGCGGCGACAACCCTGGATTCCTGGCGCTGCACAACACCCAGCAGCCGGTGATCCCGATGTTCACCTCGCTGAAGGAGCTGCGCCGGTACGCGGGCAAGGAGTCCAAGTACTTCGTGATCACCGGCTCGGAGGTGATCGACCTCCTCCCGACCGGCTACGGGTTCGTCCTGGACATGGAGGGCGAGCACCGGATGGTCTTCGACGCGAAGGCGGTCGAGCAGATGGTGGAGTTCGCGATGCGCCGGATGTACGGCTAGGCGCCGAGCTCCGGACCACACCCTCGCCGCGCCCTCGCCACGCCCTCACGACGCCTTCACGACGTCCTCCGGAAACTCATCCCGGTCGGAACTCACCCCCTGTTTGTCACAGCCATGCCATAGGCTGCCCCCTGGCAGCCGCGCCCCGCGCTCAACCGCTCTCAGGCGGTCGTGTCCGGGTGCCGCGCGGCGCTGTCATCCACCCGGCAGTCCCGGGTTCTCACTGGGGGTTTCATCACTGTGCGCATGCGCAGCACTTCGGTCGCGACGGCGCTCGCGGTCGTCTTCAGCTCGGCGGCGCTGAGCGTCGTGGCGGCGGGGACCGCCTCGGCGGCCGCCGCCACCGTCACGAACATCGGCGGTTTCGTCGTGGACGGCGCCCTCCAGCGGGTGTTCGTCGGCGACGCGGCGAACGGCAGGATCGTCGCCTCGGACTACAGCGGCACCCTCGTCGACTCGGACGCCGGCCTCGGCAGCGTCAGCGACCTGGCCCTGTCGGACGACGGCTCCACCCTGTACGCGGCCCTGCCCAACACCCATCAGGTCCTCGCCCTCGACGCGGCCACGCTGGACGTGAAGACGACGTACAGCATCCCGACCGACACCGGCCCACGCCACCTGGCCTTCGCCGGCGGCAAGGCGTGGTTCTCGTACGGCGACCAGTGGGACGGCGACATCGGGTCCATCGACCCGGCGGTGGACCCGGCGGGCGGGACCGACCCGGTCGCGATGACGCAGTTCCCCACCGAGGGCACCTCCTCCGGCATCTGGGGCCAGGGGCTGCTGGACACCGACCCGGCCCGGCCGGGCCTGCTGGCCGTCGGGGAGACCGGCATCTCCACCGACTCCATGGCCGTCCTCGACGTCTCGGACGGCACCGCGAAGCTCACCGCCTGGTACAACGGCGACTACACCCTGAACAGCGGCATCTCCGACATCGACCTCGTCCCCGGCGCGGACCAGGTGCTGATCAACGGCACCGACCGGGACGCGTGGGCGGACGGCAAGTTCAGCAAGGCCGGCTCCTACCCCGGCGCGTGGAGCGCCGACGTCGCGCCGAACGGCCTGGTCGCCCAGTTCAACTCCGGCAAGGTCACGGTCTACCGGCCCGACACCAGCACGCCGCTGCGCACCTACAACGTCGGCACCTCGACCGACTACACCACCGGCAACCTGCGCTGGGCGCCGGACTCCTCGCGGATCTTCGCGCTGGCGCCGAACGGCGGCTCCTACACGCTCAAGGTCCTGACCCAGCCGACGCTCAACGTGCCGACGCTCACGGTCAACGCCCCGAGCTCGGCGCCCCGCGCCAAGAAGCTCACCGTCACCGGCAAGCTGTCGGCGACCATCCCGCTGCCCGCCGGTGCCAAGCTCTCCGTGACCCGCACCGACGTCGAGAGCCCCGGCGGCAAGGCGCTCGCCGCCGTCACCGTCAAGGCGGACGGCACCTACTCCTTCACCGACACCCCGCCGGCCGGCGGCACGGTCACCTACAAGGTGACCTACGCGGGCGACGCCGGGCACACCACGGCCACCGCCTCCGACAAGGTCGCGGTCTCCCGTGCGGGGACGAGCCTGAGCCTGAACAACAACGGCAAGCTGTACAACTACGGCACCGACGTGAAGTTCACCGCCCACCTCGGGACGACGTACAAGAACCGCTCGGTCAAGATCTACGCGGACCCCTTCGGCGGCGACAAGCCGAACAAGCTGATCAAGACCGGCAAGGTGGACTCCCACGGGAACATCGCCGCCTGGGTCGACATGACCCGTGACACGGCCGTCTCCGCGGTCTTCGACGGCGACGCCCGGTACGCGCCGAAGACCGTGAAGGCCACGGCCTACGCGCGGGTCAAGATCTCCACCTCTCTCTCCAAGTACTACAAGACGGCGAAGATCGGTTCGACCTCGTACTACTGGTTCCACAAGAACACCGGCCCGGTGTTCAACACGACCATGACCTACTACCCGGGCCGTGAGCACCGTCTTGACCTGGAGGTCTACTACCAGGGGAAGTGGTACTCGACGGACTCCGAGTACTTCAAGCTCGGCACGAGCGGCAAGTCGTCCGTGCAGTTCGACGCCCCCGGTGAGTCCGGTGTCCGGGCGCGGATGCGTTCGGTGTACGTCAACGGGGCGTCCGGCGACACCGTGAACTCGACCACCTACGGCGGGTGGAAGTACCTCTACTTCAGCAACTGATCCACCGAACGGGGGATGACCGGCCCGGAGGGAATGTCCTCCGGGCCTTCGTCGTTAGGGGTGGCAGAAAGTTCAACGCTCAACTAAACTGGGCGCACAAGGAGGAGCCAACATGCCTGCAGTGACTGTCGAGAACCCGTTGACCCTGCCCCGGGTGACCGCGTCGGCCGACGCCGTGTCCCGTCCCGTGCTCGGCGTCACGACCGCGCCGAGCGGTTTCGAGGGCGAGGGTTTCCCGGTGCGCCGGGCGTTCGCGGGGATCCACTACCGCCATCTCGACCCGTTCATCATGATGGACCAGATGGGTGAGGTGGAGTACGCGCCGGGCGAGCCCAAGGGCACCCCCTGGCACCCGCACCGCGGCTTCGAGACCGTCACCTACATCATCGACGGGATCTTCGACCACCAGGACAGCAACGGTGGCGGTGGCACCATCACCAACGGTGACACCCAGTGGATGACGGCCGGTGCCGGTCTCCTCCACATCGAGGCCCCGCCGGAGTCCCTCGTCGTGTCCGGCGGGCTCTTCCACGGCCTCCAGCTGTGGGTGAACCTCCCGGCCAAGGACAAGATGATGGCCCCGCGCTACCAGGACATCCGCGGTGGCACGGTCCAGCTGCTCACCACCCCGGACGGCGGCGCGCTGCTGCGGGTCATCGCCGGTGAGCTGGACGGCCACAAGGGTCCCGGTGTCACCCACACCCCGATCAGCATGGTGCACGCGACGCTGGCGCCGGGCGCGGAGATCACGCTGCCCTGGCGTGAGGACTTCAACGCTCTGGCGTATGTGCTTGCCGGAAAGGGTTCTGTGGGTGCGGATCGCCGGCCGATCCACCTGGGCCAGACCGCGGTCTTCGGCGCGGGTTCGTCCCTGACCGTCCGCGCGGACGAGCAGCAGGACTCGCACACGCCGGACCTGGAGGTCGTGCTCCTCGGCGGACAGCCGATCCGTGAGCCGATGGCCCACTACGGCCCGTTCGTCATGAACACCCAGGCAGAGCTCCAGCAGGCCTTCGAGGACTTCCAGAAGGGCCGCCTCGGGACGATCCCGGCGGTGCACGGAATGACGGAGGGCGGGCTCTGACCCCTCGTCGGCCAAATTCACCAGCCCCACCCCGAACAAAGGGGTGGGGCTGGTGAGTTTGGCGCTGGTTTGGCTGGTCAGTGCGGGTACGTAGCGTTGTCAAGGAAGACTATCCAGACTGACAGGCTGAGCACTCGCACATGGAACAAGTCTCACCCGGCAAGTACCGGATGAGTCTTGGTTGTTGATGGGGTGGCGCTGGTGTGGGGCCGTTGCGTGCTGACTTGGGGCTTGGCCTAAAGGTCAGCGGCGAGAGCCCGACGGAGCCTGCGGCGGCACCGAGATATCGCCGGGAGTGTTCCTGACGAATACGAAGGCGCGGTGTGGGAGGGTCACGGAGGACATGCTCGGGTAACTGGCCAGCCTCGGACTGGAGTGGGCCGGGGCGGCCACGGGCTATCCAGGTGGGCCGTCATCAGATGACGGCCCACCTTGTGGGATCGAGCGGCAGATGTTCAGCTCGGGGAGGGCGGGGGCATCGCTCGTCGAGGGCCGGGGCTCCTACCACACGTGGACGGAGAGCAACCGTCTGATCGAACTCGGCCGCAAGGTCGACGGTGCCGTGGGCTGGAACCCGGGGTCCGAGCAGGTCTCCGATGGCCTGGGCTGCACGAGCGGGGAGCGCTTCTACGTGCGCGAGTCCTGGGAGCGCTCCTGAGCCTGCCAGGTCGGGCGGCCCCCCAGGTGGCGCAGTGCTGATGCCGCCGCCCCGGCGCCGCACATGCCGTGCACCCCAGGGCCGGGTGGGGTGGCCGCTGAGCACAGGAACACTCCGGGCAGGCCAGTGGCGTAGGGGTCCAGCGCCGGGCGGGCGCCCAGGAGGAGCTGGGAGACTGTCTTCGCTCCGGTGAGGATGTCGCCGCCGGTGAAGTTGGGGTTGGCCGCTGCGAAGTCGGCGGGGCGGGTGACGTGCCGGCCCACGATTCGTTCGTGTACGCCGGGGGCGAAGCGTTCGAGCTGCCGGAGGATCGCCTCCGTGGCATCGCCGTCGTAGCCGTGCGGGACGTGGGCGTACGTCCAGACGGGGTGGACGTCGCCGACCGACCGGGAGGGGTCGGCAAGGTACTGCTGGCCGACCAGGACGAAGGGCCGCTCGGGCATCCGGCCCTGCGTCACGTCCCGTTCCGTCCGGGCCACTTCGGCGAGCGGCCCACCGAGGTGCACGGTCCCGGCCCGTCGTGCCCGCTCGTCCCTCCAGGGCACGCCGCCCTCGACGGCCAGGTCCACCTTGAAGGCGCCAGGGCCACGGCGGAAGCGCCGGTACGCGCCCGTCACGCGGGCGGGCAGCCTGTCGCCGTAGAGGGCGGCGACCTGACCGGGGTCGAGGTCTAGCAGAGTCACGTCAGCGGGCGGGATCTGCTGCCGGGCGGTGATTCGCACGCCGGTCTCGATCGTGCCGCCGGCGGCGAGGAGAGCTGCGGCCATGCTGCGGGCGATGGACTGCGAGCCGCCCTCGGCGACGGCCCACCCGGCTGCGTGGCCGGAGGTGAGGATGCCGAGCCCGATCGCTGAGACGAGCGGGTCCCAGAATGGGCGGAACGCGTGCGCCGCTACCCCGGCCCACAGAGCCTGGGCCTGTGGGGTCCGGAAGAGGCGCGCGAGGATCGCGGGAGGCAGCACGGCCGGGAGGCCGAACCGGGCGAGCAGCAGCGGGTGCGCCGGGATCCGCAGCAGCGGACCCATCACGTCGTGCGCGAGGGCGTCCCAGCGCCGCACCAAGGGCTCCACCAGGGCCCGGTAGCGGCGGCCGTCCGGGCCGAGCCCGGCGGCGGTCTCCGTGACGGAGCGCAGCAGGACCCCGGCCGTCCCGTCGTCCAGCGGGTGCACACAGTCGATCTCCGGCAGCCGCCAGCGCAGCCCGTGGCGTTCGAGGCCGAGGACCCGGAGCGCGGGCGAGGTGACGGCCATGGGGTGGATGGCCGAACAGTGGTCGTGCAGCAGGCCGGGCAGGATCGCCTCGTGGCTGCGCGTGCCGCCGCCGACCTCGTCGGCGGCCTCCAGCAGCGTGACGTCCAGGCCGTCCCGCGCGAGGAGGGCCGCAGCGGCGAGCCCGTTGGGCCCGCCACCGACGACGACCGCGGTCGTCATGACGCCAACCTCGTGGGCGGAACGCTGGGCGCCGAGCGCAGCGGATGACGAGACACGGCGCCGCACATGGGATGGTCCGGGCCATCGGTGGGCCAGGGCTGACGGGTCACCATGTCGCGCATCGTGACGTGTCCTTGTCCGAGCAGGCCAAGGGCGGCGTCGTGGATCTCATACGCCACAGTCTGCCGGTGGATGGGCCGCCCTTCCAAATGATCACTGACGTAAGCCGTGCTCTTATTCCTCGGCGCTTGCATGCGCCAAGGCCTTGGTGCGTCAGGGCGATCATTGCCAGTGACCTGGTCAACTGATCGGATCGTCACCGAAAGATGGGTGCAGGCTGTGGTGAAGTCCTCTTCGCGAGTGCCTGGATTGCGGGGAAGTACCGCTCCGGTGACACGCAGAAATCGGTTCCCCTCCCTGGCCTCCCGCAAAGCCTTCGTGATCTTCTCGCGGTACTCCTTCCGCTCCGCCAGTGATACGAATCTCCTCCGGAGAGAATCGCGGAGCTGCTCATTTACTCAACACGCCGGTGAGGCCTCGGGTGTCGGATGGGGGTGGTATCGGCCGAGGGGCTACGGATGCACGAATTTCCTTGCTGCCTGGGCTGACCTGGGAAGCTACGTCACCGCGTCGCCCGTCTCGACCAAGCAGGAACGACCATTCGGCCTATTAAAAATTTTCTGAGCATTTGTGATCGGCTCGCCAGGTCGGGCGAAAACACGCGCATGAGTTGCAAGTTGGAGCATGCGCCTGCGTAATATGCCGGGGGCAGAGACAGGCGATTCAATGTGACCGAGAACCGCCAAATACGTCTCCATCCCCTCACAGGAGCTGGCCCTTCGATGACGCCCAATTTCCCTGTCGCGCCCCTGCGGCGCGCTTTGTCGGTATGGATCGCGGCGGTACTTGCCGTGGTGATCTCCGCTGTCGTAGTCGCTGTGTCGCCGACACAGGCAAGTGCCCTCGCCACGTTTGTAGATCTGGGCAGGGCGGACAGCTTCGCGGTACTGGCCGGTTCGGCAACCACCAACACCGGCCCCTCGGTGATTACCGGGGATGTCGGAGTGTCTCCGGGAACGTCCATCACCGGATACGGGCCGCCCGCCGTGGTGAACGGGACCCAGCACTCTGCGGACACTGTGGCTCAGGACGCCCAGACCGACCTGATCACGGCGTACGACGACGCTGCCGGGCAGCCCTCCGACGGGGCACTTCCCCCGGACGCCGGTGGCCTGGAGCTGGATCCGGGCGTCTACACAGCCTCCACCACTCTCGGGCTCACCGGCACCCTCACCCTGAATGCCCACGGGGACCCCAACGCCGTCTGGGTGTTCCAGATCGGTTCGGGGCTGACGACGGCGTCCGGCAGCAGCGTGTCCCTCATCAACGGCGCCTCGCCGTGCAATGTGTTCTGGAAGGTGGGTAGTTCGGCCACTCTTGGCACCAGCACCGCCTTCGTGGGCAACATCCTGGCCATGACCTCGATCACTGCCACCACGAGCGCGACCATCGAGGGACGGGCGCTGGCCCGTAACGGTGCCGTGACGCTGGACACCAACACGATCACCCGGCCGCAGTGCGCGACCGGCACCACGGGTGCCACCACGACGGCCGGCACTACCGGTGCCACGACCACCGGCACCACGGGTGCGACGACCACCGGCACCACCGGTGCCACGACCACCGGCACCACCGGTGCCACGACCACCGGCACCACCGGTGCCACGACCACCGGCACCACGGGTGCCACCACGACGGCCGGCACTACCGGGGCCACCACCACCGGCACTACCGGTGCGACGACCACCGGCACTACCGGTGCTACTACCACAGGCCGAGCTCACTCTTCAACACATCAACGAGCCCACG